>JAKSLV010000036.1 GCA_024401025.1 Bacteroidales bacterium
GCCGCACGGTATATGCCCGTGATGGATCCAAGATAACGGCGCACATTCTGCTGCTGAACCTCCACCACGTCGCCCTTGGCGTCCCGCACCTCGAAAACATCAGCCACGGCATTCACGAAAAACGTCTGACCCGGGTTCAAGAAATTCTCCACCGATATGGCTGACACATTGCCCTCCATGACATACAGGAGCGACCTGTCTTTCCAATACTCCACGGCAGAGGCAAAATCCGAGATGGGGCTCTGGTTCAATCCCGGCACGCCCACCACATAATATTTGCCGTTGTCTACCTTTCCAATCATCTGCGATGAGCCCGGCACTGCCGAAAACCTGAGCTCCTTGGTGCAGCGTCCGGAAAAATCACGGATGGATATATGCGAATCGCAATCCTTGGATTCGGGATCCTTGCTGCTGAGGCCCATCACCTGGATATCCCTCAATACATTAAAGAAGGCTGATATCTTGTGTGCGTCGGCCATGCACAGCGGCTTGGCGTTTTCCCTGGCATCAGGCTGATGAAAAACCCACCAGGCGGTATCCCTGTTGAGAATCCAGATAGAATTGCCGTCGCGGGTCTCGATATCGAAACCGCCGCATCTGTCCTCCAAAACCGTGAAGTCGGTATCGTCGCCACAGGCCGCAAGCATCAGGGCAAGGGCAAGCATCAGGAAAATATTTCTCATCTGGTAGTGTATTTACGTTTTCTTACAATGAACAGCACCACGCCCAACACTGCAATAACAATGAGCGGAAGCACCACGTTCAGGAAAGCCCACATGGACCTCTCCTGCTGGGCGCGCTGCTTGTCGAGGATGCGCACCTTCATCTCCTTCATGCGGATGGTGAGCAGGTCGGCATTGCCGGTAAGGTAGTTAACAGAATTCACGATAAACTCCTTGTTGCCCTTGAAGGTGTTCTGGCTGCTGCGGTCGAAACCCAGCGGATATGGATCGCCCTTGGGCGAAATGTCGTTGAGGGCCACGTCGCCATCCGACACCACAATCTGGCGGCTTGCCGCCTGCGACTGCATTGTGTTGTAATAGCGGCCATTGATGTTGCGTCCGCGGCGGTCCTTGAAGAGAGATTCGAAATTTCCCTCCAGCAACACACCTATATTATTATAAGGCTTGTTGTAGTCGTTGGGATCCTGACGCATGCCCACCTCGCTGAAGTTGAGCGCGAAAGGCGCGTTGATTATCTTGGAATATTTTCCGGACTGAAGCAGCACTGTTTTCTGCACCGGCACGTTGGTGGCCACGGTATCTATGCTTCCGGCAAACCTGCACCACAGATAGTTGAGATGCTTGGTGATGGGGTTCTTTATGTGGCTGATAAGCACGGGATAGTAATCCCAAGGGAACATTTTTATCTGAGGCTGCCCGTTGGGTCCGTCCACAGCCAGTCCGATGCCGGCACACTGCATGTCGCGGATGATGTTGGCGTTTACGCGCACGCCGTAGGTGAAGAGCATGTCGTCGATATTGAGGTCCAATGGCAATGCCGCCGAAGCCTGATTGCTCATGAGGCTGTCCATCGATGCCGTGGTGGCGTCAAGGAGCCAGAGCACGTTGCCGCCCTGCATGATGTACTGGTCAAGCACAAACTTGTCGTCCTCGCTGAAAGGCTTGGTAGGCTTGGCTATCACCACGGCTTGGAAACCATCCAGCACGCCCACGTTGCCGTTGATAACTCCGCGGCGCACGTCGTAATAATCGGAAAGCTCGGTGCAGATGTCGATGAGGTTTTCCTCGCGGGCCTCGCCGTGACCCTCAAGGAAGGCTATGCGCGGCTTCTCTATCTGCGACAGACGGTAGATGGCGTTGATAATCTCGTATTCCAGCGCGGCCACAGAGTTGAAGATGTTCTGCTCGTCGCCGGGCTCCAGCCTTGGATCCGCCTTCAGCAGGTTGATGCCAATCTCGCGGAAGAGAGTGGTGTCGTGATTGTCGGGGCCGGTTTTGCCCTCCAGAGTGTAGCTTACCACGGCGCATGGGAAAATCATAGTCTTGGTAGTCTGCTCGGTGGTGTGGTTGTCGATCTCCACGGGCTTAAGCCCGAGGTCGAACAGCTGCTTGTACACTCCGTAGCGCTGGTCCTTGTTGTCGCTCTGCGATGGATTTATGAAAGTGTAGGCCACGTTGTTGCCGGCATACACGCGGAATTCCTCCAGTTTAGATTTTATCTCGTCCTTCATCCTGGAAAAGGAAACCGGCAGCTCGTCGCCATCCAGATACACACGCACCATCACCTGCCCCTTCATCTGCGAGAGGTAGTTTTTGGTGAAGTCGGTGAGCGAGAAATGGTGGTCGTCGGTAAGGTCAAACCTGGTGAACAGGCTCTGCGACACCACGTTCAATATCACAATGGCAGCCACGGCAATGCCCAGCCACCTGAGGCTCTTTTTCCTGTTTTCTATCTTTATATCCATGATCTACTTCCAGTTACGTGATGCTAGTTTGTATTTTGCGAGTATCAGGAACAAGGCGTTGGCCGATACAAAATATACGATGTCTCTGGTATCCACCACACCGCGGCTTATGGAACGGTAATGCGCGTCGATGCCCAGATTGGAAATCATGAGGCCCGATTTGCCCAGGAAACCGCTTATGGCATCCATGCCCAGATACATGAAAAGGCTGATGCCGACCGCCAGAAGGAATGCCACTATCTGGTTTTCGGTGAGTGCCGACGCCCACATGCCTATTGCGCAGTATACTGATGCCAGCATAAAAAGACCCAGATACGCGCCCAAGGTCTCGCCCATATCCAGACCCGCGATATCGGCGCCGTCGGCAGTCTGCTGACCCTCGGCCGACAGGCTGCTGATGCTTGCCACATATATCAGGGTGGGCAGCAGGGAGATAAGTATCAGCACCATGCCGGCCAGATACTTGGCCAAAACAATCTGCATATCGGAGAGTGGCTGAGTGTACAGCACCTCTATTGTGCCGGTCTTGAGCTCCTCGGAAATCATGCGCATCGTAATGGCTGGCACCAGGAAGAGGAACACCCATGGCGAAATCTGAAACAGCGGATCCAGATACGCGAAACCGCTGTCGATGATGTTCATATTGCCACGGAAAACCCAGAGCACCAAGCCGTTAACCAGCAGGAATATGAACACCACAATATATCCCGTAATAGAGCTGAAGAAAGCCGACAGCTCTTTCTTGAAAAGTGAGAACATAATGGTAATATTGATAATTTAGAATGCAAATATAAAGAAAAATAAAAAATCACCAAAACGATTTATTTACCCTAATGTTAAAGAAATTTAATATAAAAAAATACCTAAAAATCAAATAAATGCACTAATTTTGCGTCATATTAATAAAAAAACAATAAGTAAAACTTAAAAAAAAGCAAGAAAATGGCAGGAAGACCAAGAAAGTCCGTTGCAGATGCAGCCGCCGAGCCAAAGGCAAAGAAGGAAACTGCACCTAAGAAGGAGGCCGCCAAGAAGGAGACAGCCAAGAAGGCTAGCACCAAAAAGGCTTCTAAGACAACTAAATTCAAGCTTACCCTCACCAACGCACAGGCCCAGAACGCCCAGAAGGTAACCGTGGCCGGCGAGTTCAACGAGTGGGACAAGGAGGCAACTCCAATGACCAAGACTCTTGAAGGATTCGAGGTAGAGCTTTCTCTGGAGAATGGCAAGAAATACCAGTTCCGCTACGTACTGGACGGCGCCACATGGATTAACGATCCATACCGCCCAACAGTAGACAACGGAATGGGCGAGCAGAACTCTGTTCTCGACGCCGCTCTCTAGTATTCGGAAAAAAAACGGCATTTACATTTTTTTTAGAAAAAGGCATTACGAAACTTGTTTCGTTTTGCCTTTTTTTATATATATTTGCATCCAAAAGCAAAACAGCAAGAAAATGCAACTAAGAGCAGAACATCTACTTAAGATATACGGCAAGCGTACCGTGGTAAAGGATGTGTCGATAAACGTAAGGCAGGGCGAGATAGTGGGCCTGCTGGGCCCAAACGGCGCCGGCAAAACCACATCGTTCTACATGATAGTGGGCCTGATAAAGCCAAACGGCGGCACCATATACCTCGACAACACCGACATTACCACTCACGCCATGTACAAGCGCGCGCAGCTGGGCGTGGGATACCTTCCACAGGAAGCATCAGTATTCCGACAGATGAGCGTGGAAGACAACATCCTGTCTGTAATGCAGGTGAGGGGATTCAGCAAGGAGTATCAGAAAGAAAAACTTGAGAGCCTGATAGAGGAATTCAGCCTGGGGCACATACGCAAGAGCCTTGGAATACAGCTGTCGGGTGGCGAGAGGCGACGCACCGAGATAGCCCGCGCCCTGGCCGTGGACCCAAAATTCATCCTGCTCGACGAGCCATTCGCAGGCGTGGACCCAATAGCCGTGGAGGACATCCAGGGCATTGTGGCCAAGCTGAAAAACAAGAACATCGGAATCCTGATTACCGACCACAACGTGGACGAGACCCTGGCCATCACCGACCGAGCCTATCTGCTGTACGACGGCAAGATACTGCAGGCCGGCACCCCTGAGGACCTGGCCAACGACCCCGAGGTGCGCCGTGTATATCTGGGCAAGAACTTCGAGCTTAAGCGTCCGGCATCAGTTACAAAAAATGATGACGACAAAGGCAACGACACGCCAGCCGAGGACAACCCCGAGACCACAGAAACCACTGAATAGAAAGAACATAATAACAGCAATACAGCAATGAACCTGAATCTAAAGAAACCGATAGCTTTCTTCGATCTGGAAAGCACAGGACTAAATATAGCCCACGACGGCATAATAGAGATATGCATACTGAAGGTGAACCCCGACCAGAGCGAGGAAACCTACACCGCAAGGGTGAAGCCGCTGGTGCCGATAAGCAAGGAAGCATCAGAGATCACCGGAATCACCATGGACGACCTTAAGGACTGCCCAACATTCAAGGAGATAGCCCCCAAGCTGGCCAAGTTCTTGGAAAACTGCGATTTGGGCGGATTCAACTCCAACAAGTTCGACATTCCGCTGCTGGCCGAGGAATTCCTGAGAGCCGGCATAGATTTCGACATGAGCAAGTGCAAGCGCATAGACGTTCAGGTGATATACCACAAGATGGAGCAGCGAAACCTGGTGGCCGCCTACAAGTATTACTGCGGCAAGGACCTTAACGACGCCCACTCGGCGCTGGCCGACACCAAGGCCACATACGAGGTGCTGAAGTCTCAGCTGGATATGTATGGCGACCAGCTGGAAAACAACGTGGAGTTCCTCAGCCAGTACTCCAGCCACACCAACAACGTGGATTTTGCCGGCAGGATGATCTACAACGAGAAAAACGAGCCAGTATTCAATTTCGGCAAGCACAAGGGCCTGAAGGTGGAAGACGTGCTGTCGAAGATAGATACCGGCTACTACGACTGGATAATGAAGAACGACTTTGCGCTCAACACCAAGCAGGTACTCACAAAGATAAAGCTGAAGATGGCTGAGGCAAAGCTGAACGGCAACAAATAATAAAACGAATACTAACAACTAAACAACCGCAATATTATGGCAGAAGAAACAGAGCAGACCAATCAGCAGCAGGCCGCCGCTGACGAGAGCAACAACAAGAACACCGCAAACCAGGGCAACGAATCGATAGACTCGCTCCTGAAGAAGATACTGTATCAGGGAATAGCCAAGGCCAACGCCGCCAAGGAATACGTGGAGAAGGCTGTAAACGGACTGATAGGCGAAAACAAGGTGAGCAACGAGGAGGGCAAGAAGATTGTGAACAACTTTACCTCCGGCATCGATTCCAAGATGAAGGACATGGAGGCCAAGATCCGCGAAACCATCAGCAACGCCATACAGAACGTGCGCCCCGCCACAAAGAGCGAGGTGGAAGAGCTGAAGAAGAGAGTGGAGGCACTGGAGAAGATAGTGGCCGGACTCGACTAAACCCTAGTATCCCAACTCATCAAAATCCGCTACACGATTATGATAGAAGAAATAGCCAGTCTCGGCAAAAAATTCATAGGCGATACCACCGGCCTGGTGAAGATGACATTCGACAACCTGGTGGAGGGCAACAAGATATCCAAGGACGAGGGCAACTCCATCTTCGAGAACATCAAGAACAGGCTTTTCGACACATCGGCCGACATAGAAGGCTCGGTGCGCGAGCTGCTGCGCAAGTTCTACGACAAGATGGACTACGCCACTCCCGAGGAGGTGGAGAAGCTGAGACGCAGAATATCCATATTGGAAAAACTAACTAAAAACTAACAACACCAATGTCTTTGAAATCCACAAAAAAAAACAAAGGCCTCGACAGGCTTGGCAATGCTGTAAACATATTGATAAAATATGGATTTCAAAGCTTCCTGGTAAACACGGGCCTGTCGAAACGGAAAATAGCACAGAAGAATTTTCCCGAGATAGATTCCAACCTTAACAATTGGCAACGAATAAGATACGCCACACAGGACCTTGGCCCCACGGCTGTAAAGCTGGCCAAGTTTCTGTCGGGGCGTCCCGACATCCTGCCCGACGAACTCATCACCGAGTTTGCCCGGCTGGAGTTTGGACCCAACGGATTGTTGAAGGCCGACGCCATAGCCGTGTTTGAGCAATACACCAACCGCAAGGCCGACAAGACTTTCCAATATTTCGACAACAAGAGCTACCTTCAGGACGGTTTTTCAGCCACATTCCGCGCCAAGCTGCTTAGCGGCGAGGACGTGGCCGTAAAAATCCTGCACCCTGATACTCAGAGCGTGGTGCTGGCCGACATAGCACTCTTCAAGAGGCTGGCATCAATATCCAGACGCGTGCTTATAAACCTGGGCATCCCCGACCCCGAGGGCATCCTGGAAGAGTTTGAGCACGAGATACTTCCCGAGCTGGACCTAAGCAAGGAAGGCGACCGCATACGCCGTTTCAACAAGGCATACCATCAGATGGCGGGCTTTGTGGTGCCCGAAATCTTCAACCAGTACACATCCACAAACTCGCTGGTAACCAACTATTACAACTCCACATCAGTGGCCGACGCGCAGGAATTCACCAAATGGGGACTCCGGCAGAAAGAGGTGGCCGACAGTTTCCTGAGCATCTTCATTTCCGGAATGTTGGATACCGGCCTCTACCTTACCCAGCCCCTGAAGGAAATCGTGCGCCTGCGCCCCGACGGCAACATATATTTTGCCGACTACGGCACCGCCGGCCTGCTCACCACCGACCAGAGAGCCTGGATCCACGACATCGTGGCCGCGCTATCCACACGAAACTCCAACGTATTGGCCGACAGCATGCGCAAGCTGGCCAACCACAGCGAGGTATACGATTTTCAGAAATTCCGCAGCGACATACAGTTCCTGGCCGACGACCTCTATTTCCTAGAGACCTCCGACTACTACATGCGCGAGTTTTCGCTCGGCATCATGCGCATAGCCTACAAGCACAAGCTCAACATCCCCAGAGAGGTGGTGGCGGCCTTCAACGCGCTGTCGATAGCCGAGGCCATAGCCCTGTCGATAACCCCCACATGCAGGATATCGGAACTCTTTAAGCCGTATGGGCGCAAGCTTCAGCTCGAGAAAATGCAGCCCGACAGGCTGAAATCGCTGTTCAACAAAAACCTGTCGCAGGCCAGCGACTTTCTGGAGAGCTCGCCATTGGAGCTATCCCTGATACTGCGGAAAATGCGCCGCGGGCAGTTCCTGGCCAACATAGGAATAAAGGACTTCGGCATGCTGCTGAGGCGTATCGACGTATCAGCCAACAAATTCTGCTACATAATGCTGATATGCACGCTGGTATTGTCGTCGTCGCTGATATGGGTGTTTGCCAAAGACATGTACATATTCATGTATATGCCGCTGCCGGCCTTCATAGGCTACGCCACGGCGGCCATAATAGCCCTGAGCCTGCTGATATACAACGCACGCACCAGCCTCCGCAAGGAAGAGGAGGCCAACTCCCCACAAAACGAAGACGATAACTGATAAATGAAACTAAACATATACAAGGCATCGGCCGGAAGCGGCAAAACCTACAACCTGGCCTGCAACTACATAGTGGACTCGTTTGGCAAGAAGGCACCATCGCGCTCCGGCACATCGCTCTACGAGGCCTTCAGAGACACAATGGCCTTTGCCAGGATTCTGGCCGTAACATTCACCAACAAGGCCGCCGGCGAGATGAAGGAGCGCATACTCCAGGAATTCGACAAGCTGGCCACAGGCCAGAAATCCGACTACGTAGACGCCATCATAAAACGCTATCCCCAATACAACGAGCAGCAGGTGAGGGAGCGCGCCCGCAGCATCAGGAGCGCCATCCTGCACAACTACAGCGACTTTAACCTGAGGACCATAGACTCGTTTGTGCAGAGGGTGGTGAGGGCTTTCTGCTACGACATAAACGTAAGCACCGGATTCAGCACCCAAACCGACCAGAACATGGTGCTGAACGACCTGATAGAGATTCTGCTGAAGAAATCCGACGACGACCCCGAGCTTAGGAAGCAGTTTCTGGCAATGGCAGAGAAAAACGTGAAGGACGGCAACAACTGGGACTTCCGCGAGCAGATGCGCCAGCTGGCCAAGCTGATATTCACCGAGCAGTTTTCGAAGGTGGAGAATTTCTACCGCGACATGAGCGAGGAAACCAAACGTGAATTCTACCAGGCATCGCTGGAGCTTATAAACACCATATACGACGGTTTTGAGCAGGAGGCCGATTCCATTGCCAAAGAAACCAAGCTGATATTCGACAACATAGGAACCCCAGCATCAGAAATAGGCAAAAACATGGGCACGCTATACAATTTCCTTACCGACGGAATAAGGAAATGCCAGCCGGGTGTTACCGTGGAGAAGATGCAGGAGGGCAACGGCTGGACCAACGCCAAACCCACACCCATACAGAAAGAGCTGGTGCCACAGATACGCCCGGCCCTGGAGCTGCTGCTGGCGAGGGCAATGGCGCTGGTATCAGAGAAAGGCACCGACTACCTTACCGCCAAGGTGATACGCAAGGATTTCCACGCCTTTACGCTGCTTGGCGACCTGGCAAGGCTGATGCCCGAATACCGCAGAGAAAACCGCATGATGCTGGTATCTGATGCCACCGCCTTCCTGAACGCCATTGTGGAGGGCAACGACGCGCCTTTCATATACGAGAGGGTGGGCAACAAGTTTGACCACGTGTACATAGACGAGTTTCAGGACACGTCGGAATTCCAATGGAACAACTTCCGCCCGCTGATAGAAAACTCGCTGGCCCAGGGATTCAACAACATGATAGTGGGCGACGTAAAACAGGCCATCTACCGTTTCCGCGGCGGCGACTGGAGCCTGCTGAATTCCAAGGTGGAAGAGCAGATAGGCGCCGACAGCATATCGCAGCACACCCTGGACGTAAACTGGAGATCGCGCAGGAACATAGTATTGTTCAACGACGCCATCTTCCAGAAATCCGTGGCCATGCTGGGACAATACGACCACGACGGGCTGGACCTGAGCATGCTGGAGAAGATATACAGCGACTCGTATCAGAAACTGCCTGCCAGCAAGGACAGGACGGGCGGCAAGGTGAAGGTGGTTTTCATGGAAGCATCAGAGGACAACAGCGACGGCGACGACAGCGAAAACGCAGCATCAGACAACAGCAAGATGATAACTATGGACGGGCTGAAGGATTTTGAGGTGATGGCCCTGAACACCATGGCCCGCGAGATAGACTCGCTGATGAAATCGGGTGTGAAACCCAAGAAAATATGCATTCTGGTGCGCAAAGGACTGGAGGGCAACAAGTGCGTGAATTTCCTGATGCTGTATCAGCAACAGGTGGAAGACGCCGCAAGATACGACATAGTATCGTCTGACGCGCTGTATATCTGCAACTCGCTTACTGTATCGGTGCTGGCCAACGCCATGAAATACATCAACAACCACGACGACATAATAGCCAAGGTGGAGATGATGCGCGCGTACTGCCTGCTATCGGGAAAGGCGCACACCGACGACGAGATAATGAAAGCCGCCATCAGCGACGACGAATCATGCAAGATACTGCCCGCCGGATTCAACGACATAATGAAATCCTACAGCGACCTGCCCCTGTACGACCTCTGCGAGAAGATTATCTCATGTTTTGGCCTGTACGGATATTACGGCGACAGCGAATACCTGCGCACTTTCGAGGACTGCGTGCTGGACTTTACGAAGACTTTCTCATCGGACCTGAACAGATTTGTGCAATGGTGGGACGAGAGCGGATGCCGCACCGCCATACAGCCTTCCGACAATCAGGACGCCGTAACGGTGATGACCGTGCACAAGAGCAAGGGTCTGGATTTCAGCATACAGTTTATTCCATTCTGCAACTGGAAGATGGAGGACTACAACAATCAGCAGGCCAACTATATATGGGCCAAATGCAAGAGCGGCACTCAATTCTCGAAACTGCCGATAGTGCCCCTGAGATACGGATCGGCGCTGGCCAACACCCATTTTGCCGAATCGTACATAGAGGAGAAACGCAACATGGCCGTAGATTCGCTGAACCTTCTGTATGTGGCACTTACACGCGCCGTTGACGAGCTGCACATCTACTGCCCAAAGCCTAAGGAGAAAAAGGATGCCAAGATTTCCACGGTGGGCGACCTCCTGTATTACGACATCATAAACGATGTACCCAACCAGGACGCCAAGCTCGTGGACCTGAAGAGCTATCTGGACAACGACGGCACCACTCTGCTGATGGACGAGAAACACAGTCTGGAGACAGGCCGCAAGATAAAGGATTTCAAGGATTTTGTAATGAAACCGTTCGGCAACACTCCGTGGGAAAACAAGTTGGCGGTGCTCTCCCACTCCAGCGACTTCTTCATACAGAACAGCCCATTCCTTCAGGACAGGATAAACCACGGCCTTCTGATGCACGATGTCATGAGCAGGATAGAATTCAGCGAGGATGCCTCTGAGGCGCTTCAGGATATGATCTATCAGGGCCGCATCACCGAGGATCAGCGCAAGGAGCTTGCCAAGCTGCTGGACGACGCATTCGAGATTCCTCAGGTGAAAAGATGGTTCTCCCACGATTGGAAACAGGTGATAAACGAACGCGCCCTGCTAACCAAGGAGGGAAACATCCGCATCCCCGACCGCGTGCTTGTGGGCGAGAGCGAGACCGTGGTAATCGACTTCAAGTTCGGAAAAGAACGCCCCGAATACCACGACCAGATAAAGGAATACGCCGCCCTTCTGCAATCGATGAAGTATCCAAACGTAAAGGCGTACCTGTATTACGTGGAGGATGGAAAGATTGTGGAGGTATCCTAAAAATCAAATCCCAGCGAGAAGTAGAAAGTCCTTGGCAAAACAACCTTGCCTTCCAGACCCCACGACCAGTCGAAACGGAGGAAATAGCCGAGCAGAGTGGTCCTGAGGCCCCAGCCATAACCCACCACCATAGAAGGTCTGGCCACATCCATGATCATGGTGATGGAGCCGTCGGTAACCTCGTACTTATTGTAGGCATTGTCCTTGCCGGGTATCAGGCCCGTCCAGGCGCTGCCGGCGTCGAAGAATCCCACCACCTGGAAATCATTGATCCACTTGCGGTTGATAGGTCTGTTTACAAGATAGCGGAACACCGGGAAACGTATCTCATTGTTCATCACGGCAAAAGTGTTGCCGTTTCGGGCATTCTGGATAAAACCGCGCATGTTGGTGCCCACGGCCTGATAAATATAATTCTCGTCGGGATCTATGCGCACCGACTGGTCGAACCTCTTGGCCGTATTGTTGGTGAAAGTCTGCCAGTTGTCAACGCCGCCCAGATAATACAGAATCTTGCCCGTACCAAACGAAGTGGCTCCGGCAATGCGGCTGGCGAAAATCAGGCAGCGGCTAATCCTCTGATAATACCTGAAATCGAAACCTACCGACGACACGATGTCATAATTGCCCTCCAGCTGCTGATACAGCTCGGTCCATCCCTTAAACTTTACGCCGCTTGGGATATTGGTGGTAATCATCCTGCTGTTATCGAACACATACTCGGCCTTGGCCTTTGCAAAAAGCTGATGCTGAGGCTTCTGGTTCAGATACTGCACATCAGTAACCTGATACTGGGCCTTATCGTACCTGAGGCCCAGAGTACCCTTAACGGCCGATGTGGGAGTAAACGGATATCTGGCCACAAACATGCCCTCGTTGCTCACCACCTTGGCCACCGAGTATCCGCCAAGGTCCTTGTTGTACGACGACCTATGGAAAACATACTGCTTGTCGAGACGGTGCTTTAGGTCCTCGAAACTGAAATAATACTCATAGCTGTCGAAATTGCCACCCATCCTGAAGGCGGCGGAAAGCCTGTAGTCCTCAAAAAGATCCTTGCAGCCCACCTTGAAGAAGGCCGACACACCCGGATCGAAATAGTATGGTCCGCCGGTGAAAGGCTGGTAACCCTGGCTCAGGCTTGAGAAATCCACCTGTGTAACAAGGTAATCGGTATAGAAATTGGTAAAATACATCCTCTGGTTGGGACGCTCGGCCTTCTCCCTGGCATGGCGGGCCTTGATGTCCTCGCCATAGAAAATAAGCTGATGCGCCAGACTCTTCTCCTCCTCGAAATAGTAGTTGAGAATGTCGTACCTGAGGCTGTCGGGATTCACAAGATTCTTGGGCGGATTGGCCACAATGCTGTCGGTGCGACGCCTCTCGGCAGCGGCCTTGCGCGCCTTGGCGGCTTCCAGCGAGTCGGCCTTAGCCTGACGCTTGTCCATCACCTGCCTGAAATAAGTGGTGGAGAGCTCAGCCGGCAGTGCGCTGCGGTCGGCATCCAGGCTCTCGCGGCGCATCAGATACCTGCCCTTGTTTCTGAAACTGAAATCCAGCGACCTCCGCTCCCTGCTGAGGCTCATGCTCTGGGCATTGCTGCCGAAATCCGACACATGGCTGTAGCGGTTGCTGTAGCTGTAATGCACAATGGTATCAATGGCAATGATGGTGCTGTCGTATACCGACGCGTACCTGTTTACGATGCCGCTGCGGTCCGACAGGTAGGTGTAAGAGTTGGCTGCCAGCTCGTCGGGAGCGGTCTCGTTCTCATACTTGGTGTCGGTTACGCGCCTCAGCACATTGCTGCGGTTCTTATAATCGTAGACGAAAATGTCGTATGTTTTTCCAAACTTGTCGTGGTCGTCTATCTTCTCGGCACGCAGGGTGTCGGAAAGCCTGTTAGAGGCAAAGATAATCTTGGTGCCGTTCTCTATGAACTTGGGGTCGATGTCGTCGGCCTGGTCCTGAGTGATGGATTCGAAAGATCCCGAGGCTATGTTCATCACCAGAATATCCGTCATGCCGCTCATCTGAACGCTCAGCACCATATCCAGCCCCTCGTCGCTGTAGTCCATCGAGAAAACCTTGTCGAACCTTGGCAGCATCCTGCGCGATAGTGCGGCGGTCTCCACATTATACTGATACAGGTAGGCATATCCCTGCTCCTCTATCACGAACGACAGAATCCTGCCGGTGGGATGCCATGCGGCCACAGGATAATTGTGTTCCTGAACCTGCTCCAGAGGCTGTCCGCGTCTCAGGATCTTGCTCGCCTTGCCGGTCTCGTTGTCCATCAGCATCACCTTGGTCTTGCCCTCCTTGTCGGTGGCGTAGAAAGTGTACTTGCCGTCGGGCGATTGCATGGGATTGTCGTATATGGTGTTGCGGCGGTATTTGCCCAGTATCAGCCCGTTTTCCTGGGGAGCTGAAGCTTTGGCCGCAGCATCAGACACACCAAACTTCTCCCTGTAATATTCCACCCACTGCTTGTTTAGCTTGCGGAACTTTACATTAAGCACCTGATTGATGGCAACATTGCAATCCTTGTTGATGCCCGTGAAATACAGAATGCGCGATACGGCGTCGCGGCCAAAATTCCTGTTGATGAAATACCACATGGAATATCCGGCATACTTGGCGTCGTCGCCGCTCAGAAACTGAATCTTCCTGTACTTGCCAGATTGGAAACCGTCCCTCAGCACATCCTCTATGCCGGCGTTCCACTGGTTGGCGGCATAGTACGAGAGTCCGCTGCTGTACCATTCGGGCAAGGCCATCGAGCTGGAAGTGGACACCTTGTTCTTGAGGCCGTTTCCGTTGATGCTTACGCCCAGCAGAATCTGCGCCACGGCCTCGCGTATCTGGGCATCGTAGCGGTTGTGGTCGCCATCGAAATACAGGAACACCTTGTTGTCCAAGATCTTGGCCACGCCGCCCAGATTGCTCTGCGAATTATCGGTCTCCAGGCCAATGTTGCTCTGGCGGAATTCCTCTATCCTGTTGAAAACTATGAAAACAATGCGTCGCTGGAGCGTCTTGTCGAAAAACTTCTCCATCTCGGGGATAATAACGCCGGCGCGGTCGCAGGTATACTGCGCAATGTCCTTGCCCTGCTGATAGAAATACGTATCGAACTTGGGGTAGCGGTAAAACATCCATTCAAACTCGGAATACTGCACCCTGTTCTTGCCGAAATCCATCTGGTGCCCGTTGTAGAACTGGGCGCTGGCATCGGCCGAAATCAGCACAAAAGCAATTATCAGAATTCTCAACAACTTATTCATGGCTTAGATATTTTCCTTAATCATTTCGGGTACAACAAGATTTACTTCGTTGAAGGCGTATGTCTGCACCTCATGGGAGGCCTCGTCTTCCAGCACCAGGTATCCGTGGCTGTCCACATCGCGTATTATGCCCTTGAACACCTTGCCGCCGCTGCGGTATATCATGGTACGGTTAAGGCCCAGGAGCATGCTCTTGTATCGCTGCATGAGGGCGGCCTCGTTTTTGCGGGATATAAAATACAGGCCCTCGCGTATCAGGCCTATAAGCTTTGCAAACTCGTCATCGAGGTTGTATTGCCTGTTGGTGCACAGGCTCAGCGATGTGGGGTTTGGCAGGTTTTCGGGGAAAACGGTCTGGTTGATGTTTACACCCACGCCCACAATGCTGTGCTTTACATAATGTCCGCTCAGCGAGTTCTCTATCAGCATACCGCAAATCTTGCGCATGCCCACATACACATCGTTGGGCCACTTTATCGATACATCCTGCACTCCATTGTCTATCAGGAAATCGGCCACGGCCACGCTCACGGCCTGCGACAGCATGAACTGATGCTGCACCTCAAGCTTGGGCGGAAAAAACACATAGCTGAATGTAAGGTTTTCGGCATTGGGCGAATACCACGTGTTGCCCCTCTGTCCGCGGCCCTCGGTCTGGAAATCTGCCCTTATCACAAAATCCTCCTTGGGCGCCACTCCGTTCTGCAACTGGCGCTGCGCCTCGTTGTTGGTGGAGTCAATTATTTTATATTTTATCTCGTTGGTCATTGCTTCTTTAGTGTAAAGTGTAAAGTTTAAAAGTTTAAAGTTTTTCCCCTACCCTCAGGCGTATCAGGTTTATTTTAGGTCCTGATACTTGGAGTATCATCATGCTGAAGCTGCCGTCATGAACCACATCGCCCACCCTCGGGATATCCTCGTTAAGCTTCAGGATATATCCGGCCAGGGTCTCGTACTCGTCGCTCTTGGGAAGTCCCAGCTTGAATTTCTCGTTTATGTAGTCGATCTCCAGACGTCCCGCCAGCTCGTATTCGGTGGCTGATATCTGCCTCTCCACCAGCTCCTGACTGTCGTGCTCGTCCTCTATCTCGCCTGTTATCTCCTCTATGATATCCTCTATGGTAATCATGCCTGCCGTGCCGCCATACTCGTCAATCACTATGGCCACGCTAAGCCTGCGCTTTATAAACAGCTTGAAGAGCTGGTCGGCAGTCATAGTCTCAGGCACCTCTATCACGTTTGTAAGAATCTTGTCGATGCTCTGCGGATTCCTGAACAGCGACAGCGCGTTTACGTATCCCCTCACCTGGTCGATCGACTTGTCGCAGATAAGAATCTTTGAGAAACTGCTGTCGGTAAACTTCCTTGCCAGAGCCTCGATGGAATCCTGCTTGTCGGCGTATACAATCTCGTTGCGTGGCACCAGACATTCGCGAATCTTTATGTTGGTGAAATCCAGAGCCTTCTTAAGAATCTTGAAATGGGAGTTTCTGAAATCGTGTTTTTCGGCGGGGGCCGGGTTGTTGAAGAAAGGTATCAGCTCGTAAAACCTGTCCTCGCCATTCTTGTTGGCCCTGGCCACAATCGGGAACATCACTATGTACAGCCAAGGGTAGATGAAATTGCTCATAGTGGAAGCCAGCATCGACAGCCTGCGTATTGCGGCGTTGGCGTTGCGGGCAAATATTGCCGAGGGCACAGTCTTGAATGCCAAAAGCGAGACCACAACCATAAGGGCAAGCATCAGGGCACGGCACATAGATTCCTGAGGCCCCCACAGACGGGCGGCACAAAGCATCCCGAGCCCAAGCATACACTCAGCCACTATCTCGCCAGTATGCATGAGCGTAACGCAGAGCTCGATGTTGTCGTCAGGCCTGAAAACAACACCCTGCTTAACGGCGCCGTTCTTGACATCGATCTCGAAAATGAGCTTGTCGCACACAGAAAGCGCAACCCTCATCCCCGAAAAAAACACAGTGCCAAGAGCGCCAAGCACAAGTAGTACTATTGCTGATGCAACCATCTATAGGAATTTATATTAAAAAAAATCTTCGCAATCACTTCCTGAAAGCAATATACTGCGATATCACCACCAGAATCTCGGTGCAGATGGCGGTTACCAGTATCTTGCCCATCATGGAGAAGAAATGCGCCAATCCAAACTCATCGAATATGAAATACACCACATGGTGGATCAAAACCAAAGCAGCGCTGTATATCAGAAACCAGATGGCACCCATATCCATTAGATACGGACGCTTGCCGCTCTCGTAGCCATCACGCGGCGATATCATGTTCAGGATCCACGGACGGGCAAAGGCCATGGCCACCGACGCGCCGGAATTAAGACCCGGAGTATCCACAAACACATCTATCGTGTAGCCCATCAGGAAACTGGACAGCAGCAGCACCCAGCCCGGCATCTCCAGAGGAAGCGCCAAAACAAAAAGCACATACAGCATAGGCGTGATGCCCCAAGTGCCGATGATGATATTGTTGATAACCATCACCTGCAGCAACACCAATACGATATACATTACCACTACCTTGCCGTAAGCCCTCAAGTCCATAGTATCAGAAAAATAATTATTGAACAAAATTGCTCTCCTGAGCCTCCAGCTCGCGACGCTCCTGCTGCATAGTGTTATCTATAATCATCACATTCGACACGCGCTTAAGGTCAGTAAGAAGTTTCACATTTATGGAATAGAAATTGTCCTCGCTGTTTTTCTCGAAATCCTCGATAACCGCCACGGGGATTCCAGCCGGGAAAATGGCAGAATATCCGCTCGTAACCACGGTGTCGCCCCTGGCAATGGGCACATGGTTAGGAATCTCGTCGAGCCGGGCAAACCTGTAATCGCTGCCGGGCCACGTAAGGGAGCCATAGAAACTCTGCGACTTAAGCTTGGACGAAACGCCAACCTTCCTGTTGAGGACCGACAACACCAGCGAGTAATTGGGCGATACCGAAACCACCACTCCAACCACGCCAGAGGCCGACACCACACCCATATCGGGCCTGATGCCATTGTTGGAGCCCAGGTTTACAGTTATGAAGTTGTTCTGACGGTTTACAGAATTCTTTACAATAGTGCCGGTTATGTAGCGGTATATCGGCTTGCCAAGCGAATCGTTCTTGATGCGGTATGCCGCGGTATCCATGATGAAGGTATTGTTGCGGCTGCGTATCTGCGACAGCTGACGCATAAGGTCGGCATTCTCCTCGCGCAGGTTGAAATACGCCACATGCTTCCACGTAAAATTGTAAAGCGAACCTATCATGGAGTTGGCGGAGGTATTAAACACAGAATTCCTTCTGACATCGCTGCCCACGAGCAAAATCACGGAAATTACCTCCAGGGCAATGAATATCAGAAGGAAGTGTATCTTTTGTAGAAACTTTATAATCGCTTCCATTATCTAAGCAGGAATGGGAACTTGTCGACATTCTTGAGGGCGATGCCTGTGCCACGTGCCACAGCGTGCAGCGGATCCTCCGAAACCTTTACAGGAAGGTTTGTCTTCTCGGCCAGACGCTTGTCGAGACCGCGCAGAAGAGCGCCACCGCCGGTAAGGTGGATACCATTCTTGAAAATATCAGCATACAACTCTGGAGGAGTCTGCTCCAAAACGTTGAGGATGGCGGCCTCTATCTTGCCGAGCGACTTGTCGAGACAGTGGGCAATTTCCTGATAAGAGATAGGAATCTCCACAGGAAGGGCAGTCATCTGGTGAGGTCCGCGTACCATATAGTCGGCTGGTGGATCCTCAAGGTCGGTGATGGCCGAACCTACATTAATCTTGATGGCCTCGGCTGTACGGTCGAAAACCTTGATATTGTGCTGATGACGCATATATTCCATGATATCCTCGGTGAAATCATCACCGGCAATACGGATGCTTCGGTTGCAGACAATACCTCCAAGAGAGATAACCGCAATCTCGGTGGTACCACCACCTATATCAACAATCATATTGCCCTCCGGAGCCTCCACATCAATGCCGATACCGAGAGCTGCGGCCATAGGCTCGAAAATCATATAAACCTCGCGGGCGCCGGCGTGCTCTGCCGAATCGCGAACAGCACGACGCTCCACCTCGGTGGATCCCGAAGGAATGCCTACCACAATCTTGATGGCCGGATTAAAGAAGAGTTTCTTTCTATTGCCCATCTTTATCATGCCGCGGATCATCATCTCGGCGGCCTTGAAGTCGGCAATAACACCATCCCTCAAAGGACGGATGGTACGTATATTCTCGTGAGTTTTACCGTGCATGAGCTGAGCCTTCATGCCGATAGCTATGGTTTTCTCGCTGGTGTGGTCGATGGCCACAATGGAAGGCTCGTCCACCACGATACGGTCGTTCATGATGATAACGGTATTGGCCGTTCCAAGGTCCATTGCCAACTCTTGAGTCAGGAATGAAAATAAACCCATTTCTATATTTTGTTTTTCTTGTTGTTTGCTAATAAAAAATTTTGAATTACCGCAAAAATAGTATATTTTTTTGAAACAACGTATAAAAAGCTAACGTTTTTTTCTAAAAAAATATTTACAAATCAATTCCGGCAAACAAAGTAAAAAATACTATTTCTCAAGAAGCATCTTCTTTACCTCCTCGGCAAGGCTGTCGAGAGGAATCTCCTTCTGGACGCGGGCCTTCCACTCGTTCTTGTCGGTGATGGTGGCAGCCAACTGCTTGCCAAGCTTCAGGTTCTTTACCGAAGCCACGCCCTTGGCAGCCTCGTCGCCGCCAATTATGATGGCCAGAGTGCAGTTGTTGCGGTCGGCGTAGGCCATCTGATGCTTCAGGCCTCGCTTGGCTCCGTAGTAAACCTCGGTATTGATGCCGGCGGCACGCAGCTGCATGGCAGTTTTCTGATACAGCGGCATCAGGTCGTCATCGAAAACAACCACAATGGCTGGACCATCCACCTGCTCTGGAAGCTGACCTGTGAGGGTGAGCAACTCGGCCAGACGGTCGACACCTATAGAGGCTCCTGATGCTGGCACCTTAACGTGGAGAAGGTTCTCCACAAGGCCGTCGTAGCGACCGCCACCGCAGATGCTTCCCACGCGACGCTCGCGGCCCTTCTCGTCCTTGTAGGTCTGAAGGCTCTCCACCTCGTAGATAGGACCGGTATAATAGCCAAGACCGCGAACCATACCCGGATCGAGAATGGCAACCTGCTCGTCGTAGCCAAGGTCGGCAAGTATGTGGTCGATAAGCTCAAGCTCGATAACGCCCTCCTTGTAAGTATCGTTCTCGTAGGCAGGCTTTTCCTTAAGCTTGGCAATCACATTGGCTCTTGTATCGTGATTTTCGAAATCCTTGATGTAGTTGATAATCATATCAACGTGGCTGCTATCGAGACCAAGGCCAGGAATCTGGGCGCCTGAAACCTCGTCAACACGGCCCTTTCCGAGCTCCTTGGCAACATTGTCGATGCCAATCTTGTCGAGCTTGTCGATAACGCGCATAACGCACATCTCCTGCTCCTTGTCGGTAATGCCTGAGAAAGCAAGAAGACCGTTAACCACCTTGCGGTTGTTAATCTTGATTAAGTATGTGCCACGTTTGAGGCCGATATTCTCCAAAGCCTGCGAGAGAATCATGCAGTTTTCGGCATCGGTAGAAACATCGTCGGCTCCCACTGTATCGAAATCCATCTGCCAGAACTCGCGGAAACGGCCTGGATCCAGCTTGGCCTCGAAACGGAAAACAGGTCCATACTGATATCTGCGGAAAAGATTGGTCTTGCCCTGAATCTCGCCACGGAGATACTGCTGCCACATACTCTCTGCATATACACGTGCCAAAGGAGCTGTAAGGTCATAACGCATTGCCACATAGTGGTTTTCCATAAGGACGTTATTGTCCTGATCGCGCATTTCCTTGCCCTTGTCGTCAAAGATTGGCTCTATCTCAGGGTTTTTGAAAGAATACACACCCTGAGCCACGCTGTCGGCATCAGGCAAATACTTGCCAAGACACTCAGCATACTCAAGAATAGGAGTATCGAATCTGCTGAAACCGAAACGGCTGTAAACCTCGGTAGCTTTCTTTATAATGTGCTCACGGAGAGCATTTTGTGTAAATGTGATATCTCTGAATCCCTTTACTTTCTGGGGAACTATACCTCTCATGATTGTTTAAAGTTTTAAAAATTCAGCACAAAGGTATAAAAAATTTTGAAGAGAAGGTAAGGTAATTGTAAGAAAATTACAATTTCATTTATCCTTTTACCTAAGCCTTATTATTCTTAATCTTCTCCTCAAGTTTCAGAATCGTCTCTTTCAGGATTTTGATTTCATCCTCGATAGATTGCGAATCTTTAGCTTCCTCTGGCTTTTCGTCTTTGTCGTTGGCTCGCACGTCGCCAACTGCATTTACCATGATACCAACTACAACGTTAAGCACAAAGTATGACGAAATCACAACAAATGGCACAAAATATACCCAAGCCCATGGATAAATCTCCATTACAGGGCGCGATATTCCCATCGACCAGCTTTCAAGAGTCATTATCTGGAAGAGTGTGTAGATGGTGTCGCCCAATGTGCCGAACCATTCTGGAAAAGCCTCGCCAAACAGGTTTTGACCTGTGAGTGCAAAGATATAGAATACTATCACGAGAAGCATAGAAGCCCAAAATACGCCTGACATCGATTTAATAAGGGCTTGAACAATTATCCTAAGCTCACCAAGGGAAGATATCAGCTTAAGTGTTCTGAGCACTCTCAACACTCTGAGAACTCGGAATGCTGACATTGATCCACCTGCTGGCACAAACGACATGGCAACCAAGAGGAAGTCGAAAATGTTCCATCCGCTACAGAAGAATTTGAATTTGTACGCGATAAGTTTAAGTACAATCTCTATTGTGAATATTGCCAGACAGATGTTGCAGATTGCATCCATTAATGGACCGATACTGGCAGTAAGATCCTTGCTGGTCTGCATACCAAGGATTACGGCGTTTATAAGTATCACGCCAATGATAAAGTTGTTGAATTTCTTGCTTTCAACAATTTGCTTGCATTTTTCTACTAGATTCATTTTTATTTATGATTTTTATCTTTTTGCTTATTAGATTGCAGATTTATTAAAATTCCACAAATTATGATGCAAAATTAGACAAAAATTTTGAATAAAATATATATTGATTAAATAGTTGCGAATTTTAATGTTGATAGGGAAAGTTTAAAGCTGCGCACAGATTACACAGGTATATAAATAACGTGAGTTCGACTAATTTAAAGTTTCGCACAGATAACACAGATGACACATATTGTTTTTAAATAACGTGAGTTCGATGAATTGTTTTGTTTTACATAAATTATCATAAATTGACACGAATTTTTCATAAATTACTAATGATGAGAAAAATTTTTGACCAATTTATGTTAATTCGTGATAATTTATGTTTTGTAATAACGCCGTAGGCGAAATAATAATAATTCATCGAACTGACGTTAAATAAAATCACGTAAAAAAAATAATAATCTGTGAAAAATCAGTGTCATCAGTGTCATCAGTGCGATAAAAATTCGTCGAACTCACGTTTATTTGAATAATGTTTTCCAAAACGAAAAAAGCCTCTCAGAATTTCTTCTGAAAGGCTTTTGATTTTAAAAAGA
>JAKSLV010000037.1 GCA_024401025.1 Bacteroidales bacterium
CCACGGTCAGCTTTGTTTGTTTTAACTTAGAATTCGTCGAACTCACGTTAATTAAAATCTCTCGTAGTCGCTGTCGCCGTTGTCTTTCATGTTGATGAAAGTGCCCTTGTTTTCCTCAGGCTTGGGAGCCACGAAAACCGAGCTTGCAGGTGGAACTATTATGCCCGGCTCAGTTGTCTTTTTTCTGGCTGAGGCTGTTGTTCCTGTTGAAGCCTGTCTGCGCTGAGTGGTGGATGCAGATCCGCTTGCGGTTGATGTTCTGCTTGTAGCGGTTCTGCGTGGTTTTGGTGTGGCGTCAGTGGCAAAAGTGTTGGTGGCGCCGGTGCTGCTTCTGCGGCTTGTTGATGCTGGCTTGGCGTCTTTGGGAGCCTCGGCATTGCCCTTGGCGAAGTAAGCTGAATTTACGCTTGATTTCGAAATCCTTGGTGCCGACGATGCCGATGAGTTCATCACCTTGTCGCTAAGTTTGAAGTAGCCAACGCTCTCGCGGAGTTCCTGGCTCTTGGCGGCCAGCTGCTGACTTGTGGCAGCCAGTTCCTCGGCCGATGCCGCATATTTCTGAGTGATGTCGTTCAGCTGCTGAACGGCGCTGTTTATCTGTCCGATGCCGCTGCTCTGCTCCGACGATGCTGCCGAAATCTCGCGCACGAGGTCGGATGTTTTCTCGATATCAGGAATAATGCCCTTGAGCAGACGCTCGGCCTTCTCGCTGATGGCAACGCCCTCCTTAGAAACCTTGTCGATCTCTGATGCTGCCTTGGCGCTGCGCTCTGCAAGCTTGCGGACCTCGGCGGCCACCACTGCAAAACCCTTGCCCTGCTCTCCTGCCCTGGCTGCCTCCACGGCAGCGTTAAGTGCCAGGATGTTGGTCTGGAATGCGAT
The DNA here is from genome assembly GCA_024401025.1 of Bacteroidales bacterium. Classification (GTDB taxonomy): domain Bacteria; phylum Bacteroidota; class Bacteroidia; order Bacteroidales; family UBA3824; genus UBA3824. The sequence goes on from JAKSLV010000037.1 coordinate 883, forward strand.
ATCGTCGATGATGGAAATCTTTGATGCAATCTCCTTCATGGCGGTCATACTCTGCTGCGAAGCCTCAGAACTCTCGCGGATATCTGCCAAAGCCTTCTGAGCGATGCGCTCGGTCTCGCGGGCGTTTTCTGAATTCTGAGTGATTCCGGCGCTCATCTCCTCTATTGAGGACGAAACCTCCTCGGCGCTGCTGGCCTGGATTCCGGCGTTCTCGCTCATGATCTGGGCGGCGCGGGCAATCTCGGCGCTGGTCTGGTTGATAGAGTTGGATCCCTCGTTGATGTTCTCGATTATAGAGCTGAGGCGGTCAGACATATTGTTGATTGATTTGCCCATCTCGCCAAACTCGTCATCCGAATCCACGTCAACTCTGGTGGTGAGGTCGCCGTTCGAAATGGTCTCTACGCTCTGGAGAGTATCGGCAGCGCGGCGGCCAACCACTCTGCGGATAACGATGGCCGATATTATGCAGATTATGAGTATCAGGCCCATCACGATAAGGAAAATCCTGATGATTCTGAAGAGCGAATTGCCGTATGAGTTGGCGGCGTTTACGGTGCGGTTGATGGTGGATTTCACCAGAGCGTCAACGGCCTCGTTTGATTTTGCCACCTTGGTCTCCAGACTGGCTACTACGTTGTTGTAGGTGTTGTTGGTGCTGTAGTACTTGTCGAAAAGCTCGTTGATGTAGTTGTACTTCTCAACGGCGTCGTTGTACTTGCTGGCAAAACCAGAGCTGATGCACCAGTCCTTTGCCTGCCTCATATTCACTATGATGGCGCTCATCTCGGCGTCCACGTGCGATTTGTCGTTCCAGCGGGCGTTGCAGTTGTCCATCTGCATTACGATATCGCCGAGGAACACAATGCGGTGCTGATTGTCCACAGAGTTTCTTACATTTAGCCTTGCGAGGCCGGCCTTGATGTCGAGGAAATCCTGTTGGAACACGCCTTTTTTGTCCTGAGCCTCGGTGTAGATGGCGTCAAGCTGGTCGGCGTACTGTATCAGGGTTTTGCAATCCTGCTCCAGGTCGTTAGATGATTGCTTGATGCTGGAAAGCAGAGGCTTGTCCTGATCGGTGGCAAGTTTCTCCAGCTCAGCCAAAAGCTGGTTGGCCGAGTTGAAATGCTTGTTGAGTTTCTCGATATTGAGCACACCACGGCTGGAGAGATACTGGTTCTCGTAATTGATGGCCATTGAGAGGTCGAACTTAAGGTTTTGCGCCAGCTCTGTCTGAGGCAGAATTCTCTCTCCGGTGTATTTGAGATCCTCGATGGAATCCCTGGCAATCATTATCGTGAAAGCTCCGGCTATAAGAATAACGGCAAAAATCTCGATGAACACGAAATTGAGTTTGCCGCTCATCTTGAGTTTGTTAAAGAAATTAAACATAGGTAATACAGTTTTTTAAAGGTTTTCAATCCTCAAATTTAGCAAATACAATGCAAAAAACACAATTTTTTTCAATTATTTTCAAAAGGATTTCCATCTTTCTGAAAATCAGGACGATAATTCTCGTTGCTTGACAGTTGTTGTTGCCATCCGCGGTCCAAACCAAGCTCCATTGCCTTGTCGCAAACTGTCTGATACTCAGTTTCGGTGATAGTGCGGTTGATGTCAGCCATATTAAGAGCCTTGTATTCGGGGAAATATTGTGCCATCAGCGATAGGTGAACCCTGGGCGAAATGTCAAAGGCGATGTCCTCGAGGGCCTTGATGGAGTTCTCCACATTGTTGGGCAATACCAGATGCCTGATTATCAGGCCGCTCTCTGCAATGCCGTCATCATTTAGCTGAAGCTTTGAGCCCTTCTGATGGAACATCTCGGCAATGGCTGCCATGGCCACCTCGCGGTAGCCCGGAGCATCAGAATACTCCACGGCCTTGCTGTTGATGGCGTATTTGTAGTCGGGAAGGTAGATGTCGACATATCCCTCCAGCGCGCGGATGGTCTCCACGTTGTCGTAGGCGTTGGTGTTGTAGATAATCGTGGGATTGTATCCGCGTTTGCGCAGCAGGTCTATTATCGTAATCATCTGGAAAACCTGATGGCTGGGCGATACAAAACCCACCGTGTTGATGCCCTGGCAGAGGAATTCGGCAATCCTGGTAACGGCTTTCTCGTAGCTGGAGATTTCCTGTTTCTCGGGAGGCATCTGGCTAATCCTGAAGTTCTGGCAAAAAGCGCATCTAAGGTTGCACGACGAGAAAAACACGTTTACAACGCCGTTGGGGCCGCCCAGAACGGGTTCCTCGCCCTTGTGGACGCATATTTCGGCAATGTGTGGCTTGCCGTCGGTCTTGCAGAAACCCAATTTGCCGCTGGTGCGGTCGGCGCCGCACTTGCGTGGGCAGATATTGCAGTTGCGTATATTTATTGCTGACATTTTGTTTATTATAATATTACTGATGCTTCATCTTTGCTGCTTGGGCGAGTATCCGAAGAAATGCTCGAAATCTATGCCCTCGGGCAGGAATTTTCGTGCGTCGCCCTTGTACTGAACCACCTCGCGCACCAGTGTGCTGCTTACGCTAGTAAACTCGGGATGCGAGAGCAGGAAAACTGTATCCACCTCGGGACGCAAAAGCCTGTTGGTCTGTGCGATGGAGCGCTCATACTCGAAATCGGCCGAGCTTCTAAGGCCTCTCAGTATGTGGAACGCGCCGTTTTCCACGCAGAAATCCACCGTAAGGTTCGAGTAGGTTTTCACCTCTACCCTATCGTTGCCGTCAAAAACCGACTGGATAAGCTCCAGACGCTTCTCGATAGGCAGAAAACCTTTCTTTTCCATATTGATGCCCACGGCAATTATTATCTTGTCGAAAAATTCGAGGCCTCTCCTTATCAGAGATTCGTGACCTGCTGTAAAGGGATCGAACGAACCCGGGAATACTGCTATTTTGTTCATTATATATATTATGGTGAATTTGTAATTATGCTAGAATGAGTGTTTTGCAATCAGGAAGCTCCAGTAATACTTGTAAGTGGAATTGGGATTGTATGCCATACCTATTCCTATATCGTAGCATCCTGCGTAGAAATCGTCGATGCCGAGCAGATGGCGGCGGTGTCCTGCGCTGGAATTGTCGGCGCCGCCATCTTCTATCAGCTGTTCCACAGTGGATTTGCCGGAACCATAGCCTGCAGCGATGCTCTCAAAGAAATTGGAGCTCTTGTCGCTTATCCAGTCGCTGCTCAGGTTGTAGCCAAAGCTGTTGATGTAATAGTTCATGCCGTAGCCATCAGGATCCACGTGGCCGAAATATCCGCGCTTTGCCATATCTTCTGCCTTCATCTGAGCAGCCTTGCCAAGGCTCTCATTCCATGTAAGCTTGCCGATGGCATTTACATTGCTTAGATGATGCGTAATCTTGCTGGCGTAGTTCGACGGATTCTGTCGGACAGAGTTCAGGTAATTGAAGGCAGATTCCACCTCAGGAGCCAGGTCTGATTTGTCGCTGTCGCCATTGTTGTTGGTCTGATGGGAATCATTGCCGGTCTGTTCGGTTTCGTCGTCCTCGTCGAAGATGGAGTCGATAACCTCGTCGCACGATGATGTTGTGCAAAGCAATGATAATGAGAGTATTGCTGATAGCAGCCTTGTTTGTTTCATATTGTTTTTAATTAAATGTAATTTGTTTTCAAAATTAGCAATTATTTAGAATATAATTTGTAGTTTTGCAGAAAATATTTAATATTTAACTAATAAGGTATGATTTTCTACTTTTCTGGCACAGGAAACTCCAGGCACATAGCCGAGCGTATGGCCGAGCTTACTGGCGACAAAACAAAGAACGTGGCCGACTATTACGACAACGTAACAAAGGGGGCCTCAATAAATATAGAAGTATCAGAAAACGAGATACTTGGATTTGTTTTCCCTGTACATTCGTGGGGCGTGGCGTGGACTATGCGCAAGTTTCTGAAGAGGGCGCGCATCAGCTACAAGGGAAACAAGGTTTTCGGAATATGCGTGTGCGGCGATAACTGCGGAAAGGCACGAGAGCAGCTTCAGGAACTTCTTGAACCCAGCAATGTGAAGTTCAACTTTATATGCTCGGTGCAGATGCCTAACACATATATAGTTATGAAAGGTTTTGGAACCGATTCCAAGGAGCTGGAGCAGCAGAAGCTGGCCACCGCCGAAAAAGAGTTGCCCCTGATAGCCGACGCCATAATGAACGGCAAAACCTTCGACCGTTATGTGGCTGGCACCAAGCCGTTTCTGAAAGGTAGGATAGTGTATCCGCTCTTCATGTGCCTCACCATGGGCGATAAGAAATTCCACGCATCAGAGGATTGCATAGGCTGCGGCAAGTGTGCCAAGGAATGTCCCGAACATAACATACAGATGCAAGAAAACCGTCCTAAATGGCTGGGACACTGCGTAAAATGCCTTTCGTGCATTCACAGGTGCCCCAAGCAGGCCATTCAGTACGGTGATATCACCCAGAACATGGGCAGGTATTTCTATGGAAAATAATCCCTACTTTTTCTGAACAAAGAATCTCAGCTTCATAGTGGAATTGCTGTAGGCGAAGTTGGTGCGTTCCAATACTTTGGCCATCACGTAATCGCCATTCTGAAGCTGGAATTTGTATAGAATCTCGTAAGACAGACCGTCTATGCCCATTCCGAAATTGTTTTCGGGCGAATCCATCAGATAGCAGGGCGACGCCCATCCGTAATCCATGGCAAGCATCACGTTGCTGAAATCGCTCCACATTATGGAAGTGTAGCGGTCGGTGTCGTTGGGGCGCTCGGTAACGTAGCCGCAGATTGTGGTGCGGCGTTTCAGGGAGTTTTCCTCGTTGTATGGCAGGTCGGGGAATTTCTGTCCAAAATAATCCTTCAGCAAAAGTGCGTCGGGGCTGCACAAGGCCAGGCCCACGCTGCGGTTGCCGAGTCGTTTCTCTAGGTCGTTGATGTATACCAGATCGTAGTTGATGTTTTTGTACTGGGTGTACTTGTATACCCTGCGTGTCTGCACGTCGATAAGGCAGGGCGCGTTGTAGTCGGATCCCACCTCCACATCAAACGAGTCAACATCAGGATATATGTACTTAAACCTCAGTCTTCTACGTGTAACGCACGAAGTATCAGCTGTATAGGCTGTAAAGGTGAGCGTGTACGACGAATCCTTTACCACCCTGTAGCCACGGTTCATCTTGAAATCGAATTTAAGGTCGGCGGAGTGCTGATACCTGCCGAAAGTAATCAGGGTATCGGTCCAAGAGGCCACAGGCAGAGTCTGGATGGTGAAATACTTGAGGTCTTCGCCGCTCTCTATGTGGACGTCGAAGTGCGCGCCCTGCAATGTGGAGAAGAAGGATACCGAGCTCTCATCGCCGGTAACGGTCATCACAGGAGGCATAACGTCTTGTTTATCAAGGCAAGAGCCCAGCACTATGGCGGCTGTTGCCAATAACAATAGGTAATGTAATTTTCTCATTTTATATCTTGGTGTTTTATTATTTATATTTTTCTCATCGAGAATCCTAAGTTCGGAATTTCAAAAACGTAGAACTCACATTATTTAAATTGCAATGTTAATAAATAATTGCTAAATACAGATAAAAAATTTGCAATAAATTAAAAAAAAACTTTATCAGAGAAAAATTAAAATTTTTATCTTTGCACAAGGTAATATGAATTAAAATGATTTACACAGCACTTTTCAACCGACACAAACTCATAATGCAGTCGATTGAGTATTATCTGTCAACTAATGATGAGATAAAGAATGTTCTATCAGTTACCGACAAGGAAACCCTTGTAGAGAAGATGAAGGACAGAATCATCAATGTACTGATTATGAGTTTCTACGAGATCACCCACAATGATCTCGATATGATAATAGCATTGAGGATGAAGTATCCCAAAACCGCGATTCTTGTAGTGGCAGAGTCGTTGCGCGATGATATCGTGATAAAGACTATCAAGGCCGGTGCAAAGGGATTCCTCACCATCGATTCGGAGATTTCGTGTCTTACCACCGCCATATACACCATACGCGGCGGCCACGATTATTATTCCGAGTCGATTACGCACATCCTCCTGCAGCGCTACATCAACACTATGAGCCCAAACGCTCAGGCCGATTCGGACGATTACAACGACGATTCGCAGGCCTTGTCGTCGCGTCAGATAGAGATCCTGAAGCTTTGGGGCGACGGCCTAACAAACCAGGAGATTGCCGACAAGCTTTTCATATCCGTGCGCACCGTGGAGACCCACAAAAACCACATCATGCAGAAGCTGAACCTGAAATCCAGCGTAGACCTTATGAAGTTTGCCATCAGGAACAACATCATATCTATCTGATGCTGATATTGTTCGCACAGATATCACAGATCTTTTTTAGATAATATCACGTAAAAAATTTAAAAATCTGTGTCATCAGTGTCATCGGTGCGATAAAAACAATTGATAGAACTTACAGAGTAAGCCTCAGGGAGAAAAAATACCAACAACAAAAAACTCCGTCCGGAATTTTTTTACCGGGCGGAGTTTTTTGTTTATACTTTGCTATGCGTATCTTACCACTTGAGCGCCTCGCTCACCATCTTGGTGAAGAACAGCGCGCCGGCAGAGTTGTGAACCGGCTGGCCGTCTGGAATAGGCGTGTTGTCGTAGGTGAACGATACCGAAACCAGGTTGGCGTAGGCGTTTTCGGCTGCCTTGGTACATTCCACCGGCATCAGGTCGTCGCTCTCATGATGATAGAACCATACATTGCCCAATGGGGCCCAGTCGCGGATAAGCGATTCGGCATCGGCGGCCTTGCTGAGAGTGCTGTATACCGAGCTCTTCTTGTTGAGCACCGCTGTGGAGAAGAAATCTGCCACATTGATGTTGCCCATTGTCTGATAGTTCCACGAAATGATGGATGCGGCATCGAATAATCCCGACTGTATGGCCTCGGGGATTTCCTTTTCGATTACCCTTGGAGTAACGAAGTCGGAAACCTTCAGGTGACCCATAATCTCGGGGTGGTAGGTGATGGCGCTCTGGATGTACATTAGCACAAATGGGGAGTACATGAAGGCTTTGCGGCTGAATGCGTTCTCAAGGTAAGGCATCAGGTCGTAAGGACCGGCACCGCAGTAGGTTTTCTGGATTTGCACACCAGCTCTCTCGGAATTGGTGGCGTTGGTCTCCATGTAGCGGAGCAATGCCAGGGCATTGTATCCGCCCATGCTGTATCCCACATTGCAAACCTGCAGAGGCGTCTTTATAAGCTTGTTGAGCTTGTCGCTGCTGAGGATGTACTGGGCGGCCATTGCTGCATCCACGGTGTTGCGCGCAGCCAGATGACTGCAACAGAAGTTCATCGTGTAATTATCAGAAATACCGTAGCCCAGCAGGTCGGGAGCCACCACGGGATGTCCAAACACCGCAAACAGCTCTATGAAGCTAAGCCTGTTTGACGGAACCTTCATTTTGGAGGTCTCTGTGGCGTGGTTGTCGATTATCAGCTTGCGTGTGGATGCCAGCTCGCCGTTTTGAGTGGGCACCACCAGCAGAGCCGAAGCCTTGGTTTCTTGGCCTCGCTGATCCTTGGTGTTGTAGCTGAAAGAGTAGGTATCCAACTCAATGTTTTTTGGCGCAATGAGTGATATCATACTTTTCTGCTGCTCAAACTCGGGATACAGCACCAGCAGCGAGTCAAGATACTCATTCAATGTAAAATGAGTATGCTTGTTGAGCTGAAACCATACGCTGTCGGGAGCCTGCTGTCCCTTCTGCGGATTGTTTGGGTCGGTGTTTTCTGGATTATTGATGTCATCCTCGTTGTCGGTGGGCTGCGACGTGATGCCGGCGCTGTAGTCCCACTTGGGCAGCTCCACCGCATCGTCGCAGGCCACGGCCATCAACGCAATAACAACAACAGGTAATAAGTGTTTGATTCTCATAAAAAAATTGTTTAGTTGCCAAACCATACACCAAAGGTGATCAGGAAGTTGTGGTTGCGAACCGACTTGCCGTCAAGAGTGGTGCCAAGCTCGTTGAAACCCCACTGATAGTCGATGCCGGCGTATACAACGTCGAAGAATGTGGCGCCGCATCCGGTCTGGATACCCATATCCATGTTCTTGTAGCCCCAGCCGCCCTTCTTTACAGCCTTGAAGATCTTGGATTCGCTGTCGTCGATGTCCTTAACGAAAGCCTTGCCGCCCAAAGCCATTCCGAAGTATGGGCCTACGTGTGGATCGATGGCGATGTTGTCGGCCACCTCAAGATTGTACTTAACGAGAACTGGCAGCTCCACGTGGTGGGTGCTAATCTTCCAGTTGTCGGAATTGCCGTCGCCCTTCATGTTGCGCTGGCTGTAGAAGAGGCCTGGCTGCAGGCTGAGAGGAGAATCTCCGAGAGGGAGGTTGTAAACGCCGCCAAGGTGGAGACCCACGCGTGAATCCACAGGCTGATTGGTGAAGTCAGCGAAGTTCATACCGATTCTGATGCCGATTTTTTCTTCGGTCTGTGCGAATGTGGCAACTGCTGAAAGCATTACAGCTGCTACGAGGAGGAAAAATTTCTTCATTTTTTGCAAATTAATTTAGGTTTATAATAATGATATTTTTTGTTTTTTCTCAGGCTATTCCGCCATCAGCTTGAAGAGCTTCAGGTAGAAAACCGCAGCCAGGGTTGTGTGCAGCCCCGGCTCGGTGTATGGGGTGTTGTCGTATTCGAAACTTACATTGGCCAGGTTTCCGAACGCGGCCTCGGCTGCCTTGGTACATTCCACCGGCACGCAGTCGTCATAAGTGCCGTGGAAGAAATACAAAGGCTTTTGCGGAGTCCAGCCCTTTATAAGGTTCTCGCAATCTACGGCCTTCATCAGATCCTTGCAGAGCGTGGATTCGGGATCGGCCATATCGCTGGAGAACACGTCGGCAGGCGATGGTCCCACGGTTTCAGCCGCCCAGGATATGATATGGTTGTTGCCGTAGTTTCCCGATTCTATCATAGCCACCAGCTCGGCCTCGCGGGCCTCCTCGCTCATGAAATCGCTTATCTTGTATCCCTCCAGCAGGTTGGCGTGGTAGTTCAGCATGCTGATGTTGCTTATAAGCATGAAGGGCGCGTACAGGAACGCCTCGCGTCCAAATGCAGCTTTCTGAAACTCCGCCAAATCGTATGGTCCTGCGCCGCAGAAGCTGCGTTTTATGTCTACGAGTTCTTTTTCTTGGACTGAGGCTTCAGTCTCCATATATTTGTGCACCGCCAGCGCGTCGTATCCGCCCTGACTGTAGCCCGCGTTTATCACCGGCAGAGGCTTCCTGATAAGTTTTCCGCAGGTTTCCCTGGCCAGCATGCACTGAGCCGCCATTGCAGCGTCCACGCTGTTGTGGGCCGCTATGTGCTGACAGCAGTAGCTCATAATGCTGTCGCGGGAAGCTCCGTAGCCCAGAAGGTCGGATACCACGAGCGGATTGCCTCCCAGGCACAGCAGGTTGGCAATGATGAACTTGTTGGATGGCAGGTTCTCGTCTTTGCACTCGGTGGGCCTGTTCTCCAGTATCAGGTTTTTGCCAATCAAGACCTTGCCGCTCAAAGTGGGCACCGTGAGAGCCCCCGATAGAGTAACCTCCCTGCCGGCGCCGTCCTTGCTTTTATACTTGAACGAGTAGGTCTCTATCCTTATTGCGTCAGGCAGTTGCATCAGGATGGAATTTATGGCCTCTGATGCCACGGGCGAATTGCCGAGCGACGGATACACCCTGAAAATGGAGTCGACGTATTCCTTTACCGAGTATTCGCCGTGGCTCATCACATCGTACCACACGGCGGCGGTATCGAATGATGGGGCAGCATCAGAAGGCAGGCCCTGAGGCTCCTCTATTTCCACGCCGTCCATATCGGAGGCATCCAAGTCGCTGTCTTTCTGACAGCCGGCAAGCACCGACAGCGCGCAAAGCGCGGCCGCAAGCATATTGAATCTCTTCATTGTAATTGGCATAATGATAATTAACTTTCCTTGTCTGGAGCATCAGCATGCATCCAAATTTAGGGCAAAGATATAATAAAAATCACTATTTATGAATAATAACGTAAAGATATTTTACTTAATTTTGCATTATGAAATCGTCGGCACAGCAGTTCGACAGGATGATGAACACTCCTGTCCACAAATTGATACCCTCGCTGGCGGGGCCCACCATACTAAGTATGCTGACCTCAGCCATCTACAATACCTCTGATACCTGGTTTGTATCGCACCTTGGCGACAGCGCCACGGCAGCCATAGGAGTAGGCTTTCCGCTGCTGGCCATTATACAGGCGTTCGGATTCTGGATAGGAATGGGCGCCGCCAGCAACATTTCCCGATTCCTTGGCAAGAAATGCGTCCACAAGGCCAGCACCGTGGCCACCACGGCAGTGCTGATGGCTCTGGTGGCGGGTCTTATGATTTTCGGACTCGGAATGGTTTTCAACAGGGCCATAGTAAGTTTTCTGGGCGCCACCAGCACCATCCTCCCCTACGCCCAGGAATACAGCAAGGTGATATTCTGGGGCGCGCCGCTCACCTGCGCGTCGTTCGTTTTCAACAACCTCCTGAGGTCGCAGGGCCGCGCATTTTTCGCCATGATAGGCATCGTGAGCGGCTCGGTGATAAACCTTGCGCTGGATCCCATCTTCATCTTCACTCTTGGTATGGGAATCCAGGGCGCGGCGCTGTCCACGGTTCTTTGTCAGGCTATCAGCTTTGTGATAATGGGCATCGCGCTCTTCAGGAAAGACACTCTCATAAAACTCGGCAGGGAGTATGTATCCAGAATCCCAGGTGTTTACCTCCTGATACTTTCCACAGGGCTTCCATCCCTCTTCCGCCAGGGCTGCGCCGCAGTGGCCAACATTTTGCTTAACCGCGCCGGAGCCGTGTATGGCGATGCTGCCGTGGCCGCAATGTCGATAGTGGGCAAGATAAGCTTCATGTTCGGCAGCATGGTGGTAGGTTTCGGTCAGGGTTTTCAGCCTGTTGTGGGCTTTGCCTTCGGCGCCGACAATTACCCGAGGGTGCGCAGGTGTTACAGTTTCTCGCTGATGGTGATGGTGTCGATATGCGCAGTGTTCGGAGTGGTGTGCTACACATTGCCAGAATGGATAATGCAGCTCTTCAACGTGGAGAGCGAACAGGTGGTGGAGATTGGCGCCTTCACCCTTAAACTGATAAGCTTCTCGATACCATTCCAGGCCGTGGTGATATTGGCCAACATGCTGCTTCAGGTAACGGGTCAGAAGTTGCTGGCTTCCATCACATCCCTGATGCGTCAGGGAGTGATATACATACCTTATATTATTATAATGCCTGCCTTCATCGGACTCAGGGCCGTTCAGACAGTACAGCCCGTCAGCGACATATTCGCCGGAATAGTGGCGGCAGTGGTTACGTGGCATTTCTTCAAGAATCTGGGGAAAAAGGAAGTCAAGACGGCGCGGTAATGCAATATGCGCGGTAATGCAATATGCGCGGTAGAGACGGACCGCGGTCCGTCTCTACGGGATCCCCGCGATTTCGTGAAGAAAAATTTGGAAAAATTGCTTGCAAGTTTTAAATTTGCAAAAAATCAACTATTAAAATTGGATTAATAATATACTATGGAAAATACATTTACAATGGAAGGGCTTTGGGCGTTTATACAATCTTATGTTGATGCCGAAAATGTTAATATAGTATATGTTTGGGACACAAGACAGGATCCTGAAAAAATAATTGAAATAGTTCGAGTATAAAATCATTGTCACATCAAAATTTTTTGTGTTAAATTTTAGGAGTTTTGGAAAATATCAGTACATTTGCATTTGAAATTTCAGCAACCGCCGTTACAGTAACAGCGGTTGCTGAGGATAAATGATTGATAATATGAAGTTTTACGATAGAGAAAAAGAGACAGCCACTCTTCAGAAAGTGGAATGGCTCTCGCAGGACAATGCGCAGATGACGGTAATTACAGGAAGAAGGCGCACAGGAAAAACCACGCTCATAAAGCATGCACTGTGCAACATTCCTCTTGTGTATTTCTTTGTGTCGAAAAAATCAGAGAAACTGCTGTGTGACGAACTTGTGGAAACTGTTGCTGAAGTGCTGAAAGTGGATCTGGGAGAATTTGTTTCGATGAGCAAACTATTCAAGGCCTTGATGAAACTATCACAAACGAGGAATTTCTCTTTGGTTTTCGACGAGTTTCAAACCTTCTATTCCATCAACAGCTCCGTATTTTCGGAGATGCAGAATGTCTGGGACGAATATAAGGACAACAGCAAGATAAACCTTGTGTTCTGTGGCTCGATATTTACCTTGATGACTAGGATTTTCAGCAACAGGACGGAACCACTCTATGGAAGAGCCACCTGCAAGTTTACGCTGAAACCTTTCAGCACAAAGACTCTTAAGGAAATTCTAAAAGACCACAATCCTGATTATCAGCCCGACGACCTTCTCACTTTTTATATGATAACTGGCGGTGTGGCCAAATATGTGGAGCAGTTAATCAATCAAAACGCTCTCACACAAGTCGAGATGATAAACAGGGTTTTCCAGTTTGGATCGTATTTCATAAAAGAGGGACGCGATATGCTGGAGGACGAATTCGGCAAGGATTACGGAAAATATTTCTCGATACTAGGAGCCATAGCCGAGGGAAACACCACTCGCTCTCAAATCAACAATTACGTGGAGTTCGAGACCGGAGGCTATCTCGACAAACTTGAGAATGTCTACAGCCTTATCTCCAGGATGAGGCCTGTAGGTGCCGACGAGAACACGAGAAACGTGAGGTATTATATAAATGACAATTTCCTGACATTCTGGTTCAGATTCATCTACAAGTACCGCAGCGCAGTAGAGATCGATAACTACGATTATGTAATCCGAAAGGTTCAGTCTGACTACCAGATGTTTTCCGGATATTATCTTGAGAAGTATTTCAGAAGTCAGTATCAGGAAACTGGTCTCTACAATACGGTGAGCAATTCTTGGTCGTCGAATGGAGAAAACGAGATTGACCTTGTGGCCATCAACGATATCGACAAGGAGATCAAGATTGCAGAGATAAAGCGCAATCCTCAGAGAGCCAGCATTCAGAAACTTATAGAGAAATCGGAAAGCCTTCTTAAAAAGTTCAAGAAACTCAAGGCGGAATATCTGATATTGTCGCTGGAGAATATGTAAAGCCCTACACTGCCAATCCCTTGCCTTGCCATTTCATTGAATGCCAGCGGCGCATCAGGATTATTCCGCGGACGTTTTCGTCGAGGAGGAATCCCACCCACATACCTATGATGCCGAATCCGCAGGGAATGCCGAGAACGTAGCTGAAGCCTACCGCTATCAGCCACTGGAAGATGATGCCGACCACCACGGGATACACGGCGTCGCCAGTGGAGCGCAATGTGCCTCCGGCAAAGATGTTGCAGACACGTCCTATGGAGAGCACGATGTCGATGAAGAAGATTATCGTACCGGTTTTTATGATGTTGGGATTGTCGGTGAGGAACGATAGTATAAAGTATCCCATCACGGCCAGCGACGAGCTTACTATCATTGTAATGAGCATTGCCCGCTTGAAGATGAAATTGCCCATGATGTAGGCCGCAGTCTCCTTGGTTTTGCCCACAAGGTGACCCACAAGGATGTCGCCGCCCTGAACGATGCTGCATACAAACAAGTTTACGAACATAATGCAGTTGGCGCAATAGGTACGTGTGGCCAGAGCCTCGTTGCCAAGCTTATTGATGAAATATGTGATGGCCACCTGACTAGTGCAGTAGCTGAGCTGCTCGCCGGCCGCCGGTATGCCTATCTTGAGAACATTCTTGAGCTCGTCCCAAGGGAAAGGCTTGAACCACTCCAGAGGAAACTTGCTGATGTGTTTTCTGGTGTGGATTATCAGGAGCAGAATCATCGAAATGGCGCGGCTGGCGGCGGTGGATATTGCGGCGCCCTCCACTCCCATTGCCGGAAGTCCGAAGTGACCGAAAATGAGCGCGTAGTTTCCTATGATGTTCAGGATGTTTACCACCACGGTAACACGCATCGGATATTTGGCCTTGTCGGCGCTGCGCAGCGAGGCCGAAAGCATCAGCGACAAAGCCTGGAAAAACGACAGCGCGCCCGTAATCCTTAGGTACGTGGCGCCATCGCCCATAAGCTCGGGACGCAGGCCCATGAAATCGAGCAAAACCTCAGCCTGATAATAAAGAACCGCGCTCATGGCAATTCCAATAACGGCATTAAGGAGCAGCGATATTCCCACCACTTTCACGAGTCTTTTCCTGAGGCCTGCGCCGATATACTGTGCGCACACGATGGCCGCTCCCTGCGATATAAACTGATACACGAGGAAAACCAATGACATAAGCTGATTATCAAGGCCAACGGCTGCCACCACATTGTCGCTGCCGCCGGGCAATCCCGTATCAAGATGGCTGAGCATAACGGTATCTACCGCGCCAAGCAGCATCACGAGCGCAATTTCTATCAAAATGGGCCTTGTAAGGGTCTTGAGCTGTGTCTTTAATGTGGGATTGGTGATAGTTTCCATAATTCAGTTTTTACACCGCAAAAATAATCATGCAATGTAAAAAGAAAATTAAGCCAATATTTAATTTATGTATGTATCATCCAACAATTCAATCACTTCAACCACTTCAATCATTTCACTCACTTAACTACACCCTCACTCCAATAAGCAGCTGATCGTCGAGCTGAGGCGCGCGTCTTTTGGCAATGCCGGCGTGATATGGACCGCTCATCCAGTTTTCCACCACTGATTCAATTACCGCCTTCTGGAGACTGGTATCCAGATATGCCACCTCGGCAAGGATTTCCTTTAGCTGACGGTTTCCGAATTTTGTGGAGCAGTCGTCGTCGCCAAACTGATCGGCGATGCCGTCGGAGAAAACGTAAAGCATATCTCCCTCCTTGATGGACAGAGTCTGGTCGGTGAATTTGGCGTCGTCGCGCAGGAGGTTGTTGCCGATGCAAATCTTGTCGGGCCTGTATTCATATATCTTGTCGTCGGAAATCTTGATTAGGGGCCTGCGGGCTCCGGCATAGTCCACAGTCATATCCTTGCGGCTGAAGATAACGAGGGCGCAGTCCATGCCGTCTACAAAATCGCGGTCGCCGCGCACAAACTGCTCCATGAAGGCGGCCTTTATGGTGTCGAGAATCTCGGCGGCGTTGTATTGGAGGTTTCGCCTTACGTAGTCGTTCAGCATCGATATTCCGTACATGCTGAGCAGAGCGCCTGGCACACCGTGGCCAGTGCAGTCGGCGGCAAAAAGTATCAGCTTGTCGCCAAGCCTTGATGCCCAGTAGAAATCGCCCGACACCTTGAAGAGCGGCTTCCACACCACGAAACAATCTCCGATGTTGTCGCGGAGAGTCTGCTCGTCGTAGATGGCGGCCCTCTGGATGTTGGCTGCTATGTCGATGGAATCCCTGAGGGAATGGTTGATCTCGGCCAGCTTGTCGCGCTGACTTTCAATGATATGGTTCTGAGACAGGATCTCGTCGTTTTGGGCAAGGTATTCCTCCTGCATCTGGTTTAGCTTGGAGTTCTGAATCCTGATTTCGCCGTTGGATTTCTCCAGTATTTCCTTCTCGCGGTTTTTGGCGTTGTGCAAGCGTATCAGTGACAGAATAATGGCCACCATCACCAGGAATGTGAAGGCCACTAGATGCACCACAATCACGAAGAAAGTGTGGCTGCGCTCATATTCGCTGTTGCGCTCCTTGGCCTGCTTCTCTATCTGTCCGATGAGGCTATGATACCGCATCTGGAGGTTCAGGTTCTCGTAGTTGGCGGCCGACTGCGCCGACAGCACCTTGTTGCTCTGTGTGCGCTCGTAGTGCATGCATTCAGCCACCTTCCTGAAATCGCCGGTATGATTGTAGTAAGTAATGAGGAGCCTGTTGTAATCGAGCTCGCTCTCAACGGAATCCCTGCTCATAATATACGGGCGCACGGTCACATAATCGCCCTTGGCCATCAGATACTGCGAATAGAGATTGTTGTAGCTCTCCTGCCTCAGCCACTGGACATTGTAGTTGATGATAACGGTATCCAGCATATCGAGGAATTTCTTGGCGTTTTCCAGGTAATTGTCGTAGCGGCTGGGTTGGCAGATTTTCAGCGCCTTAAGGTTGTAATCGCACATTCCCATGCTGAGGTTGGCCTGTCCGGCAAAGTTGTCGATCTTGTTGATGTCGGCCATACGGGTATTTATGCTGTCGAGCAGCATCAGGGCACTGTCGTTTTGGTGGCGGCTGTATAGCAGCATCATACGGTTCAGCTTTATGGTGAGGTCGTATTCTATGATGTCGCTCTCGGTGCTGTTTCCGGATTTGATGTGTGCGTCGAGCGATTTCTGGAAATAATCCACACTGAAGGCGAAAATCTCGCGCTCCATGTAGAGGATGGCAAGGTCGTAGTAGATAAGCTCCAGCACGGCATAATTGTTGTCGCTTTCGGCCACGTTGATAGCCAGGCTGTAATACTTCACGCTCTCATCCACAACATTAATGTCCTGCGCGAAATACGAACCCAGATTAAGCAGGCAAAGCGCGATATTGTTGTTGTTGTGGAGTTGCTGCGCAATCTCCAGGGCCTTGAAGGTATATTCCAGACTCTCCTTGAAACGGCCCGACCTAGAGCAGTGGAATCCCACCGTCTGATACCCAAGCCAGAGCAGCGACGAATCGCCGTATTGCGTGGCTAAGTCAAGCATCTTTATGGCGCTCTCATACTGAGCCTCGGCATCATCCATCAGCTTTATGTACTTATCGTAGGCGTTTATTATCTTGGCGGTATCTTTCTCGCAGTCAATGGCATAGCCAAGCGAGTCGAGATATGGCTCCCGGCCGCTCTCCTGCCCCACCGATATCAGCGGACAGGCAAATACCAAAAATGCGAGAAACAAGTTGCGCATGTAATAAAGATAAAAAGTTGTCTGATGCTTACCCCAAAAGCAATGACGCTGTCTATATGATTCCAAACGAGCGCATCAGCAACACGGTAAGCATTATGGGTGCAATGTACTTTACCATAACCACAAAGAGGCCCTTTCTGGAGAAAGGCTCGCCGTTTTTGGTGACCTCGTCGATGATTTTCTGAGGCTTGGCCACCCAGCCCACCAGGATGCAGGTTATCAGCGATAGAAGCGGCATCAGGAGGTAATTGCTGATGTAATCGAGGATGTCGAGGATCTGCGCTGTGGCTCCGTTGGGCAGTGTGAACTCGAAATACAGCCCGTTGTAGCCAAGGCATACCAGAAGCGCTATTATCAGGGCCATACCGGCCTCTATGAGGGTGGCCTTGCCGCGGCTGACGCCTTTCTTATCTATGATGCTGCCCACCACGGCCTCCATTATGGATATGGCGCTGGTGAGCGCTGCAAACAGCACCATTATGAAGAACACCGCGCCCACAATGTGGCCAGCCACGCCCATGGAGGCGAATATCTTGGGCATCGACACAAAGATGAGCCCCGGGCCCGACGCATCCATTCCCTCCTGACCCATGAATACGTAAACCACGGGAATCACCATCACACCGGCCAGAAAAGCCACCATGGTATCGAAAATCTCTATCTTGCCGATGGCGCCCGAGAGGTCGACATCGTCCTTTACGTAGCTGCCGTAGGATATCATAATGCCCATGGCTACCGAGAGGCTGAAGAAGAGCTGCCCCATGGCGTCCACCACCACGCTCAGGAACTTCGACATTGTGATGTTGCTGAAATCGGGAATCACGAAAACCTTGAGGCCGTCGATGCCAGTGCGCGTGATGCCGTCGTCTGTGGTGTGGCTGATGCAGAGCGAGTATATGGATATGCCGAGTATCAGAACTATGAGCACCGGCATCAGGGTTTTGGAGATTTTCTCTATGCCCTTGTTTACTCCGCGGTAGATTACGTATGTTACCAGAGCCAGCGATATCAGGGTGTACACTATGGGCTCTATGGGCGAGGATATGAAACTGCCGAAATACGAGCTGTCGGTGGCTGAGGCTCCGTTGCCAGATACAAAAACCACGGTGTATTTAAGCACCCAGCCGGCTATCACACAGTAATAAGGCAGTATCAGGAAAGGCACAAGACTGGCTATGATGCCCAGGTTCTTGAATGGCGGATATATGCGCCTGTAGGCCGTGAGGGGGCCCTGCTTGGTGCGGCGGCCTATGGCTATCTCGGTGGTGAGCAGCGCAAAGCCGAATGTGAGGGCCAGTACGATGTATACGGCTAGGAACAGGCCGCCGCCGTCCTTTGCAGCAAGGTATGGGAATCGCCAGATGTTGCCAAGGCCCACGGCGCTGCCTGCCGCCGCCAGCACGAATCCAAGGCTGCCGGAAAACGAGCTTCGTTGGTTGAGCATATTATTTTCCTGAGTAGTCGATTAGTGTTATGACATCGGTGCCTTGCAGCGCGTTCTTGAAGTTGAGCTCGGGAAGTCCTATTACTCCTAGGCAGCAATCCACCCTGGCGCCGCATTTCTCCATGAGTTTCTTTGCGGCGGCAAGGGTACCGCCCGTGGCCACAAGGTCGTCGATGAGTACAACATTGTCGCCTTGTTTAACGTCGGAAAGCTGAACCTCTATCTCGGCGGTTCCGTACTCGAGCGCATAATCCTGAGAGATGGTCTTGCCCGGAAGCTTGCCCTTTTTGCGTATCAGGATAAAGGGAATGCCAAGCCTCTCGGCAATGGCGCCTCCGAAGATGAAGCCCCTGGCCTCGAGTCCGGCTATGGCAGTAACTTTCTGGCTGCGGCTGCCGATGATTTCGCAAAATGAGTCTATGCTCTCCCTGAAGGCATCAGGATTTAGCATAAGGCCTGTGATGTCGTAGAAAAGTATTCCGGGCTTGGGAAAATCCGGAACGCGTCGTATGGCGTTGTCTATGAGTTTTTTATCCATTTGCAAAAGTGTTTTTATGATTAACAATATCAAGCATATACATACTGATTGCAAATATATAAAAATAAATGAAAAATATCATCACAAGGCGGCTGAAAAAATATGTGGCGGCTCAAATAACTTTTCTGCAAAAAATATCCGTATGGAAGAATCTGAGAGACAGGGTGATATAATTGAATTAACGTTTATTAACTAAATTTTGCCGAAATTTCTTATGGAATAGACGCAAAACTTGCATCTAAATGGTGAAAACAAAAACAAAAAACTTAAAAGATATGAAAAAAACTATCAAGACACTTGCAGCGCTGGTATTTGGCGCAGCCATAGCATTTGCCGGAGCCACCGCATCATACGCATACAATCAGCCAACAGATCCCGAGACTGAGACAGAGGCCATCGAGACAGAGGGAGTAACAGGAATGATAGAGGTGCCCAACGACACATATTTCTATCAGCACATCATCAGCCGCGACGGCGACGTTATAAGCGACATTCCTGTAATCATAGATTTCAACGCCACTTGGTGTGGTCCCTGTCAGAAGCTGAAGCCAATCCTCCAGAGGATTGCCAACCAGTACGACGGCGAAATCAAGGTGTATAGCGTAGATATCGACCGTGTACACGCTCAGGACAAGTTTTTCGATTTCGAATCGATCCCATACGTAGTGTTCCTCACCCCTGACGGCGATTGGGACGATATGGAGGGATTCTCAGGCGAGCAGCAGATTAAGGCCAAGATAAGCTCGGTATTCGGTTTGTAATATATATAAATTGCATCATAGTAGAAACGGCCGGCGGGATATTTCCTGTCGGCCGTTTGTTGTTTTTTGTGCTGATGCTGCCGCATCAGGGCAATATCAGTATTCGCTGTCGATTTCCGTCCACTCCAGCTTCGAGAGGTCTATCTGGCCGTGGAGAGTCTTCATGGCATTGTCGAGCTCGGTTTCGTCGCACTCAACGGGATCTCCGTATTGCTCTTTCTTGGTAACGGAGAGCTGAGGTCCGCCCTCAAGCATCTCGTAATAGTCGCATCGGTTGCCGTTGTATGCCCACACCATCCTCACGTAGCTGTTGCCGCCGCCACGGTAAACGTTGGCGCCGTTCTGATATATCTCGAAAGTGATCTTGGGCTGATAGTCGTCGTCCAGGTTGCAGGCCCTTGGCTCGGCATATCCGTTGTCGAACGAGCAGTATGCGATGGCGTCGCCCTTCTTTAGGAAGCAGATGCGTCCCTTCTCGGTATCCATAACGCAATAGTGGGTAGGTGTGGCGTTCTCCTCGGGGAAGAATGATGACCACACGCGCCTTGCCTGATAATCGCTTACTTGGCGGCGGCTGTTGTAATCTATGTAATTGTAGTAGCAGGCCTGCTCTTCC
Source organism: Bacteroidales bacterium (assembly GCA_024401025.1). Taxonomy (GTDB): domain Bacteria; phylum Bacteroidota; class Bacteroidia; order Bacteroidales; family UBA3824; genus UBA3824. The sequence continues at coordinate 21,184 of JAKSLV010000037.1, forward strand.
CTATATAGAGAGTCACCCTGGGCAATTAATTTGCCATAGCAGAAAGATTCTGGAGCGCCCTTACACCAAACCATATCAACGTGGGATTTGTCGTTGTCAACAAATGCGTCTACTTGAGGGTAGTGGTATTCGCCACCGTCGTCCACATTCCATCCGTCGGCATATCCCCAGTCTTCCTCCACATAGAGTTTGCCATTCATTTCCAGAATGTTGAGAGCCAGCATCTTGTTGTTGCTTGGATGAAAACTTACTGAATATAGTTTTGCTGTGCCGTTGTCGATGTCCTGGATGGCCCAAATCTGGTTGAATTTAAGCTTTGGATAGCTTTGGGCGATGAGGTCCTTCACGTTCTGAGGCAGCTTCTGGTTTGTCACATTCTTTACCGGGGCGTAATGATGGGTATCTGTATAGTTGCTGTTGAACACAAAACTCATATCGGCCTCCCAATCAAAATTGGGCTTGCCGCCTTTGAACTTGTAGGTGTAGCCGGTATATTCGTCGAAGTACCTGGAAGCATAAATAAGGTTTCCCTTGTTTCCTTCGCCTTTTTGATAGTTCTGGAAATCAATGTCGTATAGCTTGCCGTCATACAGAAGCTTGTTGAACGACCTTGCAGCCTTGTCGGAAACCATTCCGGAATCGCAGGTGATTACCTCCTTCCTGTCCTGGAAAATCAACACCATGGCCATGTCGAAATTGCATTCTACATCGGTCTCTGATGCTTTCTCCACAACCTCAGGCTCCTTGGCCTCGGAGAGTGTTGCAGTAGAATCAGCAGTATCAGCACCCTGATGCTGCTGACCACCGCCATTGCCGCCACAGGCCGCAAGAAGAGCAGCCGAACAGCAAATTGCTAATAAATTCTTTCTTTTCATAATCGATTGAGTATTATTGATAATCGACCGCAAAGATAAGAAAAAATTTCTTACATATCGGACAGATGATATAAAATGTAATTGAATCGAAGGGAATAAAGGTCTCGTGGCTGGCTCAGATGTTGTGCTGTTCCAGAAGCAATATCTACAAAATCTACGACAAGGACAATATCGA
>JAKSLV010000038.1 GCA_024401025.1 Bacteroidales bacterium
TCAGAAGTTTGAGCAGGGCACAATCTCCAGCACCGACCTCGTAACCGTAAACAACTCGCTGCTGCAGGCTCAGAGCTCATACATACAGAGCCTCTTCTCGGTAATGCAGGCTCAGACAGCATTGCTCCAGCTTTACAACAAATTGTAGAACCTTTTTATAGATAATACTTTCATAAAATGATAAATAAATTCAAATATTCAGCATTAGTATTGGCTGTGGCAGCAATGTCGTTCCAGAGTTGCGACAGCAAAAGTGATTCTGCCGAAACCAAGACTGTAAAGCCCGAGGTGGTATCGGTACAGAAAATCCAGAAGAAGGAAGTGATGAGAATCCTCAACTTCTCGGCAGTTCTTCAGGCATATCAGAAGGTGAATGTGGCTCCGGCATTGCAGGGCCGCATCGTAAAGGTAAGCTGCGAGGTGGGCGACCGCGTGGCTCAGGGCCAGCTGATTGCCCAGATGGACGAGACTCAGTATCTAAGCACCAAGATCCAGTACGAGAACAACAAGGTGGATTTCAACCGCATCAAGATCCTTAACGACAGCAACAACATCGCCAAGCAGACCTACGACCAGGCCAAGATGGGTCTCGAGGTTTTGGAGACATCGCTCGCCAATCTTGAGAGAAACACCTATCTGCGCGCCCCATTCTCTGGCGTAATCTCCGCCAAGAACTACGAGCCGGGCGAGCTCATGGGCCAGATGCCTATCTACGAGCTTATCCAGCTCAACGTCCTCAAGGCCCTTGTTCAGGTGCCTGAGACTTACTTCCCATTCGTAAAGGAGGGCATGAAGCTTAATGTTATGTCTGATACTTACCCTGGCGCCGAATTCCCTGCCACAGTGGAGGTTGTATACCCAACCATCGACGCCAACAGCCACACATTCTCTATTAAGGTAAAGATTCCTAACCCAAAGAACGAGCTCCGTCCCGGTATGTACATCAGCACCAATCTCGAGATGGGTAAGGCTGAGGCTGTGGTAGTACCTTACAACTCGGTACAGAAGCTTCAGGGTAGCGACGAGCGTTTTGTATTCATCAACGACGGCGGCAAGGCCCACCGCGTGGTGGTACAGTTTGGCCAGCGTTTCAACGACGAGATAGAGATCATCGCCGACGAGATTAAGCCAGGCATCGAGCTCATCATCCAGGGCGCAGGCCGTCTCCACGAGGGCAGCCAGCTAGACATCAAGCCTTTGACAGCAGAGAAGTAATGTTTAATAAAAGATTAAAAGAATAAAAGAATAAATGAATCACATATCGGCGTTCTTTTATTCTTTTAATCATTAATTCATTTATTGTACAACATGAGTATTTACAAAACCGCGATTGAGAAACCGGTAACCACGTCGCTGATTTTCGTGGCTATTATAGTCATGGGTCTCTTCGCATTGATAAAGCTCCCGATTGACCAGTTGCCAGAGATTGAGCCTCCTTTTGTATCAATCATGACAGCGTATCCGGGAAACAACGGTTCCGAGATAGAGACCAACGTTACCAAGGTGCTCGAAAACTCGCTGAACTCCATCGAGGGTCTCGACGAGATGACCTCTCAGAGCAAGGACAACATCTCCCTGGTTTCAATGAAGTTCAACTGGGGTTATGATATCGATGAGGCTGTAAACGACATCCGCTCGCAGATCGACCTCATCTACGAGAACCTCCCAGACGGCTGTTCAAGACCTGCCGTATTCAAGTTCAATACATCCATGATGCCTATCCTCATGTACGCCGTTACAGCCGAGGAGAGCTATCCTGGATTGGAGAAAATCCTCACCGACAACGTTATCAACGTTCTCAACCGTGTAGACGGTATCGGTAACCTCTCCATCTCGGGTGCTCCAGAGCGTTTCGTATATGTGGATGTGGACCAGAGCAAGCTCGACGCCTACGGACTCACACTCGAGACCGTGAGCAACGCAGTATCAGGAAACAACCTGAACCTGGCCTCAGGTACCATGAAAGTGGGCAAGGAGCAGTATCAGCTCCGTGTAAAGTCTGAGTACGAGGAGAGCGCCGAGATCAACAACATCGTGGTATCCACCACACGCGATGGCAAGAAGATTTTCGTGAAGGATGTTGCCAACGTGCGCGATACCATCAAGGACCTCTTCCTCGATGAGAAAATCAACGGAAGTGAGGGCTGCCGTCTCATCATTATGAAGCAGACCGGCGCCAACACCGTTCAGATTGTGAAGGACGTGAAGGCTATGATGGAGGAAATCCAGAAGAATCTTCCTCCTGATATCAAGTTCGAGATCATCAACGACTCGTCGCTCGAGATCATCAACGCCGTTAATGGTCTTTCTGAGTCTATCATGTACGCCCTGATATTTGTGGTTTTGGTGGTACTGTTCTTCCTGGGACAGTGGAGAGCCGCCCTTATCGTAGGTATCTGTATTCCAATCTCTTTGATTGTATCGTTCCTCTACCTTTTGGCTACAGGATCGTCGCTCAATATCATCTCGCTCTCATCTCTTACCGTGGCTATCGGTATGGTGGTGGATGATGCGATTGTGGTTTTGGAAAACATCGACAAGCACCTTCAGCGAGGCGCCTCTCCACGCGAGGCCGCCATCTACGCCACCAACGAGGTTTGGGTTTCGGTAATCGCCACCACATTGGTAACATGTGCGGTGTTTATCCCTCTTACAATGCTTTCGGGTATGGCCGGTATCCTCTTCAAGGAGCTGGGCTGGATTGTTACAATCACAGTATGTACCTCTACCACAGTGGCCATCTCCCTCACACCTATGATGTGTAGCAAGATGCTGAAGGCCCGCGACCTCGTTCTCGAGAAACTCGGCGTTGCCGGTCACGAGAAGAAGGAGGGCTTCATCAACCGCCTCTACAAGAACACCATCATCAAGGGCCTCAACTGGCTCGATCAGAAGTATTCTGATATGCTCCGTGTATGCCTCAACCACAAGGCTCTCACAGTGACAGCCATAGTGGTTTTCTTCGGACTGTCGCTTGTGCCTGCAATTTTGGGCTACATCGGTACCGACTTCATGCCTCAGACCGATAACGGCCGTCTCCAGATCTCTATCGAGCTTCAGGGCGGCACACGTGTGGAGGAGTCAGCAGCAATCATGCGTAAGGTAGAGGCCGAGATGGCTGCGCGCAACCCTGAGATCCGCATCATGTCTACCACCATCGGTAGCAATGATGACGCCGGTATCTCTGCGCTCTTCTCGTCCACCACTAATAATAAGGTGTCGATGTACATCCGTACCACACAGCGTCAGGACCGTCCAGGTGTTTCCCTCGACGACATCAAGAAGCGTATCCGTGAGCAGCTCGACCAGGTTCCTGAGATCAAGGTATACATAGTATCGCAGGGTCAGGGCGGTATGGCCAACAACTCTGTTGATGTCGAGATCTACGGTTACGACTTCCAGGCCACCAACCGCGTGGCCGAGGATGTAAAGCGCATCTGCCGCGAAATGCCGGGTACCGCCGACGTAAACGTGTCACGTCAGGACGACCGCGCCGAGCTTCAGGTTGTGTTCGACAAGGAGAAACTCTCTGCACACGGCCTCTCTACATCGGCTGCCGGTATGCTGGTCCGCAACCGTATCAACGGCGCCACAGCCGGTTACCTGAAGGAGGACGGCGAGGAGTACGATATCCGTGTACGCCTCACCGAAAACTACAGAAACTCAATATCAGCCATCGAGGAGCTCACAATACCTACCTCTACCGGTTTGGTGAAGCTTAAGGAGCTTGGCAAGGTGGAGGAGTACTGGTGTCCTCCTACCATCGACCGCAAGAGCCGCGAGCGTATCACCACTGTAAAGGTTACACCTGTAGAGATGTCGCTCTCCGAGCTGGCCGAGGCCGTACAGGCCGAGCTTGATGGTCTCCAGGTTCCTGAGGGCGTAAAGATCCTCATCGGTGGTGACTACAAGGAGCAGCAGGAGTCTTTCGCCGATATGGCATTGCTCTTCGCCCTTATCGTGATGCTGGTATACATCGTGATGGCATCTCAGTTCGAGTCGCTTATGAAGCCATTCATCATCATGATGAGTATGCCGTTCGCCATCTCGGGCGTTATCTTCGCCCTCTGGTTTACCAACACCTCGCTCAATATGATTGGTGCTCTCGGTGTTATCCTCCTTGTGGGTATTGTTACCAAGAACGGTATCGTGCTCGTGGACTACATCAACCTGATGCGTGACCGTGGATTGGACCTCACCGAGGCCATCGCACTCTCTGGAAAGAGCCGTCTGCGTCCTGTATTGATGACTGCCTTCACAACCATCCTCGGTATGATCCCAATGGCGCTCTCTACATCGGAGGGTTCCGAGATGTGGGTTCCTATGGGTGTGGTAGTAATCGGCGGTCTGCTGGTTTCCACAGTGGTTACACTGTTTATCGTTCCAGTATTGTACGCACTCTTCTCTAAGAAGGGCGAGCGCGACAATCAGGCCGAGCTCCGCAAGCAGTTTGTATTCTTCGATATGGCCGACGACATCGTATTCGATTCACGCAAGCTGAACGCCGAAGAGGAATAACATTTTTGATTTTCGATTTTTGATTTTTGATTATCCTCATATTTTTTTGATTTTTGATTGTAGAATTCTAATCGAAAATCGAAAATTAAATTAATCGAAAATCGAAAATCAAAAATCAAAAATTAAAAATCAAAAATTAAAAATGTAATAAATCATAAATGTAATAAATGCCATGAAAGCAGTATTTATAGCATTCAACCAGGCCAACACCGACCGAGTAAAGTATATGCTTGACCGTCTGGAGATACGCGGCTACACATTGTGGGAGCAGGTACACGGACGCGGCAGCCGCGACGGCGAGCCCCGCGAGGGTTCTCACACTTGGCCTGAGATGAACTCCTCCATACTTACCGTAATAGAGGACGAGAAGGTTCCAGAGCTCCTGCACGTATGCAAAAAACTCGACAACCGAAACCTCGAGATGGGCGTACGCGCATTTGTATGGAACGTGGAGCAGAGCATCTAGCATAGTAGTTTTTTTTTTAGCATTATTTTTTATAGTTGTTTCATTTAGGACGGCTTCGTATTTATATGGAGTCGTCCTTTTTTCGTCATTGGTATACGAATAATTGCTGTTAACAATAACTTAACATTTGCGGAATAAATTTCATGATTAATTTTCCTGAAAATGTATCTTCAATTAGAAAACCTTGTGTAAATTTGCAGCGTAGAAACAAGGTAAGAAAATGTATTACAAGTTTCCACAATTAAGTTTGATAGTTAATCAATATTCAATAAATTATTTAAAATTAAAAAACAAAATGAAGAAGTTTTTTTCTTTCGTAGCTGCTCTCGTAGTAGCAATGGTAATGATGGTATCTTGTGGCGCTGTTAAGTCAGCACAGGATGGTATGGAGGCTGGTAAGGCTTTCGCTAACGCTTACACTGCAGCATCTGGTGATCTCTCACAGATTGGCGCTGCTTACGACGCAGTAGCTAAGGCTTGTACTCCTTACGCTGCCGACAATGTACAGACCGCTATGTTCATGGGTGGTGTTCTCCAGTCAGCTGAGGAGAAGTCTGCAGACTGCGCAGGTGCTTTCCTTGGTCTCTACAACGCTACAGCTGCTGCTCAGGGTGCTGATGTTACAGCTGCTATCAACGCTCTCATCGACGCTGCTAAGGACAAGGCTGCTGTAAAGGCTGCTTACGACAACTTCAACGCTAACCTCGCTGCTGCACAGCAGGCTGCTCAGGAGGCTGCTCAGGCTGAGGAGTATGATGAGGACGTAGAGGAGGAGGAGGGTGAGTAATTCACAGCTTCCCGATACGGAAAACTTTCATAATCATAAATAATGGAATCCCTGTTGATGGTATATATCAGCAGGGATTTTTTTTGTTAACATCTGTGAAAAATTAACATTGTTTTTTTGGTCATTAATTTTTTTGTTTCTAAATTTGCAGCCAAATCAATATCACATTATTTATCAATTTTAAAAAAAACTGAATCAAAATGAAAAGAGTATTTTCTTTTGTAGCTGCCCTCTTCGTAGCAGCTGTAATGATTGTATCTTGTGCCTCTAAGGCCGAGAAGGTAGCCAACGAGATGATGGAGGCTGTAAACGCCAACAACAAGGCTAAGGTTGAGACCCTCATCAAGGATCTCGGCAACATCGAGGACAACAAGCAGACTGGCGAGACAAAGGTAGCTTTGGCTTGCGGTTACATCTACCTCGCTATGGCCAACAAGGACACCGATATGGACAAGTTCGTAGAGTGCAGAAACCTCGTTATGGGTGTTGTTGAGGCTTCTAAGGACGATCCTGAGTTCGTAAAGGTTTGCAACGAGCTCAAGAAAGAGACTTCTTTCGACCTCATGGCTCAGGCCGAGGCTATCAAGGGCGTAATGCTTGAGGAGGCTATCGACGAGGCTCTCGAGGAGGCTGCTGAGGACGTTGAGGAAGAGGATGAGGAGTAATCCTTAAACACGCTTTTCCCGGAATTCTTTTTTAGAATTCAGCCAAAATATATTACCTGTCGCATTCTATATGTGGCAGGTAATTTTTTTTATCCTTCCGTTTTTAATGAATTTTTAATAATCTTTGTTTATTTTACGTTAATATTGCTCGATACGGTAATCACGTATACTTTTTTTTTCTAACTTTACCGCATAAAATTTTTTTTTAAACTATTGACCACATGAAAAAAATGTACAAACTAACACTCATGGCCCTAGTGGCCTTTGCCGCGTTATTTGCTTCATCATGCAAAGACGAGGAGTACGATCTGGATGATATGAAGTCCGACGGACTCAACATCCACACATCTCTGGCTGCTCCATTGGTGAAAAGCCATTCCACCTTTGCCGACATCTTCGATATGGAGAGCATCAAGGGTTACTTGCGTCCTGTTGGCGGAGATCCAATCAACCTGGCCGAAACTGGTTTGGGCGAAATTCAGCAGCTTCTCAGCAAGCCTATGGACATCAAGAATACCACCAAGTTCAACTCTTCGGTAATCATCGATGATATCGACTTTGATGATATCTTTGGTGACGAAAATGCTTTGCCAGACATTGACAAGCTGATGTTTATATTTGATGTGGAGACCAACGTTCCATTCGACATCTCTCTCAAGATAGATTTCGTTACAGGTCCCAATCCAACCAATTTCTCGCCCAGGATTCCAAGCCTCCACAACGAGGTGATGGTGCCTGCATCAAAGAGCGACAAGGATATTGTGAAAACCGAGCAGATTATCGAGTACGGTGATGTTGCCAAGGAGCTCTCTACTGCCACCGGAATGCTCATCGAGCTCAATTTCACTGTTCCAGACGATCTCAAGTATCCTCAGATCAACCTTCAGCAGTATGTTGACATCAAGTTGAAGGCATACGTGGAGGGCGACCTTAATCCATCCAACTTCTAATCAGATTATCAACCCAGTAATTCTATTGAAAAAGTATGAAAAGTTTCAAGAAAATTGCCCCGGCCCTTTTGCTTGGAGCCCTTGTATCAGGCTCGGCTCAGGCACAGATTTCTAACACAGTATATTTTCAGAAAAACAATTTCCGCACCCATTATGTAAATCCGGCCATGGCCCAGGATTGCAGATTCTATATGGGAACTCCGGTGCCTTTTGTCCCAGTTCCAGTTTTGGGAACCGTTGCTTGGGGAGTAGGCAACAACTCGTTCTGCTTTGCCGATGTGATAAAGAACGTAGAGAAAAACGGCGTAAAGAAATCGGTTTTCTGTCTCGACTCATCGGTGCCCAACGGTCAGGAAAACTTCCTGGACGAGATGGCCAACGTATGGAACGTAAACGCCGAGTCGAAGGTCAGCATTATTGACTTCGGTTTCAGGGTAAAGGAGAAAAACTACTTCTCGTTCTCTTCCAACGTCAACTTCAGCAGCAACGTATACATTCCAAGGCAGTTTTTCTCGATGATTCTTGATGGCATGGATTACAAAGATCCATTCTCAATGAACATCAAAAAGTTTGGTGTAAACGCTCACGCATACGCTGATTTCGGCCTTGGCTACACCCGCGTGGTAAACGACAAGCTGAACGTGGGCGGTACATTAAAGCTGCTGAAGGGTGTTGCCGCTATAAAGTCTAAATTCAAGGATATCGACCTTATCGCCAGCGCCGACGAGTGGACAATGTCGGGCGATGCCGATATCTACATGTCGATTCCTACAGTAGGCTTAAAACTTAAATCCAATGGCGAGTTCAAGGATTTTGTAGACGATTTCGACAACTTCGAGAGCAAGGATCTCACAAAGGGCAACTGGGGCGTTGGTTTGGATCTTGGTGCTTCGTACCGCATACTTCCAAAACTCAACCTCTCGGCCAGCCTTATAGACTTCGGTTTCATCAGATACAATCACTGGTCTAGCAAGCTCAACTTGCAGCAGGACTTCCATTTCGACGGTGCAACTCTCGACATCAAGGATCAGGACGTTGATTTCGACGAGCTGGAGGATTCTTTCACCGGTGCTTTCTATGGCGAGAACGATGCCAAGTTTAATCAGTATCTCGCATCCAAGGTATATTTGGGCGCCGAGTTCGATCTTACAAGCTGGTTTGGCGTGGCAGCCCTTTCAAAGACACAGTTTGCCGGTAGACGTATCTCTGAGGAGTTCAGCCTTCAGGGTCAGCTCCATTTCTGGCGTCTCCTTTCAGCCACTGTGGCCTACAATGTCTACGATCATCAGTGGAACAGCCTTAGCGCTGGCGCAAACCTCAACCTTGGACCATTCAACATTTTTGCAGCTGTCGACAACCTGCCTGCACGTCTCTCAAAGGTCAACGACAAATTCTCAATCCCTGCTCACCTCCAGTATGTTAGGGTGAATTTTGGTTTCGGCTTTACTATTGGCCCCAAGAAGAAAAAGAACAAGGATACAGCCGCAATGGCAGAGGAGCTTGCTGAGGCCGACTTCTTTGATGCAGACGGCGACGGCGTTCAGGATTCCGACGACAAGTGCTCTGATACTCCTGTAGGCATCGAGGTTGATGCCAACGGTTGTCCTCTCGATGCCGACAGGGATGGCGTTCCAGATTACCTCGACAAGTGCGCCTCTACACCTGAGGGCGTGGCTGTAGACGAGAACGGATGTCCTCTCGATGCCGATGGCGACGGCGTTCCAGATTACCTCGACAAGTGTCCTGATACTCCAGAGGGTATGCCTGTTGATATGAACGGATGCTCTATCGACGATGATGGCGACGGCGTTACCGATGCCCTCGACAAGTGTCCTGATACTCCAAGTGGCGTGGCTGTGGATTCTAACGGCTGTCCTGTTGATACCGACGGCGACGGCGTTCCTGATTACCTCGACAAGTGTCCTGATGTAAAGGGCGTGGCTTCCAACAACGGTTGCCCCGAGGTTAAGAAGGAGGTTCAGCAGCTCTTCCGCAGAGCTTTGAACGGTATCCAGTTCCAGACAGGTTCTTCTACAATCCTGAGATCGTCTTACTCGATCCTCGACGAGATTGCCAAGACCATGATTCAGAACCCAAGCTACAAGCTCAACATCTCGGGCCACACCGACAATGTGGGCAATGCCGACCTCAACCTCAAGCTCTCTAAGGACCGCGCCGCATCAGTGGTTAAGTACCTCTTGAACAAGAACATCTCTGCCGACCGTCTCCACTCCGAGGGTTACGGCGACACAAAGCCTCTTGTTCCAAACACCACATCGGCCAACCGCGCCAAGAACCGCCGCGTTGAGTTCGAGGTAGAGTTCATTGCCACAGTAGAGGAGTAATCCGATAATCTTACATCAATAATAAAAAAAACGGCCTTCAACGGGCCGTTTTTTTTTGTATATTTGCGTCCATCATGAAGAGATTATTTCTAGCATTTTTCATGCTGCTCCACATCGTGGCGGCGGCTCAGGACATAGAGGTTCCAATGGTGGTATCAGTTACCGTAAACACATCCGGGCATCCCGTTATCAGGTGGCAGATGGCCGCCCCGTCGTCTGTGGACGGCTACATCATCAAGCGCCTGATAGTGGACGGTCAGGGCGTGATATCAGGCACCTGGAACAACGTGGCCGTCATAGAGGGCGGCCATGTGATGGAATACACCGACGATTCCGACGCGTACGGCACATCCGCAAAACCCGGCATCAGGCCCGAGAGCTACAGGGTGTCGGCCTACAGAAAATCCGGCGACCACACTTTCTATTCCCTCATGAGCGACGAGCTTTCCACTCTCGTTGCCCAGGGCCGCTACGACCATTGCACGCAGCAGTACACCATCTCATGCGACGCCCTTGACGGGGCAGAATCTTACCGCATGCGCGAGTACGGCAGCGGCGATGTTGTGGCCCAAGCCTCAGCCCCCTCCATAAGCCACGCCTTTGCCGACCACAAGCCCCTGCGCCGCCTTGCCATGGAGTGCGTGTTGCCTGGAGGCGCGGTGATGGGTTCGCCCGTAATGGAGATAGACGCCACCAGCGATGTGGCGCCCGACCTGATATCCATCTCCAGCGTATCTTTGGGCAGCGATGCCAAGTCGTTGAGTATCGGCCTGATGCTTTCGCCATCGCCATCCACCAGCCGCGCGGTTCTCATTAGAGAGGCAGCTTCAGGCACCGACACTTTGGAGCTTCCAAATACCAGCCTTGATGATTACCTTTTCGATGATGCTGATGCCGACGCCAGCGAGCAAAACCTCTATGCCATAGTGGCTTACAACGCCTGCGGACAGGAGATTGCCAGATCGCCCGGGGCAGCGAACATCTGTCTTGGGGCAAGCATCAGGGCTACGGAACACTCCCTGATCTGGAACATCCCCAGCAACGCAAAAACCGCCGTTGTAGCCATAGACGACTCCAACAGCGGTTCTTTCAGAGATTTGATGGATATTGATATTGATTTGTGCGATTATGTGCACGATATTGGCGGCATCATGGCCGCCGACGAGCAGTTTCCGGGGCGTTTCCGCTATCAGATCCGCTATGTTCTCAACAACGGCAAGGAGGCTTTCAGCAACATTGCCGAGGTGGTGGAAGAGCCAAGGATATACATCCCGAACGCGCTGAATCCCGAGAGCGAGATTGACGACAACAGGATTTTCCGCCCCGTGGCCAATTTCCTGAGCGATTTTCAGATGTCGGTGTTCAACAAGCGCGGAATGTTGCTTTTCCAGACTTCGGAAATTGGCGAGGGCTGGGACGGACGATATCGCACATCCAAGCTCTGCCCCCGCGATTCCTATGTCTATGTTATCAGCTTTACCGATGCACAGGGCCGCCGCCACGAGAAAAAGGGCTTCGTGAGCCTTGTGTATTAGTCTTTTTCCACGGTTATCATCATACCCTTGGTTCTGGCGCGTGTCTGGGGATGCTCCAAATCCTCGCAGACGATGCCCGGCAGGTAATATGTGCCTGCGTATGTGGCGGTGAGGTGGGTGCGGAATTCCATCTCGCCATTGCCCGGCAGGCTGAAATAGGTGTACTTCCTGTCGTCGCGGATGTCGGTGTAGAGCACCGTTCCTCGCTTGCTGTAGTAGTCCTCGTCGTAGTAGTTGTAGTCGTCATCGTCATCGTTGCTGATGCTGTTCAGAATCTCCCAGCCTGATGGGAACATCTGTGTGATAGCCAGCTTGCTGCGGTGTTGGCCGTAGAAATTCTTAATCTTTACCACGGCGGTGAAATCCTCGCCCTGTTTTAGTTTCTTGGGCGAAATCTCGTTCCTGCCCTGATAGAATCTCACGTCGGCCTCTATCATGTAGCGGTCGGTTTTCTCCTGGCCGGCCTCAGGAATTCCTCTCTTGTTGATCTCTATGTAGAGATTGCCGTCGCTGTTGTTGGTGAGGGTGAGGGTCTCCTTGTTGTTGCCGTCTATCTTCAGGTCCTTGGTTACGAAAATCCTGTCTGACGATATCTCCTCGCTGCTGGATCCGAATGTGTATGAGCACTTTATGTTTGATACAGGCTTGTATTTTTCGAAATACTTGCCCATTGCCACCAGCATCATGCACTCATCCTCGGTGCACAGCCATAAGTTTGGATCGGCCAGGTGTCGGCTTACGTCGCTGGCGGTGGGGAAGGCCATCGCCTCGTCGTTGAGGTCGCAGAGCGATATCAGCTTGGGAGCGTCGTAGCTTACGTCACAGTAATCTATCGGCTTTATGATGTTCTGTCCTATCTGTTTCTTTCCGCTGAGGGCGTATGCGCCTGCCAGGAAAACCTTTGCCCAGTCGGTGAGCTGAGGCATCTCCTTTAGTCGGTTCATCTGCGCATTGGGCGCCTCGCCGGCCAGAGCCAGTGTGTACAGTCGGTAGGCCTGCTCGTGATACGAGTATTCGCTGTCGGGAGTCCAGGATTCAGCCTTCAGCTTCTGGAACTTCTTCCATTTGTCGATAAATTCCTGATTTACCGAGTATCCTGCCTTCTTGGCCTCCAGCATGAAATGGCCTGCCAGCGATGTAATCCATACGTTGGTGTAGTTCTGGTTTTTCCAGTAGCTGAGGCCGCCGTATGTGGATTGGTAGCTGTACACCTTCTTGATGGCGTCGCGTATCATATTCTCGCCACGCTCCTTGGTGATGCCCTTTACATCGCTTAGCACTGGCGCGTATATCAGCGGGAATGCCTTGCATACTATGTGCTCCAGGCTCTCGTATGGACGTCCCACAAGGTTTAGGAGGTGGTTCTCGTAGTTTATGGGCAGTATGCCGTTGATGCTGATGCTGGCTGTGTTGGTGCCCGGGCGTCCCGTTGGGGTTACGGGGATGCTCACGGTCTGTCCCGGTGCCACTACCTTGGATATCACCTCGCGCTCGTAGTTGTTTGGCTGACGTATCTCCAGCTTCAGGTCTATCTTGCTTACGTGGTTGCCCGATGATGCCAGAATCTCGATGGTGCCTACGCCGGTCTTGTTGCCGCTCTTGATGCTGAACGCTGGGTTTTGCTCGCCCTTGCCGTTGAATGTTAGCTTGGCGTTGCCGTCGCCTTCCACAGTGAGGCCGTCGCTGGCCTTTATCTTTATCGATACGTTCTTGATGTTGTCGTCGCCGGCGAATACTGTTATGGGCAGGCTGAACTGCTCGTCGGTGCCTATGATTCTAGGCGTGGTGGCAAACACCATGAGCGGTTTTGTAACCTTGCATGTTTTCTCGGCCTTGCCGTATGCCTTGCCGTTTCCGGCCACCACCATGGCGCGCACCGATCCTATGTATTTGGGCATCTTTATGGTGTGGGTCTGCTTGGCGCCGTTGGTTGTGAATGGTCCCAGAAACGCCACCACGCTCTCAAAGTTGTTGGCCTTGGCGGCTGATGTGGGTCCGCTGTCATCGTCGCCGCCTATCGAGAACATTTTCTCGATGGTGCCGCCGAATGCGCCTATCACGTTGTCGTACATGTCGATGGTCTTTACGCCGAGGGCCTCGCGGCTGTAGAACTCCTTCCATGGGTCGGGAGTCTTGTAGTGGGTGAGGTCAAGCAGGCCGTCGTCCACCAGGGCTATGGTGTAGGTCATCTTCTTGTTGTCTTTCTCCGATACGGTAATCTTTACGTCCTTATCGGCCTCCAGCACGTCCGGCATGGTTATCACCGGCTCTATGTGAGTCTCAGGGTTCTCCACGTCCAATGGTATTACGCCGTACATGCGTATCGGCATGTCGTTGGCGGTTTGTGCGTGGGGCTGTATGGTTTCCACAAACACGTATACGCCCGGCTCGTAGCTTGGCTCTATCTTAAGCTTGAATTCGGTTTTGCCGGCCTTGGTGGATATCCACTGGCTGCTTATCACCTTGGTGCCGTTTTCCACTGTCACCAGCGCGTGTCCGCCCTCGTTGCTTGGGATGGTTATCTGGGCAATGTCGCCCACCTGGTATTTGTCCTTGTCCTTGCTGAGCTCCACAATGGTGGATCCCTGGCTCATTATGGCGCTGCGTCCATACGATTCAGGCCAGTCCATGTAGAAAAACTGCGATGCGCTTATTCCGGTGTTCATGTCGGTTACGTCAATCAGGAAACGTCCCCATTGCGGATACTTCACCATGAAGGTGTAGCTTCCGGTGCCGTCTATCTCCACGTTTTCGGTGCTTATCAGCTCAGAGTTGTATTCCGATACGTAGTTGCTGGCGTCGTACCACCATTGCCACTCCATCTTGTAGAGTTTCACCCTGAGGCTTCGTTTTCCCTTTATGGTTTTGCCATCGTTGTCGCATACCACCAGGTTCACCTTCTGAGGCTCGTCGGTGTTCAGGAAATGGCCGTCGGTATCAGGCAGCTTTATTCCCACGTAGCTGTTGTATGGTTTCACGTCTATCGAGGCCTCGTCCTTGCTGAATCGTCCGCCCTTCTCGTAAACCCTTATGCTGTAGTGGGCCCTCATCATGTTGGGGTATTTCTTGCTGAGGCCGTCGAAATTCTGTGGTATCTTTATGTTGCCGTTGTCGTCCAGTTTTCCGCTGAAAACGTTGTCCCAGTTGGAGTGTATCGTCCATGGGTTTTTGGCGTCGCTGAACGAGTAGCCCTTCCACTGATCGAAGCTGAGCGGCTTTTCCGTAAGCATCAGGTCCACCTGAGTCTCCAGATTGTGGGCCACTGCGCCGTGCAGCCACTGAGATTCTATGCTGATGATGTTTTTGTCGGCGCCGAAGGTTTCCTTGTTGAATGTGGTGTTTATCTTAAGCCTGTTGGGCAGCACGTTCTCTATGCGGAGGTTCTTGTAGAAACGGGCGTTTCCGCAGGTTACGGTGGCCTCGTAGTTGCCGGACTGGGCCTCGCTGTCGGTCTTCAGGCCAAACACGTAGAAGTTGTTCTTGTTTTTCTCCACGGTCTCCTTGTAGATCTGCTGCTGCTGAGGATTGCGCACCTCCATGGTGATGGGGTAGTCGCTGGGCAGCGGATTCTTCGCGTCCTCCTTCAATACAAAGCTCAGGTGGATGCTGTCGCCGGGGCGCCATACACCGCGCTCGCCGTATATGAATCCCTTAAGGCCGTTCTGCACCTCCTTGCCCGAGATGTCGAACTTGCTTAATGACAGGCTGTTGCCGTCGCGAATCTTAAGATAGTTGCATTCGTTGCCGCGCCTTGCCACAGCAAAGTAGCCCTTTGGCATGGGGCCGAAATCAGCCTTTCCGTCGTTGTCGGTGGTGCGGGTGGCCAGTAGCTGCTGCTGATATCCGTACAGCTCCACCACGGCATCAGGCACGGGATAGGTGGTCTTTAGGTCGGTGATGTAGATGCTTGTGGATTCGTCGCCGCCCTTCTTGGCTATCATTCCCAGGTTGCTGGCCAGGATGTTCTGACTCAGGAATCTGTGGCTGCGGTAATACATCTTGTAGCAAGGGTTTTCGGATTTTTTCCAGTCCCAGCCGCAGCTCTCGTAGTAATTGTTGTCGAGCGATTCGTAGTAGCCTTGATAGTTGTCGAAGTCGCTGAAATCCAAGTCCTTCTCCATCGAGCAGTCGTCGCCGCCGTTGCAGGTGTCGCAGTCGAAGATGGCGTGGCTCTTCCTGAAGGCGATCTTGATGTTGTATATCGATCCCGGTTCGGTTTTTATCAGCTTGGAGAGCTCCAGATAGTATCTTCTCCATTGCGAAACGTCCTCGTTGTTGCGGTCGTTTATGTGGATGGTTTTCCTGAACACTGGCACGCCGGTCTGCTGGAGGTTTCCGGAGTTCCAGCCCTCGTTGTAGTCGCGGATGTAGCTCAGGATGTTTTTCTCCAACACCTTTATAATAGTAACGTCTACGGCGGTAAGGTTAACGGCCTCGAAAGGATACACCAGACCGTCCTCGCCGTCGGGCAGTATCAGGCCGGTCTTCACGCTCCTTATCTGAGGCTTCTGCATCTCGTAATCGATGCTGTATGACTTGTCGTCGCTTATCTTGGTGCCCAGGATGTTTCTGATTCCGGCGGCCACATACACCGTGGCTCCGCCCTCCTGATGGTCTTTTGGGTAGATGTTCACGCAGTTGTCGGAAACCTCCATGGTGTAGCTGTCGTTGGAGTTTCGCTCGGTGCCCACCACGGTTATCAGTCCGTCGAGGTCCTGCTTGCTGTCCACGGGGTCGGTAAACTGTATCCTGATGTGCTGGCTTGGAGTGCTCAGCACCTTTACGGAGCTCACTGCAAACACGTTGAGGGCCGGAATCTCTATTTTTTTCTCTCCTGAAGTCTTGGCCTTTATGGCCTTTCCGTCATAGCTGATGGTCAGGTATTGGCTCTCGTTGCTGCGCTTTACGCTGTCGATAGTGAAGTTGAAGATGTCGCCAAGCTCGGTCTCGCGCCACTTTATATTGTAGCTGGTGTTTCCAGCCTTGGCCGTAACAGCCTTCCGCACATTCTCGATGGTTTCTACGTCGGCAGTCTTCACCGAACCGCTCACCTGCTGATATACAAGGTTGGTGCGGTCTATGGTTACCTGGTCCTCTATGTTCACCTTCATGTCCTGCGCTATGGTTGTTACCGGAAACACGAACTTCCTTAGGTCGCCGGGCACCTTTGCTATGCGCCTCAGCCTCAGCTCCACAATGTATTTGTGGCCGCTCATGAGAGGCTCGGCTGGCGTAAACTCTATGGTGCGCTCGTCGGCAAACTTGGTGGTGCCCTCTATGGATGGGTAAATCCTCAGCACCTTTTTCATATCTATCTTGCTGATGTCCAGGCTGTCGGCCAGGCTGCTGTTGAGCACCACCTTTATGGTGGAGGCCTTGCTTACGGGGCTCTCGGTGTATGCCGAGATGTAGCTGGCAAATCTGGGGTCCTGGCAGTTGGGCTCGGGCGAGTGCACCTTTATGGCCAGCGCCACAATGCCGATGGTTACTATCGCCGCTATTGCTACAATTATCTTTGTTTTCATATCCTATATAGTTTGGTTATAGTTTATATGTGTCTGATGCTGCGTTATTTAGTAAGTATCAGCCCCTCCAGCTCCTTGTAGGCAAACTTGGCTGAGATCTCGCCCACGGCGTATGGGCCTATCTCCTCGCACTGATACACGAACGTGATGCTGTCTTTTCCCATCACGAAATTGTCTGGCACGTAGGGGTCGAAGGGGTCGAAAATTCCCTCGCGGTCCTTGAGGTCGTCCACCGACTGGCAGTTGTGGTTTTTGGCAATCCTCATGGCTATTGCTTCCGACAGCCTGTCGTCGGCGCCCTGTGCCACAATGTCGCTGGTCTTGTACATGCGTCCCGTCTCGGGGTCGAAGTTCAGGTAGAAAGTGTTGGCGCTTCCGTGGGCACCTCCAAGGTATGCGTCGTAGCTGGCGCGGTAGTTTATGATACCCCTGATGCCGTATTCCACGCTGCTCCTCACGTTGTAGTAGCAGTCGCTCATGGCCTCGATGTTGCCGCCGCCGGCGCTTATCACCTCCTTAACGTCGGCCTTGAAACCCTTTATGTGGTTTTTCACCACAATCTTTATTGCCTTGGGCACGGTTTTCTTCTCGCCGCGCCTCAGCTCCTCGTCCACAAATATGCCTGATTTCAGGATGGAGTCGTTTATTACGTGTGCGTTGGGTCCCTGGGCGTGGTGCAGCGAGATGCTGATGCTGCACTTGGGGCCGTCGCTGCCCTTGTAGTAGGCCACGGTATCGAATCTCTCGCATTGGAATATCAGCTCGTCGGCCTGTCGGTCGGCCTTCTTGGAGCGGTTGCAGCCTGATGCCGCCATCATTACGGCAGCCGCCAGCAGTAATAAAATCTTCCTCATTGTATTGTTGTTTTTGTGTATAATTTTATGAGCGTAAAAGTACAAAAAAATTCTTAGAAAAAAATATTAAATTTTTAACCAATTTTAATATGTAATTTGATTAAAATGATTAACTTTGCACTCTGAATTTCACTCAGAAAACCCAAAAACATGAATTACCGCATACTGAAAGTAGCGGTTGCTGTATTGGCCATTGGAATTCTGTGCGGATGCGGAGAATACAATAAGCTGCTGAAAGGCAACGACTACGAGCTAAAATACACCAAGGCTTTCGAATACTACGAGGCCAAAAAGTATGACAAGGCGCTGGCCCTCTTCGAGCAGATAATGCCTATCTACAAGGGATTGGACAAGGGCGAGAAGGTGATGTATTACTTCACGATGACCAACTATCTGGTGAAGGACTACTATTCGGCCGGATACTATTTCAGGAAGTTTTGCCAGACCTATCCCCACAGCGAGTACAACGAGCAGGCCATGTACATGGGTGCCTACTGCTACTATCTGGATTCGCCAAAGTCATCGCTCGACCAGGAGAGCACAAACCTGGCCATCAACGAGCTGGAGATGTTCCTGAGCAAGTATCCCGATACACAGAAGAAGGATTCCTGCAACATACTGCTCGACGAGCTTAGGCTGAAGCTTCAGACCAAATCGTATGACAACGCATACCTGTATTACAAGCTTGGCTACCTGAAGGCCGCCTCGATATCGCTGCGCAACAGCCTCGACGAGTTTCCCGACAGCCCATACAGGGAGGATATACTGTATTATATCCCAAAGTCGCTGTATCAGTACGCCGAAAACAGCGTGCCCGACAAGAAATTTGAGCGCTATCAGGATGCCAGCGTAAACCTGAACACATACATAAAATCGTATCCCAACGGAAAATACATCCGCGACGTGGAGAAGATGAAAAAGGATGTGGACACAAAACTGAAAGCATACAATTAGAATACTAAAAACATTATTATAATACCATGGATTACAAAAAGAATAATGCACCTACCTCTGTGATCACCCGCGACTGCGGTGAGCTGGAGTCGAAAACCGGCAACCTCTACGAGACTGTAGTTGTGGCCTCTAGACGCGCTAATCAGATCGGAGTAGACCTCAAGAACGAGCTCAACAAGAAGCTGGAGGAGTTTGCCTCATACACCGACAATCTTGAGGAGATTTTCGAGAACCGCGAGCAGATAGAGATCTCAAAGTACTACGAGCGTCTGCCAAAGCCTACTCTTCTGGCTCTTCAGGAGATCCTGGAGGAGAGGGTAAACTTCCGCATCCCTACCGAGGAGGAAGTGGCTCAGGCCGAGGAGCTTGCCAGAGCCAAGGAGAGAGCCGAGGCCGAGGCCGAGATCAAGGTTATAAAGGCCCAGACCGTTCCAGAGCCCACCTTCGATGACATCATTGCTTCGTCGCATGATTCTGTAATTATGGACGCCGAGCCTGCCGAGAAGAAGGACGCCAAGGCAAAGCCCGCCAAGACTACAAAGGCCAAGAAGACCAAGGAGTAAGTTTTTTGTTTTATCAAAAATAGAATTATATCAACTGTGCTGACAGGGAAGAAGATACTGGTGGGAGTTACCGGAGGCATATCTGCCTACAAGACAGCATCTCTAGTGAGGCTGCTGATAAAGGCCGGTGCCGAGGTGAGGGTATTGATGAGCGAGACCGCAAAGAAATTTGTGACTCCGCTCACCTTTGCCACGCTCAGCAAGAATCCGGTTTTCACCGAGTTCTACAATCCCGAGAATGGAGAATGGCACAGCCACGTAAAGCTGGCCCTATGGGCCGACCTCTACATTGTGGCTCCCGCTACGGCCAACTCCATTGCAAAGATGGCCCACGGCATAGCCGACAATCTGCTGCTCACAACCTGCCTTTCGGCAAGGTGCAGGATAATGATTTCGCCGGCAATGGATCTCGATATGTATTCCAACGTGGCCACCCAGACCAATATCCAGACTCTCCGTCAGCGCGGATTTCTTGTGGTGGAGGCTGGCGAGGGAGAGCTGGCATCAGGACTCTCGGGAAAAGGCCGCATGGCCGAGCCTGAGGAGATCTTCGAGGCCGCTTGCAGTTTCCTGCTAAATACCCCGACATCAGGAAAGGAAAACCCTGATGCTGCCCTGAAAGGACGCTCCATTATGATTACCGCCGGACCCACGCGCGAGAAGATAGACCCTGTGAGGTTCATCACCAACCACTCCACAGGCAAGATGGGCTACGCCATAGCCGAGGAGCTGGCCAGCCGCGGCGCATCGGTAACCCTGATATCAGGGCCCGTGCAGATAAAGGCCAAGCACCCGAATATCAAGGTGTTGGACGTGGTGTCGGCCCAGGATATGTACAACGCCTGCATGGAGAATTTCCCAAAATGCGACGCCGCTGTGATGTCGGCGGCAGTGGCCGATTTTACGCCCGCCACCAAGGCCGACCAGAAGATTAAGAAAACCGGCGACGACATGACTCTACACCTATCGGCCACCAAGGACATTGCCAAGGCCCTGGGACAGATGAAGACCGACAGGCAGGTTTTCGTGGGTTTTGCCCTCGAGACTCAGAACGAGATGGCCAACGCCCAGAAAAAGCTGGAATCCAAGAATTTCGATTTCATAGTATTGAACTCGCTGAACGACAAGGGCGCAGGTTTTGGCCACGACACCAACAAGATTACGATAGTATCGCGAATGGACGGTACTGTGGATTTTGCCCTGAAGCCCAAGACTGAGGTGGCCTCGGATATTGCAGATCAGATTGTTAGAGAATTTTCACACAAAAACCTATTATGAGGCTAAGGATTGCCATATTGATGATATTGCTATCTGTGGTGCGTATGGCGTATGCACAGGAGCTAAACTGCAGGGTTAATATCAACTACAGCAGCCTTGGCAACACACCTCCTCCCGTTTTCCAGACCTTGCAGAAAGACGTTACGGCGTTCTTGAACGAGCACCGCTGGACCAACCACACCTACGACGTAAACGAGAAGATCGAGTGCAACATAATGATCACCATAAGCGACTACAACGGCCTCGACAAGTTTACCGGCACCATTCAGATTAATCAGAGCCGTCCTGTTTACTATACTTCCTACAACAGCCCGCTTTTCACTTTCAAGGAGGGCGACGGCAAGCTCGTGTTCACGTATCAGGAGGGCACCCCTCTGGAATATATCGAAAACCACGCCACCAGCAATCTCACGCAGGTGCTGGCTTATTACGCCTATCTGATACTGGGTTTCGATTACGACACATTCTCGCCACTTGGCGGCACGGAGTATTTCCGCAAGGCCCTCAGGGTGGCCCTTACATCGCAGAGCTCGGGCTACGAGGGATGGAGCGTGGCCGACAGCAAGCAAAACTCGCGCTACAACCTCATCGACGCCCTCCTCGACAAGCGTTTCGAGAATCTCCGCCTTGGCCAGTATTATTATCACCGCCTTGGCCTGGATGCCATGCCCAAGGATCCCGACGGTGGCCGCAAGAAGATGCTTGAGGCCCTCAAATACATTCAGCGCAGCAACCGCGCCAAGCAGAATTCCCTCATAGTGTCGCTATTCTTCACAGCCAAGAGCGACGAGATTGTAAATGTATTCTCCGCATCGCCCCTTCCCGAGAAAAACGAGGTTATGGAAATCCTCAAGGAGGTGGATGTGGCCAATATCAGCAAGTATCAGAAGATAATCGGGAAATAGAGACGCGGCAGGGCCACGTCTCGAACATTCAGATACAATTTCGCCCGTTGCTTTTCAATCACGAAAAGCAGCGGGCGATTTTTTGTGATTTAGAACTCATACCCATCATCCACATCCCAATCCAGAATGCACCTGTCGGTAGTTGAGAAGTTGATTGCGAGTTTCACGATCTTTTTTCCGGGCTCTATGGCGACGGCTACGTAGTCCATGTCGTAAATCTGTTCGAGGGCGTAGCGGGTTTTGCCGTCGAGCTTCAGTTCAAAGATGTAGTTCACGTCATCGAATCTCAGCAGCAGGTCAGCCTTGCCCTTTGCGCTCTCGGGATTGGCTATAACGTCGGCGCCGTAGGATGCAAGCATTGTATATAGAATCGAGTGATAGTGTTTCTCGTTCTTGTTGTTGAGCGAGAATGGGAACTTACGATAGAAGAGGTTCAGAAACTTCATGAATCCTGCAATGTCGCCGTCAAGCTTCAGGT
>JAKSLV010000039.1 GCA_024401025.1 Bacteroidales bacterium
TTTTTGGATATGAATCAGATAAAGAGCAAGTTAGGCCTCAAGGGCACTCTGTTTTTGCTGATGGCGGCATCAGGAATACTGTTTCTGGGCGCCATACTGCTGATGGTATACACAGTATCGAAAAACGTGCTGAACGACACTATAAACCAAAACATCAGGAAACAGCTGGAATCGGTATCCAACACGCTGGTGGTACAGTCCACGGGATTGAGCGACAAAAACAACACCGCGCTGTCGAACATAATGAACACCATCGACATACTGGGCGGCATACAGGAAACCGACTCCACGGTAACGCTGGGCGGCAACGACACCCGCGTATGGAAGGTGGCCGGACAGCCTCTCCACAAATCCAACCTGGCCGAAAAGATAGCATCGTCGATGCCGGGCAGCGATTTCTCGATATATCAGAAAACATCCAATGGCTACGTGATGGTGGCCACCACAATAAAAGGCAGCAACGGCAATCCCGGCATTGGAACACTGATGCCCATGAACGACCCCGCCGCACAGGCCGCCGAATCGGGCAGAAACCAGGAGGGATACGCAGAGATTCTGGGTCAGAGGTTTGTCGCATTCCACAAGCCCCTGATGCTGGGTGGAAAAATCGGGGGAATACTCCAGATAGGCGTAAACGCCGACATGCTGCGCGCATCCAGCCAGAAGCAATACACCGAGACAGTGCTGGAGACAGGTTTCATGGCTTGGGTGAACAATCTATCGAAAAACGTGCTGAGGGCCGACGGATCGGCATACTGCGCCCTGCCCGACAACACGTATCAGAAAATAACATCTCAGCAAAACATGGAGGTAAAGATGGAGGAGTTCTCGCATGACGGACGCCTCCACGAGATACAATACATCTACAACCCATACGCCGGCGAGTATCTGGGATTCGTATACCCGGTATCTGAGAAATTCAGCAAGCTCATAAAGCTGATAATCACCTTTGTGATAATTCTCGTAATAGTGGTGGGTGTGCTGATGCTGCTGCTGAACGCGTTCATAAACAAGATAATGAAAGCCATCGGAGGCGAGCCCGAGGATGTGGAGAAGGCGGTATCCAAGATAGCCGACGGCGATGTAAGAGTATCAAGCGACCAGCTCTCCCACTCCACCGGAATATTGCTGGCCAGCTGCAAGACGGCGCAAAACCTCAGAAACATGCTGGAAAGCATGCTGAGCGGCGCCGACAGCCTGTCGAACTCCAGCCAGGAGATCAACAAGACCACTCAACAGCTATCCACCGTCTGCAACGAGCAGGCAGCCACGGCCGACCAGATAGTGCAGTCGATAAACTACATACAGACCGAGATTGCCAACAACAGCGAGAAGAGGATGAAGACCGTGGAGATTGCCGAGAAGATAAAGAGCGACGTCCAAGACATACAGATTACCCAGAACAACAACCTGGCCGCCGTCCGCAACATCACCGACAAGATAAACATCATCAACGACATAGCATTCCAGACCAACATACTGGCTCTGAACGCCGCAGTGGAGGCCGCACGCGCCGGCGAGAACGGCAAGGGTTTTGCAGTGGTGGCATCAGAGATCAGGAAACTGGCCGAGAAATGCAAGCTGTCGGCCACCGACATCATAGACGGCGCCGAGAAAACAGTGCAGATTACCGAGATGGCCCACAAGCGCCTGGCCGACATTCTGCCCGAGGTAGACAAGTGCGCCCAGCTGATGAACGAGATTGCCGAGGCGGGATCCAACCAGCTGATGTCGATATCGATGATAGACGACAACGTAAAACAGCTGAACAACTCGATACAGGCCAACGCCGCATCCAGCGAGGAGCTGGCCGTATCGGCAGAGGAGCTTAACGGACAGGCCGACCTCTTCAAGGATTCCACCAGGAAATTCAAGATTTAGGAGAAATACCATCTACTCTCTACATACTCATGACGGCAGGCAGACCTCCGAGTTTGCTTGCCGTTGTTTTTTATATAAGGAGGCAGCCTCAGGACTAAAAAAAACATGAAAAAAAGCGACACTATTATTTCATAATTATCAGAATAACATATAAATTTGCAAATGAAGCGCAAATACTTGGCGCCGCAACAATACAATCACACAAAAACACGCAAAAACATGAACAGAATAGCCAATGCATTACTGCTGGTATCGGCGCTGATGATAGCGCAGGTATGCCAGGCCAACATAAAACTGCCCCACATAATAAGCAGCCACATGGTGCTACAGCAAAAAAGCCAGTGCCCGCTGTGGGGATGGGCCAACCCCGGCGAGGAGGTGAAGGTACAATGCTCATGGGGTGTAAACGTACAGGCCGTTACTGGAGTAAACGGACGCTGGGAGGTAACGGTGACCACTCCATCGTATGGCGGACCATACACCATAACTTTCAACGGCGACAACTCGATAACGCTTAACGACATAATGATAGGCGACGTGTATGTGGCATCGGGCGAGGTAAACATGCAGATAGCCCTGCACGGCATGGGCAGCAACACCATCATTGGCGGCGAGGAGGCCATAAAGGAGGCTCAGGAAAGCAACAACCACAATATCAGGGTGATAGGCATTCCTCAGAAGGTCTCATTCAAGGAAGAGGACGACGTGGCCGCCTACTGGGTAGACATCACACACCCCACAGTAGGATACATGAGCGCCATGGCATACTTCTTTGCAGCCAAGGTGTACAAGGAAACAGGAGTGCCAATTGGCATAATAAATCCGGCGTGGGGCGGCAGCTCATGCGAGAGCTGGATGAGCGAGGAAATCCTTCAGCAACTGCCCGAATACAAGACCGAGATAGAGCAATACCACAACGGAATACCTCAGCAGGAAACCCTGATAAAATGGATCAAGGCCCACGACAAGGCCGACATGAGCCACGGTTTCGAGGGTATGGAATTCACCGACACCGAGTGTGCGCGCGTGGGATACGACGACAGCGACTGGCCATCGATGATGATACCATGCTACTATGACAACCCCTATCTGCTGGGCGCCTATGACGGCGCGCTGTGGTTCCGCAAGTGGGTGGAGATACCCGACGACTGGCAGGACAAGCAGCTGATACTATCGCTGGGCACCATCGACGATATGGACGAGACTTTCGTGAACGGAGAGCTGGTGGGCCGAAACATGGGTCCCGGATCTTTCAGCGTAAACAGAGTATACAAGATACATCCCGGCCTGGTAAGGAAAGGCCGAATGCTGATAGCTGTAAGAATGATAGACGATGGCAACAGCGGCGGCATCTGCGGACGCCCCGACATGCTTAAGGTATACCCCGAAGGCGAGGAGAACAACAACATCTCCATTGCCGGCGAGTGGACATATCAGCCCGTGGCCGAGCTCTGCGACCACGAATACTATCTGTACAACTACAGAAACAAGGAGTACAACCAGCGTCCAAAAATCGACGTTACCCTCACCAACAAAACCCTGTTCGCAGCATTCAAGGCTATGATAAAGCCTCTCACACCATTCACCATAAAAGGCGTGTTGTGGTGTCAGGGCGAGAGCAACATCGGACTGGGCAAGGCCGAAAGATACTACAAGCTGCTGCCCCTGCTGGCCGAGTGCTGGAGAAGCGAGTTTAAATCTCCAAACCTGAAATTCTACTACACCCAGCAGTTTCCATACCCGTATGACCAGGAGGCACCTACATACGAGTTCAGGGAGGCTCAGCGCAGATGCATGAAAGAGATTCCAAACTCGGGAATGGCCTGCATGCTGGACCTCGGCAACAAGGAATCGCTCACCACACGCACCAAGAAGGAAGAGGGCGAGCGTCTGGCCCTGCTGGCCCTGAAGGACATATACGGCAAAAACATTGAATCGATGGGTCCCGAGCTTGAAACCTTCACCGTAAACAAGAGCAGCAACTCCATAGAGCTTACATTCTCTCACACCACAGGAGGCCTGATGCTGAAGGGCGACGCCATAAAGGATTTCGAGATATCCGACAACAACGGCGTGTTCTACCCGGCCAACGCCGTGGTGGAGGGCAACAAGCTTATAGTATCAAGCCCTGATGTAAACAAGCCAAGAAACGTGCGCTACGCTTGGAAAAACTGGGTGGAATCGCCCAGCCTCTACAACGGCGCAGGATTGCCGGCATCATCCTTCACCACAGAGAAATCGTTCTCGGTGGACAGCGAGAATATGATGAAAGCCAACAAAAACTAATCAACCACAAAAAACATATCTCTGATGGACAGCAGAATAAAGGATCTTAAGGCAGAAACCACTCAGGAATGTTTCAACATCCTGAGTTTCTGGAGCAACAACACCATCGACGAGCAAAACGGAGGTTTCGTTGGCTCCATAGACCTGGATATGACCAAGCATCCAGAACACGGAAAAGGCGCCGTGCTTAATGCGCGCATACTATGGGCATACTCGGCCGCATACCGCATCTACAAGAATCCCGAGCACCTTACCATGGCGCGCCGCGCCTACGATTATGTAACCAAACATTTCATCGACAAGGAATACGGCGGAGTATACTGGATGCTGAATGCCGACGGCACGCCTCAGAACACCAGAAAACAGATCTACGCCATAGCCTTCGCAATGTACGGCCTGGCCGAATACTACCGCATCAGCAAGAAACAGGAGGCCCTCGACTATGCCATCGGCCTCTTCGACGTGATAGAGAAATACAGTCTGGATACCGTAAACAACGGCTACTACGAGGCATACAGCCGCGAGTGGGTGCTTTTGGAGGACCTGAGGCTTTCGGAAAAGGACAAGAACGATCCCAAGACCATGAACACACACCTCCACATTCTGGAGGCATACACCAACCTCTACCGCGTATGGCGGGAGCAGCGCCTGCACGACGCTCTCAAAAACCTAATCGAGGTTACAATATACAAGATTATCAACATAGAGAAAGGCTACTTCGACCTCTTTTTCGGCGCCGACTGGAGCCATCATTCCCTCAACAACTCTTACGGTCACGACATAGAGGGCTCATGGCTGCTTTGGGAGGCTGCCGAGGTGCTCGGCGACGACGAGATAAAGGAGCTCTGCCGCCCCATCTGCATCAAGATGGCGGAGCAATCACTGCGCGACGGCGTGGATGCCGACGGCGGCATAATGAGCGAGGGCACCAACGGCGTGGTGGAAGACAGCGACAAGCACTGGTGGCCTCAGGCCGAGGCCATTGTGGGATTCATGAACGCATACCAGCTTACCGGCAACGAGAAATTCCTCGACGCCTCTGTTAATTCATGGGAATTCGTAAAGAAATACATCATCGACCACGACAACGGCGAATGGTATTGGCGCGTAACCAAAGACGACCACAAGGTATACACCATAGAGCAGAAAACCGGTCCATGGAAGTGTCCTTACCATAACAGCAGATGCTGCATGGAGATAGCAGAGAGATTCATGCAGGACTAAGCCAACATCTCCCTCACCTTATTGGCGATGGCATCGCGGTCGTAGCCGCAGATGCGGTAGAGGTCCTGTGGAGTGCCGTGCTCTATGAAACGGTCCGGAATGCCAAGACGGCATATCTTGGGAGCATAGCCATTATCGGCGCAGTATTCCAGCACGGCGCTGCCAAAACCGCCCTGAAGCGCATTGTCCTCCACGGTGATTATCTTGCCGAACCTGGATAGAATCTGCTGCATCATATCGGTATCCAAAGGCTTTATGTAGCGCATGTCGAAATGCGCCGGATGTATGTCATGGGCCTCAAGCATCTTGATGGCCTGCTGAACCTCGTAACCTATAGTGCCAACCGACACTATGGCAATGTCGCTGCCATCGCACACCATGCGTCCGCGGCCTATCTCCATCTTCTGGAAAGGCTTCTTCCAATCGGGATTGTGCCCGTTGCCGCGCGGATAGCGGATGGCAATGGGGCCGTCGATATACTGTGCCGTGTACAGCATGTTGCGCAGCTCCACCTCGTCCATAGGCGCGGCCACTATCAGATTGGGGATGTGGCGCAGGTACGAAATATCAAAAGCACCCTGATGCGTGGCTCCATCGGCTCCCACAATGCCGGCCCTGTCCAGGCAGAGCACCACGTGCAGCCTTGGCAGGCACACATCGTGCACTATCTGATCGTAGGCGCGCTGCATGAATGTGGAATATATGTTGCAGTATGGCAGCAGGCCCTGGGCGGCCATTCCTGCCGAGAATGTTACGGCATGCTCCTCGGCAATGCCCACGTCGAACACGCGCCCGGGATATTTGGCGGCCATTATGTTCATGGAGCATCCCGACAGCATGGCCGGAGATACGCCCATAATGTCGGGGTTGCTGTCGGCAAGCTCGGTAAGAGTAATTCCAAAAACTTCCTGATACTTGGGTCCCATGGCCGTGCTGGGCGCCGAAGCCACCTTCTTGCCGGTCTCTATGTCGAACGCGGCGCTGGTGGCGTGCCACTCGGTCTGATTGTCCTCGGCAAACTTGTAGCCCTTTCCCTTCTTTGTAAGCACGTGGAGCAGCTTTGGACCCTGAATGTCCTTCATCTCGTTTATCACCTCGGCCAGCCTTATAACGTCGTGTCCATCCACGGGGCCGAAGTACCTGATGCCCAGCCCCTCGAAAAAGTTGCTGCGCTTAAGCACCACATGCTTGATACCGCTCTCCACCTTTGATATGAAGTTTCTGGCCCTTGGCATAAGGGTCTCGAATTTGCCCAGAGTATCCCACACATCCTTCTTTACACGGTTGTAGGTTTTGGAAGTGGTGATATCGAGCAGATAATCGTTGAGGGCGCCGCTGTTCTGGTCGATGGCCATATGGTTGTCGTTCAGGATCACCAGCAGGTTGGATTTCTGGATTCCGGCATTGTTGAGCGCCTCAAAGGCCATGCCGCCCGTCATTGCGCCATCGCCAATCACGGATATCACATGCTGTCCCTGATGCCCCAGTTTTGCGGCGGCCACAGCCAGGCCCAGCGCCGACGATATGGAAGTGCTGGCGTGTCCCACGGTAAAGGCGTCGTAATCGCTCTCGTCGCGGTTTGGGAACGGGCTTAGTCCGTGCAGGGTTCTCAGGGTCTCGAACATCTCCTTGCGTCCGGTAAGTATCTTGTGGGCGTAGGCCTGGTGGCCCACGTCAAACACTATCTGGTCGTATGGCGTGTTGTAGACATAGTGGAGCGCCACAGTGAGCTCTATTACGCCCAGAGTGGCTGCAAAGTGTCCCGGATGCTGACTGATAACCTCTATGACGTATTGCCTCAGTTCGTCGCAAAACTGAGGGAGCTTATCCTTTGGGATCTTCTTAAGATCGTCGGGATAATTTACTTGGTCCAATAGAGGGTATTTCGTAGTCATTTGCTTTCTCAAAAAAAAATTGGGGAAAATCCTCGCAAATATACAAAATAATATGCAGAATTTTCCAAAAAAATATCATCTTTGTTGTCTAAAACTAATGCGATGAAAGAGTTTTCACTGATAATCAAGAAAATCACATTCCGTAAAATATGGAACTTGCTGGCAAGAGGCACTGGGATGCTGCTAAGCCGCATGCTTGGACGGTATGTAAACATAGGCATGCCGTGGTCGTATTCGATAGAGCCGTGCGACATCTGCAACCTTAAGTGCAAGGCCTGTCCGTCGGGACTGGGCATGATACGCCGCCGCAGGGGCCGCATCAGCCTGGAAGACTACAAGATGGCCGTAGACCAGATAGCGCCATACGCCATGAACCTTTTCCTGTATTTCCAGGGCGAGCCCACAATGCATCCCGATTTTGCGCTGCTGGCCGAATACGCCAGCCAGAAGGGCATATACACCGCCACTTCCACCAACGCCCACTACATAGACGAGGCTGCGGCCGAGAGGATAGTGAAATCGGGCCTGGGGAAGATGATAGTATCGATGGACGGATACAACCAGCAGACCTACGAGGCATACAGGGCGGGCGGCAATCTGGATACGGTATTAGGCGGCATCAGAAACCTGGCCAACGCCAAGAAACGACTCGGCATCAGCACTCCCATAATAGAGGTGCAGACTCTGGTGACAAAGGTGAACGAGGACGGTCTGGACACCATGCGGCAGATGGCAATGAAGGCCGGCGCCGACGCCCACTACCTGAAAACCATGCAGATAGAGAACGAGGAGGATTTTGCCGTATTCAAGACCTCGATAGACAAATATTCCAGATACGACAGCCAAAACCGGCTGAAAAATCCCGTGGGGTTCTGCTCCAGAATAATGAACTCGGCCGTGATAACCATCGACATGGACGTGCTGCCATGCTGCTACGACAAGGACGCCGGACTTAAGCTGGGCAACCTGAAAAACAGCAGCATCAGGGAGATAATAAAATCCCAGAAGGCCGGGGAGATAATAAACGCCATAGAGCAGCAGCGCGACAAGAGGCCGCCTATGTGCCTAAACTGCGGAGGATAGCCATGGAGAGGATTGCTGTGCTGATACCCTGCCTAAACGAGGAGATTACGGTGGCCAGGGTGGTGGAGGATTTCAGGGCGCAGCTGCCTGATGCCGGCATATACGTGTACGACAACGGCAGCACCGACCGCACCGCCGAGATGGCCTCCAAGGCCGGAGCCACGGTGCTACACGAGCCGCGTAGAGGCAAGGGCAACGTGATAAGGCGCATGCTGCACGACATCGACGCCCTGTGCTACATTATTGTGGACGGCGACGACACCTACCCTGCCGAACACGCCCGCGAGATGGCCGACTGCATTCTGGAGCAGGGCTACGACATGGCCATTGGCGACAGGATATCCTCGCAGGCATACGGGGCGCAAAACAAGAGGCGTTTCCACGGATTCGGCAACAAGCTGGTATGCAGGCTGATAAACACCGTATACCGAGGCGACCTCCGCGACATCATGACCGGATACCGGGCCATAGGATACGCTTTCGCGAAATCGTTTCCGGTGCTTAGCCAGGGTTTCGAGATAGAAACCGAGATGAGCATCCACTGTCTGGACCGCAACCTGCTATACCGCAATTTCCCCATAGAATACCGCAACCGCCCCGAGGGCAGCATATCCAAGCTGCGCACATACGGCAACGGCCTGCAGGTGCTGTACACTATATTCACGCTGTACAGAACCTACAAGCCGCTGAGGTTTTTCCTCTGGTGCTCGGCCATATCGCTGGCCATATCGATATCTTTCCTGGTGCCCGTGCTGATGGAGTTTATGGCCACCAACACTACTCAGAAACTGCCAAGCTTCATAGCCTGCGTGTTTTTCGCGATATTCTCCATCCTGTCGTTTTTCCAGGGCCTGAGCCTCGACACCATCAATCAGAAGGAGCGCCGCGATTTCGAGATACAGTATGGCAGCTGCCGCGAGAGGGTTAGAAATGCCTGCTGACGAGGTGATGACGCTTCATCTCGGCTTCCTCGTCGTTTAGGCTGCGGAGCATGCGCTTGCCTGAGTTTTCGCCAAACTCGTTGAACAGCCTCATGCAATACTGACGGCTTACGTCGAATATCTCGAGGGCGTAGTATATCATGGCCAGGTTGTATACCATGTCGGCCTTGGCGCTTTTCTGTTTCTTGTCGGCGGTGGATAGCGACGCCTCTATCTCCTTGAAGTGCTCTATCCAAGGCTGCATGTCCTTGATGGTCTGCTTAAGGTCGCCATCCAGCGTAATGCCGCCTATGATACGCTTGATCTCGGCCTTGGCCTGCTGATGCTTGGCGTAATATGGGCTCTTCTTGCTGTCGAAAAGGCATATCTTGATGTCGGTCTGCGCGGGATAGTAGTGGAAAGCCTGCTTGATGTCGGCCTGTATCTGGTCGGTGAGGGCATACACCTCGTCGCTAAGGATTCTCTCCACAAAGACGTCCCTGTTGTCCCTGAGGAAGTTGTGACAATCGCGTGGACTGCGGAAACGCCTGTCGGATATCACCAGAGTCTTTACAGGAGGCCTCCTGAGCTCTGAGTCATAGTTGGAGAAATGGTATCTGGAGTTGCCATCCACCGATATCGAGGATTGCAGAAGCACGGAATAGTCGATGTGGGGCACGTAATATTTCTCTATGAACTCCTCGCCATGGCGGCGCACCTTCTCCAAAACCTCCACCTCGTGCATTCCCTCTATTATGAAATCGGTTACTGATACGTTGATATGGGCAGGCACGTCCCCGGATTTTCTGTCTTCCTCCCATCCATAGCCAATCTGCAGACGGTCGCATATCTTGTTGTAGTCAAGGAAATCTTCCACATTAAACGACGCGGTAAGGTCAACGTGGAAATACCTGTTGCCCTCTGGCACATAGAATGTTGGGATGTGTCTCACTGGATAGAAAATCCTCACCTTGTCGGTGCCATACTGGGCCATGGCCTGCATGCACACCATCAGCAAGAGCGCAAGTGTGTAAATAGTCTTTTTCATTTTCAATTGCATATTTATTGATTAAACAAAAAAATGTTGTCCTGGACCGCTTTTTGAGTACAAGGACAACATTTTAGTATTTGGTATCTGATGCTTACATCATCATGTTCAGCAATCTGGCCAGAGTGTGCTTAAGCTCCTTGCGGTTTACGATATAATCGAGGAAACCGTGCTCCAGCAGAAACTCCGAGCTCTGGAAGCCCTCAGGAAGGTCCTTGCCGGTAAACTCCCTGATAACACGGGGACCGGCGAAACCTATCAGCGCGTTTGGCTCTGCCATGTTGATATCGCCCAGCATCGCAAACGAGGCCGACACGCCACCCGTGGTGGGATTTGTAAGGTGGCAGATGTATGGGAGCTTGGCGTCGCTAAGCTGTGTGAGCTTGGCTGATGTCTTGGCCATCTGCATGAGCGAGAAAGCGCCCTCCATCATTCTGGCTCCGCCCGAACGGGTAATCATTATCAGCGCGCACTTGTTGGCAATGCAGTAATCCACGCTGCGGGCAATCTTCTCTCCCACTACCGATCCCATGGATCCGCCCACAAACTCGAAGTTCATGCAGTCCACCACCACCTTGCGGCCCTCGATGCATCCGGTGGCCACTGATATGGCGTCGTTGAGTTTTGTCTGCTTCTCTACAGCGGCTATGCGGTCGGTGTATTTCTTGCGGTCCACAAAGCTGAGAGGGTCGCCGCTGTGGAGCGATGCAAACAGCTCCTCGTATTCGGCGTTGTCGAACAGGATGTCGAAATACTCAGTAGTGGTAATTCTCTCGTGGTATCCACATTTTGGGCATACGCCCATATTTGCCTTAAGGTCGTCGGTGGTGTTGAGAATCTCCTTACACTCGGGACACTTGTACCACATTCCGTCCTTTATCTCCTTCTTGTCTTTAGTCTCGGTAATAATACCTTGTTGCGATCTAGTAAACCAGCCCATATTGTAATGTTTGCGATTAGTTTAATGCTGAGGCCTTGGCAGAATTCCGTTCCGCTCCATTGCCATTGCAGCGCAAAGTTAGTAATTATTTTTGATATTCAAAACATATTGCCGCACATATATTTTAGCGACCGCCCGCCTACCTTATCACCAGGCGCTGTCCTATGCGGAGTATTGTGTTTGCGGTAATGTGGTTTAGCCTGCAGATGGAGCCCACAGTGGTGCCGTGGCGTCTGGCTATCGCGCCCAGGGTGTCACCTGATCTTACCACGTGTATCACAGTGCCGGTGGCGGCCACCGACTCCTTCTCGGTTTGTCCGTAGTGGGAGTATATGTTGAAATAGTGTTTCTTGAGTGTAAACAATGTGTCGCGCAGCTGTCCCGAAGCAAAATCGAAAATACGCTCGGCGTCAAAAGCCTTGCCCATATACCTTACCTCGAAATGGAGGTGAGGGCCGGTGCTGCGTCCCGAGTTTCCGCCCAGACCTATCACCTCGCCGGCCTTCACCAGGTCGCCCTCCTGCACAAGGTGCTTGCTGAGGTGGGCGTAATAAGTCTCAAGGCCGTTGGCGTGGCGCACCACGATAAGGTTGCCGTATCCGCCAGTCTCTCGCACGGTGCGCACCACACGCACCTTGCCGTCGAAGGCAGCAAGTATGGGGTCGCCGATGTTGAGAGGGATGTCGGAGCCCTTGTGCTCGCGGTAGCGTCGGAATTTCCATCCTGATATCACCGAACCCACCTTTGGACAGGCCCAGCCGTGGGTGCTGTCGGCAAGCATCAGGTCCACCGAATCGGGCAGAGATGCTATGGTAACATCCTGATAGGCATGTATGTTGTCGGTATCCCATCCATCCTGGAAATCCTCATCAGAGATGTTTGGACGGTCTAGCTCGATGTATTGCCATGTAAAATTCTTGTAGAGTACAATCTTGGTATACTTGTCGCGCGTGTCGATGGTGTCGATGGCCTCGGCATTGCTCTCTACCTTCGCCAGCTCTGCGGCGCTTATCACAGTATCGCTCTCCTGAGCACCGGCGGCAAGCGATGCAGCAACACACGCCAGTATCATGAATAATCTCTTCACTTTTCGTTTCTTATTAATGACAAAAAAATAAATGAATAAGGAACCGGCAAACAGCCAGCCACCTTATTCATTTATCTTATAGGATTAGTGACCAATACATTTATTAGTCGCGATTAAGTTTTTTCTTTATTTCCTTCTCCTCGTAGGCCTCCACGATATCGCCCTCCTGGATGTCGTTGTACTTGTCGATATTGAGACCACACTCCATACCGGCGTTCACCTCCTTGACATCGTCCTTGAAGTGCTTGAGCGAGCCGAGTACGCCAGTGTACACCACGATACCATCGCGGATGATGCGTACCTTGTTGGTGCGCTGGATCTTGCCCTCTGTAACGAAACATCCGGCAATATTGCCCACCTTAGAGATGCGGAACACGCTCCTGATCTCGGCAGTACCGCAGAATTCCTCCTTGGTCTCGCTGCCCAGCATACCCTCCATGGCATCCTGAATGTCGTCGATGGCATCGTAGATGATGGAATAAGTCTTGATATCGATCTGCTCCTTCTCGGCCAGTTTCTTGGCAGCGCCTGAAGGACGAACCTGGAATCCGATGATGATGGCGTTGGCAGCCGATGCCATGAGCACATCGCTCTCGGAAATCTGGCCCACGCCCTTGGATATAACCTTAACCTCGATCTCCTCGGTAGAGAGACGCTCCAACGAATCCTGGAGAGCCTCGATAGAACCCTGAACATCACCCTTGATGATGAGGTTGAGCTCCTGGAAGTTACCGATAGCGATACGGCGGCCAATCTCGTCGAGGGTAACGTGCTTTGTGGTGCGTACGCCAATCTCGCGCTCTATCTGCTGACGCTGAAGAGCCTTCTCACGGGCAGAACGCTCGTCGGGCATTACCTTGAACTTGTCGCCGGCCACAGGTGCGCCGTCGAGACCCAGGATAACGCATGGCTCGCCAGGTCTTACCTCGGTGATCTTCTTGTTACGCTCGTTGAACATGGCCTTAACCTTTCCGGAATGTCCGCCGGCCCATACCACGTCGCCAACCTTAAGTGTACCGCCGTCCACAAGAACAGTAGACACATATCCACGGCCCTTGTCGAGAGCCGACTCGATAACGGAGCCGGTGGCAGGCTTGTTGAAGTTGGCCTTAAGGTCGAGCATCTCGGCCTCCAGAAGGATACGCTCCAAAAGCAGGTCCACATTAAGACCCTTCTTGGCAGAGATATCCACCGAGCCGTATTTGCCGCCCCAGTCCTCCACGAGGAGGTTTTTCTGGCTGAGGGCAGTCTTTATCTTGTCGGGATCGGCACCCGGCTTATCAATCTTGTTGATGGCGAAAATGATAGGCACACCCGCAGCCTGAGCATGCGAGATAGCCTCCTCGGTCTGAGGCATTATGCTGTCGTCGGCAGCAATAACGATAACTGCGATATCAGTGATCTTGGCACCACGGGCACGCATGGCTGTAAACGCCTCGTGACCAGGGGTATCGAGGAATGTGATGTGCTTGCCGTCGGGAAGCGCCACATTGTAGGCACCGATATGCTGTGTGATACCGCCAGCCTCGCCGGCAATCACATTAGTCTTTCTGATATAGTCGAGAAGCGAAGTCTTACCGTGGTCCACGTGGCCCATGACGGTAACGATTGGCGAGCGAGGCTCCAGAGTCTCACCCTCTTCCATAACCTCCTCCTGCTCCTCGTTCTCCTCGGCATTGATAAACTGAACATCGAAACCAAACTCCGGAGCCACGAGAGAGATAATCTCGGCATCCAGGCGCTGGTTGATAGATATCATAGTGCCAAGGTCGAAACAGGTTGCAATAATCTGGTTTACAGGCACATCCATAAGGGTAGCCAGCTCGTTGGCAGATATAAACTCGGTAACCTTCAGGATCTTCTTCTCCTGCTCGGCCATAGCTGCCTGCTCTGCCTCCTTGTTACGGAAGTCCTCGCGCTTGTCGCGGCGGTGCTTAGAAGTCTTCGACTTACCCTTGGTGCCGGTAAGGCGTGCCAGGGTGTCCTTCACCTGCTTTGCAACGTCCTCGTCGCTCACCTCCTGAGTCTGCTGACGCTTGTCACGGTCCTTGCGCTTAAACTTGTCGCCGTTCTGGCCATTCTGTCCGTTCTGGCCTCCGTTGGCATTAGGCTTTCCGCCCTTGCCGCCGTTGTCGCCGCCCTTCTTGCCATCCTTGCGGTCCTTGTCCTTATCTTTGTCCTTGTCCTTGCGGTTGCCCTTCTTGTCGCCCTTGCCGCCGGCCATCTCGGCGGGATTGCTGATATCCACGCGCTCCTTGCCTATGCGGTTGCGTT
This sequence comes from Bacteroidales bacterium, assembly GCA_024401025.1. Lineage (GTDB taxonomy): Bacteria > Bacteroidota > Bacteroidia > Bacteroidales > UBA3824 > UBA3824. The sequence continues at coordinate 14,639 of JAKSLV010000039.1, forward strand.
TTTTCTTGCGGCTGCTCTTTCCGGACTTCTTGCCCTCATCGCCAAGGTCTATCTTGCCGAGAATGGTAGGTCCTGTAAGCTGAACCGAGCCTGGACGGAAAACCTCCTCCTCGTACGATGTTCTGGACTGCTGCTGCTCCTGTGCAGCTGCATTGTTCTGCTGATTCTGCACCTGAGGCTGCTGCTCCACAGGCTTTGAAGGGGCCTGCTGGGCCTGAGGCTGCTGCTGAGGCTTGGGCTGCTGATTGCCGCCGTTGTTGCCGTCGCGTCGCGCATTGCGGTCCTTATCGCTCCTCTTGTCGGGACGAGTCTTGGTATTGATGCTGCTGAGGTCTATCTTGCCAATCACCCTGGGGATGTTTGGCTCCGATCCCTGCGAAGCACCCTTCTTGTTGCGGTCTTGCTGCTGCTGAGGCTGCTGACCACCTTTCTGCTGCTGAGATTTGTTGTTATTGGACTTGTTTCTGTTCTGGTCCAGATCTATCTTGCCTAACACTTTAACTTCCTTCTTTTCTGTGGGAGCTTGATTAGTGTTGTTTGATGCCTTAGTGGCATTAGCCTTGTTGTCGGCAGAAATAGCCTTCTTGCGTTCCTTCTCGATCTCAGCCTGCTTCTCGCTTTGCTTTTTGGCCATAATGTCGGAGCTGAACTCCTTTACGAGGATGTCGTACTGCTTGCCGTCTATCCTCTGGTTTGGGTCGTTGCTCAACGAGCCACCCTTTTTGTTGAGGAATTCGACAATAGTAGACACGCCCACGTTGAGCTCCTTGGCCACCTTGTTTAATCTTGTTTCTCTATTATCACCCATATAAGGAAATTAAAGTTTTCGGCGTTTAAGTTATACAAAAATATTATTCAAACTCTTCTCTGAAGATATTAAGAACATAGTCGATGGTCTCCTCCTCGAGGTCGGTACGTCTCACGAGTTCCTCCCTCGAAAGCTTGAGCACATCCTTCGCGGTGTCGCATCCAATGCCCTTTAGGGCATCAATAATCCAAGGCTCGATCTCGTCGGCGAACTCTGTGAGGGCCACATCGTCCTCTACGCCCTCCTCGATGTCTCTGAAGACCTCGATATCGTAGCCTGTAAGCTGGCCAGCCAGCTTGATGTTAGAGCCGTTTTTGCCGATAGCCTTGGAAACCTCCTCGGGATCGAGATAAACCTCGGCCTTGCGCTCCTGCTCGTCCACCTTGATGTCGTTGATGTGGGCTGGGCTAAGAGTGCGCTCGATAAAGAGACGGCTGTTGTTGCTGTAGTTGATAACATCGATGTTCTCGTTGCGCAGCTCGCGTACGATGCCGTGGATTCTGGAACCCTTCATACCCACGCATGCTCCTACAGGGTCTACCCTGTCGTCGTAGCTCTCCACTGCCACCTTGGCTCTCTCGCCAGGTATGCGAACAATCTTCTTTATAGTGATAAGTCCGTCGATGATCTCGGGCACCTCAAGCTCGAAGAGCCTCTCCAGGAAAACCGGAGAAGTTCTGGAAATTGTGATGCTGGGAGTACCGTTGCGCATCTCCACATTGCTGATGACGGCCCTGAGGGCGTCGCCCTTGTGGAAGAAGTCGCTTGGGATCTGCTCCTGCTTTGGCAATACAAGCTCGTTGCCCTCCTCGTCGTGGATAAGTATCTCCTTTTTCCAAACCTGATATACCTCGCCTACCACGATCTCGCCAATCTTGTTTTTGTATTTCTCGTAGAGCTTCTCTTTCTCGAGCTCCAGAATCTTGCCTGTAAGATTCTGACGGAGAGTGAGAATGGCGCGGCGGCCAAAGTCCTGGAACTTCACCTCGTCGGTAACCTCCTCGTCGATCTCGAAATCGGGGTTCTTGGCCTTGGCGTCGGAAAGGGAGATTTCCAGGTTGGGATCCTGAACATCACCATCCTCCACTACCACGCGGTTTTTCCATATCTCGAGGTCGCCCTTGTCGATATTAATGATAATGTCGAAATTCTGGTCGGTACCAAAAGTCTTGGCGAGCACGTTTCTGAAAACGTCCTCGATAACGCGCATCATAGTGGCGCGGTCGATATTTTTTTGCTCCTTGAACTCGGCAAATGAATCTATCAGATTAGTTATTTCCATATTTCCGCCTAAAATTTTTTATTTAAACGTGATTCTTAATTTTGTCTGTTTAATGTCGCAGAAGTTGTAGGTGTTTTTCTCTGTCACCTTCACCTTCTTGCCGTTCTGCCTCTCGGTGTGAGTCTCCTCTATAATGACGGCGGCATCGTCGGCCCCGGCAATGGTGCCCTTTATCTTCTCGCCGTCTATCATAAGGATGTCCACCTCCTTGCCTATATTCTTGAGATACTGACGCAGTATCCTAAGCGGCTCCGTAAGCCCCGGGCTTGACACCTCAAGCTCGAAATCCTCCTGCTCCCTGTCCAGCTTTGCCTCTATGGCATGGCTGAGAAGGCCGCACTCGTCGATGGTGATGCCCTCGTCGGTATCGGCCTTCAGGGTGATAACGTTGTCTTTGCTGACTTTGATATCCACTACGAAGAACCTCTGCAACTCGGGATCCTGCTCGATAATCTGCTGTATTGTCTGTGCTGAAATCATAGTTTTTTGCTAACGAAATAGGGGACAATGAGTGTCCCCTATCCTTAATGGGTGCAAAGTTAAATATTATGTTTTGTTTTTGCAAATAATATTTGTATTTTTTTTGATTTTAATGCGAAAGCGGGCAAAATACCGCCGGCCCGGCGCATGCGTGGCCGGGGTACCGATGCCTACTTCAGCTCTATCTTCCCCATCTTGGGCATCAGTCCCATTATGGTCTGCTGACGCCCAAGCACATACTGCGACGGGGCCGCCACCAGGTATCTCCTGGGGTTGGGCAGGCAAGCCGCTATAAGGGCAGCCTCAGCCTGGGTAATATTCTTGGCGCTGTGCCTGAAGTATTTCTGCGATGCCGCCTCGGCGCCATACACTCCGGGGCCCATCTCTATAACGTTAAGGTACACCTCCATGATGCGCTCCTTGCCCCATATCAGCTCTATCAGCAATGTGAAGTACGCCTCGTAGGCCTTGCGCAGATAGCTGCGAGTGTGGAACAGGAATACGTTTTTGGCGCACTGCTGGCTTATGGTGCTGCCTCCGCGGAATGGCTTGCCCTCGCGGTTGCCCTTCCAGGCGGCCTTGATGGATGGGAACGAGAATCCCCAGTGCTTGGCAAAGAGGTTGTCTTCCGATGATATCACGGCCCTTGTAAGCTGCGGCGATATGTCGGCATAGTCTACCCACTGCTGCGTGGCGTTCTTGCTGCGGGGCTCGCCCTCAAAATAGCGCTGCACCATGAGCGGGGTCCATTTTACGGGCGCCCACTTGTATATCAGCACTCCTATCACAGGCAACACCAACAGGGCCACAGCCGTCCAGAGCAGGATTTTCCTTATGGTGCGCGCGGTCTTGCCGTGCCACCAGCCGCTCTTGCCGGCGTAGTTGTTTTTCTTTTTCATTTTCGATTTTTCCTACTGTAAACTAAAGTAACTATTTCTTGTAGAGTCCGGCGCGGGTATGCTCTCCGTCCCTCAATACCTTTATGTTGTATGTCTTGCCGCTCTTGTTGGTGAGCTTGGTGTCGCGCAGCCATGGGTTCAGCTGCTTCAGCATCTTGTAGTTGAGCGCCTGGCTCTTGGCGAAGGCGTACATATCGGTGATGGCGGTGTCCACCTGTATGGTGCGGGTATCTATCTCGGGATAGAGGTCGCGCTTGTGGAGCATGAAGCCGAACTTCTCGGGGCTCTGCATCAGTATCTTGAAAGCCAGAATCCTGTATACGTATCTGGCGGTCTCCTGATTGTGGCGGAGGTCGTAGTAGCTGTTCTGTCCCTGCTGGTTCACCACCTTCTGCATGCCGTTTTGTCCGCAGTTGTAGGCTGCGGCGGCCAGGGTCCAGCTGCCGAATTTGGCGTAGGCCTGCTTAAGGTATTTGCATGCCACCACGGTGGATTTCTCGAAATCGTAGCGCTCGTCCACCTCGGAATTCACCTCCAGGCCGCCCTCCCTGCCTGTGGATTCCAGCAGCTGCCAGAAACCCACGGCCTTGGCCGGCGATACGGCGTTGTCCATGCCGCTCTCGCACACGCACAGGTAGAGGAAATCCTCGGGCACGCCGTTGGCCCTCAGCAGCTTGCGCATGGGAGGGAAGTACCTTCCGGCGCGCTTCAGGTAGATTATGGTGCTGGAGTGCCAGTACATGATCTTCAGGAGCTCGCTCTCCAGCGATTCCCTTACGTCGAAATCCTCCAGCGGCACGGGCTCGCCGCAGAATGTAAGGGTGTCGGGGATATCGGGCAGCTGGTAGTATCCGGGGTCTGATGCCGGGGTTCCGCCTATTGCCGTCTCGGCGGCTGCGTCGCTGATGCTGCGGGCCTGCACGAAGAGGCTCACCGACACAAACGCCACCACCAGGAATGTTATCAAATATACCAAGGTCAAAAGGGCCTTGCCGATTTTGGGATTGCTGAAATTCATAACACACGTATTATATATTGGACACAAATTTGATAATTTTGGACGAATTATCCAAAACCAGACCATAAAAAACAAAAAAAATGCCTAACTTTGTGGTATGAAAAACAAAATACTAATATTACTGATGCTGATACCGGCATGGATTCAGGCGTGCGGGGGCGCACATTCCGACGGGTTTGACATAGCGGTATCAGCCCCCGAATGCAACAACCTCATGATAAAGCTGTACCGCGAGACCGGCAGCGGGCTTAAGGCCGTGGACTCCATGAAGGTGGAGATGGGCAAGGCCAGGCTTAAGGGCAGCGTGGACAGGGCCGAGCTGATGTACATCTTTGCCGAATCGGCCGACGACTATCTGCCGATATTTGTGGAAAACAGCCGCATCAGCGTGGACCTGAACCTAGGCAAGCCGGCCAAGAGCGTGATATCGGGATCGGAATCCAACAAGATTTTCACCGATTTCCTGCAATCGTACTCGGTGTACAACAACAAGCTGGCCGAGAGCAACCGCATAGCGCACAATGCCGCCATCAACAACGACAGCCTGATGCTTGCCGACCTGGATTCGGCCCACAAGAGCATAAACAACGAGATAACGTCGTTTCAGAGGGCTTTTGTGCACAAGTACATAAACCACCCCATAGCTTGCTACATACTGGGGGCTCACCTGATGTATGCGCTGGACGCCAAGGAGCTGGAGCACATCATGGATTCCATACCCGAGGGCAACCGCAACGGGCTGTACTACAGGATGGCTGAGGACAGGCTGCGCCGCAACCGGGCCCTCCGCGACAATCCCGACATGGCCGAATACGAGAGGATACATGATGAGCTGAAGCATCAGCCCCGACAAATGAACGCGCTGATACACAAGGCCGCCACCCTGCTGATGGGCAAGCCGTATGTGGCCGGCACGCTGGACAAGGGCGCACAGGAGAGCCTGGTGACCAGCCTGAGCGAGTTTGACTGCGTAACGTTTCAGGAGACTTGCCTTGCGCTGGCCAGGGACGCCATGTCGGCAAATCCGGGATACGAGAGCTTCAGGCGCGAGGTGGAACGCGTGCGCTACCGCGACGGGAAAATAAACGGATGGGCATCGCGCCTGCACTACTCCACCGACTGGATAATGCGCAACACCGAGCGCGGCACGGCGGCGGACATCACGCCCAAGGAAGCAGGCATCAGGAGGCAGGAGCCAATAAACTTCATGAGCACGCATCCGCAGAGCTACCGCGCCATCTGCGAGGACCCCAGCCTGGCCGACTCGATACGGATGCGCGAGGAGCTGATATCGCAGCATCAGCCACTGTACATACCCAAGGCGCTGATAGACAGGCACGCGGCGCAGATACCCACGGGCAGCCTGGTGTTCATAACCACATCGGTGCCGGGACTGGACTACATGCACGTGGGCATTGCCCTAAACGAGGGCGGCACCCTGAGGCTGATGCACGCATCCAGCACGCTGAAGAGGGTGACCACCACGGAGGAGAGCCTGCAGGAGTTTCTCATGAAAGTGGGCAGGGCCACGGGCATAACGGTGCTGAGGCCGCTGTAATTTTTTTTATGTTTTTTTGCTTGTTTTCCAACAAAAAATTCTTAATTTTGCGCTTGGAAAATTTTAATTATAAAAATTATAACTATTATGGTATCATACAAAGAATTAGGCCTTGTTAACACCAAGGAAATGTTCGCTAAGGCTGTAGCTGGTGGCTACGCTATCCCAGCTTTCAACTTCAACACAATGGAGCAGATGCAGGCTATCGTAATGGCTGCTGTAGAGACAAAGTCTCCTGTTATCATGCAGGTATCTAAGGGCGCCCGCAACTACGCCAACGGTACTATCCTCCGTAACCTCGCCAAGGGTGCTGTAGAGTACGCCAAGGAGCTTGGTTGCGAGAATCCTCAGATCGTTCTCCACCTCGACCACGGTGACAGCTTCGAGCTCTGCAAGGA
>JAKSLV010000004.1 GCA_024401025.1 Bacteroidales bacterium
TCCATCTGCTCGTTTAGAAGCAGAATCTCATGAGTATGCTCGTCTATGAGCTTCAGGATTTTGTCGCGGTCCAGATCCGAGGCATCAAGCTTGAAGAAATCAATGCAGATATTAAGACTCTTTAGCTTGTCGGTGAGGTTCTTGAAGAAAATATCCAACTGCTCGGCCGATTGCGAGTTCATCACGGTGATGTCCACAAGCTGCTCTATGGCCTGCTTTATCTGCAAAGTTTTCTGAAGCTGGTCGGTGCACGATTCCGAAATCTCAGCCACCTTCTGGGCATTCTCCTGAATCCTGGGCGAAATATGCTCGATGAGCCTTGCGCTGCGCTCCGTAATCTTGAGAGTCTCAGCCGACGAGTTGTTGATCTCCTGGCTGGCCTTCTGGCAACGCTCAGAGAGCTTGCGGATTTCCTCGGCCACCACGGCAAAGGTCTTGCCATGCTCGCCCGCGCGCGACGCCGCCACGGCAGCATTTACGGCAAGGATATCAGTCTTGTGGGTAATCTCGTTGATTATCTTGGCCTTTTCGATAACATTCTGCATGCACGACAGCGCATTAACGCTGGCATCAGTAACAGTTTGAATATCATCAGAAATCTGCAACGAGTTGTCGCGGGTAACCAGCGCCTTGTCGGTATTGTCCTTGATGATGTCGGAGATATTCTCCACGCTCACCGAAATCTGCTCCACAGTGGCCGACTGGGTCTGCGCGCCATCCGAAACCTTTGATATCGACGATGTAAGGCATACCGAATCCTCCGAAATGCCACGGGTGTAGTTTCTGATATTGCCCACGGCATCATAAACCTTGCCCTGCATCTTCTTAAGGTTCTGCTTCAGCAAATCCATCTCGGTGTGGGTTTCCAGCCCGTCTATGGCTGTGGAATACAGATTGCCGTCGGCAAAATCGTCGGTAAACTGGTTCACGGATTCCAGAGGCTCCGAAACCAGCCTCCTCGTAAGCCTGCGCGCCACCACAAACAAGGCTACGATAACGGCTATAGTAAGGAGCACCATCATCAGCAGGATAAAATAATAATCCTTGTAGAACTGATACTTGGGTATCGCGATGGCCAGGGCAAGCTGCGACAATCCCGGAATCATGGCGTAATACACCATGATGGGAGTCTTGGTCTCGTTGCTGAAAACCGACTCGCCCGTAAACTCCACATTGAAATGCGACTCCTCGAAACGCTTGAAACTATTGGTGAAAACGGTGTCGATGCCCGTGAAACCCATCTCCACAAACTTGTTGATGTGCATGGAAACTGGCTCCTTGGAGGGGCTGTACCACCTCACCATGCCGGTGCCCTCCACCAGCAGGCTGGATCCAGCCCCGTTAAGGTTCAGGGAAGAAAGGTTCCGGTCGAAATCTGCCGTGCCGAAATACACTGTAACAATACCAAGAAGCTGCCAGTATTGATTGGCGCACACCAGCGACAGGCTGTAGCACTCCTCTCCCACCGCGTCCTCGTACTGGCAGTTGCCGAAACACATCCAGTTGTGGTTTTCCACAATCTCCTCGTAATAATGGCGGTGGATGGCGCTCTCGGCGTCCTTGCCATTAATGGAATTGTACGACACGCCGTTTGGCAACGTAAGGCGCACCATCTTGCTGGGGTTGCCGTGGTCCCTCATCACGTCCGATATCTTGGCGAAAGATTGGTCAATATCGTTGAAATCCACAATGTTGCGCAGCACGCAAAGGTCATCCATGTACCTGTAAATGAAGAGGCTGGTGTTGGAAGCCTCTATCCTCAGGGTCTGCCTGATGCTGTCGGTGGTGTTGGTGTATATCCTGTCGAAAACTATCCAGTATATCACAACATCCAGCACCAGTATCAGCCCTATCACGGTAATCATGAGCGACCTCAGCATCTGCCTGCTTATGGTAGTCTGGCCCTTTACGGACCATAAATCTGATATCTTCTGTCTTATATCCATAACAAAAAACGTTATTTCGGCAACAACATAAAATTACAGCACAAATATAATAAAAAATTTCATGGAAACAATCATTTTACCACCAGCTTGCCTTCCCTGATTCCGTCGCCCTTGGCAGTGATGGTGATGGCGCCGGGCTTGCCGGAAGTCCTTACCACCAGCAGGGCCTTGCCTCCAAACAGGCTGCGCTGATACTGCGCCGCGGGTATGCTTACGCCCACGCATCCGGGGTCGGTGTTTGGCTCGTCCCACTCGTATGCCTTGCGGAATTTCTTGCCCACAAAAATCACCTCGTTGCGGCCCTCATGCAGTATTTTTCTATCGATCTGATACTGCTGTGGAGCGTCGCGGCTGATATCGCCGGCCACCTTAACGCCGTTCACGTAGATGCTCTGATTGTGCAGTATGCTCTTGGAATACAGAGTAAAAGCGGCCTCAGGGGCAAAATCGCTGATATCGAAATCGCACCTCACCACCAGCAGCGAGTCGTGGTAATAGTTCCACCTCTCGCTGCGGTCGGTGTGCAGGGCCTTTCTCCAAGAGTCTGATGCTGCTGCATCCATCTCGGCCTTCCAGTTGTCCAGATTGGATACCGTAAGTTCCTGACGTGCTGATATCGGCAGCGCATAGCCCTGGGCATATTCGCGGTCGTTTTCCAGACACGATGGGTCGCCATTGCCCACGCCCAGAATCTGTGCCGGACCCTGCACCGAGAACTTTATCTTACCTGCGGCATCAGGCACGGGCAAACCCTTGGCATCCAGGGCCTGAACCTGCACCAGCAGCACGTCCTCCGATTTCCGGGATACGGTGGTCTTGTTGGCCTGAAGCTGCACCTGGGCGGCCTGCCCCGATGTCCTGAGCTCCTCGCTGGCCTGCACCACGCCGTTCTTGTAGGCCTTCACCATTATTGTGCCGGGCTGATACTCCACCTTCCAGGCGCAGTGTCCGTATTTGGGCACGGGCTGCTTGCCCATGGACTTCTTGTTGAGTATCAGCTCCAGCTCGTCGCAGTTGCTGTAGGCCCACACATCCACCATCTGGCCCTCATGTCCGGCGTGGTTCCAGTGTGGAAACAGGTGAACCATAGGCTTTTGGCTGCGGTTGGCCAGTATGTAGTAGGCGGCGTCCTTGGGGAATCCGCACTGATCCAGGATTCCGAAATAGCTGCCGTTGGCCGGATACGAGAATGGCGTGCTCTCGCCCCTGTAGTCGAAACCGGTCCAGTAGAAAAGTCCGCTCATCCAGTCGCGGTCCATGCAGAAAGCGTAGCCGCGCTCTATGGAAGTGCCGCCGGCCCTGTCGAACTGAGGGATGTGGCATCTGGCGCTGTCGGCCCAGTAGATGCCCCTGGCTCCGCAGCCCGATGTCTCCTCGGTAAGCCATCCGGGCTGGCTGGCGTGTTTGGCATGGTAAGTATCTATATCGCACTGAGCCAGATAGTTGAAACCCATCAGCTCTATGCTCTCCGAGCTGCCGTATCCGCATCCGCCGCTTACGGCCACGGTATACATGCGTGTGCTGTCGATGGTTTTGGCGTAGGCCTGCATGGTTTTGGTGATGCGCTCGCCCAGGATGTTGCTCTCTATGCGCCATTCCTCGTTGCCCACGCTCCAGGCTATTATCGAGGGGTGGTTGCGGTCGCGCTCTATCATGCGGCGCAGCTGCGATTTGTGGTAGTCGTTGATGCCCTCTAGACGCGTCTCCTCCAAAACCACCATTCCCAGAGAATCGCAAACATCAAGGAGGTCAACGTTTACGGGATTGTGACTGGTGCGTATGCCGTTGAAACCCCACGACTTAAGCATCTTTACGCGCTCTATCTGCAAAGGCTTGTTGATGGCGCAACCCACTCCGGCAAAATCCTGATGGATGTTTACGCCCACAATTTTCAGGTGCTTGCCGTTGATGAAGAAGCCCTTGTCGGATGTAAACTCCAAGGTCCTGAAACCGAACCTCACCTGCTTGCAATCCACCTGCTCGGCATCAGAAACCACCTTCACCTCCAATGTGTACATGGCTGGAGCATCAGGCTGCCAAAGCTTTATACCGCTCACCTTCAGCTCCTTACAATACTTGTGGCTGTCCATTGCCCTTATCTCGCGGGCTGATGCTTCGGTGCTTGCCACAGGCTTGCCCATGGCATCCTTTACGGTGAGCGACAGCCTTACGTCATGGGCCTTGTAGTCGGCGTTGTCCACATCCACCCTTACGGCCACGTCGGCATTGCTGCCGTTGATGTTGGTGGTTACGAAAATTCCGTCTTTGGCCACATGCACTGGATCGGTCTTTATCAGCCATACATTGCGGTAAATGCCCGCGCCCTCGTAAAACCAGCCCTCCTCCAGCGACGCGTCGGCCTTCACGGTGATAACGTTGTCGGCGCCGTAGTTCAGATAGTCGGTGATATCGTATTGGAAATCAAGGTATCCGCTCTGCTCGCATCCAAGGTAGAAACCGTTTACCCAAACCTCGGAATTGCGGAATATGCCCTCGAAGAGCAGCGATATCTTCTTGCCGAGGTCTTTCTGCGGAATGTTGATTGTTTTGCGGTACCATCCCACCGAATATTCCGGGAAAGCCCAGCCCACGCACTTGTATCCGTGGCTGTGGCTGGCATCAGGGGAGAAAGGCAGCTCCACGGCCCAGTCGTGTGGAATATCCACTGAGCGCCATGGACGGTCGTCGAAAGCCGGATTGGCCGGGCCGTCGCCGTAGCCGGTCTTGGTAAGATAGTTGAAATACTGGGTGCCCGCCATGAAATTGGCCTGCACCTGCTGAGCATGTCCGAAGGCAAACTTCCATCCGGAATTTATCAAATGCTCCTCCCTGTTCTGCGACTGCGCAGGAAACACCGTACACGCCGCCAATACAGCGAGCGCCGTTTTTATGATAAACTTTCTCATATATGATAGCAATATAATTTAACGTCAGTTCAACGAATTAAAGGTTTCGCACAGATAACACAGACCAATTTCATCGAACTCACGATGGTTTAGTATGGATAATCTTTTCAGTGACCAAAGATAAAAAAAATTTCGCAAAAAAAAGAGCCGCCTCGAGATTTTGTGACCCCAAGGCAGCTCCTTTTTTGATATAATCATCAAAATAATCAACCTGTGCGGAACTTTTAATCCGCCGAACTCACGTTAATTATTGCTGAATGTCCATTGCGTTGTAAACGGGATTTGCGTATATCTTCATGAGCATCTGCCTCTGGATATCCACATCACCCTGGAAACGCTTGCACTGCTCGTCGAAATATCCCAGAGCGGCAGCCTTGTCGGCATCAGTGTACATATTGGCAAAGCGTGTCTGGCCCGACAAAATATCGGCAGCCACGTAGTTGATGGGATACAGTGTGTATCCGGCGTATATCTTCTTGTCGATGAGTTTGGCTATCTCGTCGTACTGGGCGTTTTTGTTTGGCGCCTTTGGCATGTTGGCCAGATCGTCGTTGATGGGCTTGCCCACGTTTATGGTTACACGGCCCTTCTTCCATGCCATTCCCTCGCGCATGCCGGCCACATCGTCGCTCTTGCTCTTCTTGAACGACGAATCCACCATCTTGTTATAAGCCTCAGCCACCTTGTAGGTATCCACGGGATCGTACTCGTATGAGAATGTTACGGGTATGATGTTGAGGGGGATAAGGTTCTGCACCACATCGCCGCTCTCGCACATATTAAACATCTTCAGCACGCTGCCCTGGGTTTTGTCGTCGCCGTTTTTGGTGCGGCCCTCGCGCTGGGCTATCCAGATCGAAGTGTTGCGGTTGATGATGGTGTTGCGGATGTATTTGCTCTGTATCATGGAGCTTACCATAAGCTCTTTTACCGACAGATTGCGTTTCACCACAAAAGTCCTGTTTAGCTTCACCAGATCTGTAATCCAAGGGAATATCAGAAGATTGCTGCCTATGGCAATCTCCGAAGTCTCCTTGCCCATGAGCGCAAGATGGGTATTAAGGAAAGCCGAATCAAGGATTATGTCTCGGTGGTTCGACATAAGAATATAGCCCTTGCCCTCCTCGATGTTCTCCAAACCGTTGATGGTGACTCCGCATGTAGTCTTTTTCTCCAATCCGGTAACGAGGGTTACGATAAACTTGTGCTGAAACTCCTTTACGGTCTTGATGCCGCGGAGAGTCTGCTCTGTTACCTCGTATGGAACATTAGGGAAAAAATATTTGATGGTTTTCCTAAAACCCGGCTCAGCAAGAAGTCTCTCGATGGCGGCAGGCACCTCATTGTCCCTGTATGGACGTATATCCTCAAATTCGGTATCGTTAATTTCCATATTACTGTCTAAAAATTTCACAAATTTAATCAACCTTTGCGAGAAAAGCGAATAAAAGATAAAATTTTTAATCGGCGAACGTAAAAATTATCTAATCTTATCGATCAGGAGCTTTATCTCGAATCCCACGGGGGCTCCGTTATGCAGGATGTTGTATACTGCGTTGCATATCGGAAGGTCGATATTGTACTTCAGGTTTACGTCGTGGATGCACTTGCTGGCGTAGAAACCCTCGGCCACCATCTTCATCTCCAGCAGGGCGCTCTGCAGCGAGTATCCCTGACCCAGCATCATGCCCAATGTCCTGTTTCTGGAGAACTTGGAGTAGGCGGTCACCAGCAGGTCGCCAAGATATGCCGAGCTCTTGATATCGCGCGTGATGGGATGCACGGTATCCACAAAACGCTTCATCTCCCTGATGGCGTTGCTCATCAGCACCGCCAGGAAGTTGTCGCCGTAGCCCAGGCCTGCGCATACGCCGGCTGCAATGGCAAACACATTCTTGAGCACTGCGGCATACTCGGTGCCGTAGATATCGTCGGTGATGGAGGTTTTCAGATACTTGCACTCCAGGCAGTTGGCTATCACCTCGGCGGTGTTGAGGTCCTTGCAGGCTATGGTAAGGTACGAGAGCCTCTGCAGGGCCACCTCCTCGGCGTGGCACGGGCCGGCCAGAACACAGAAATTCTTCTCCAGGTTTACGTTGAAGTTGTCGCGGAAATAATCAGCCATGATGGTGTTTCGCTCGGGTATCATGCCCTTGATGGCCGATACCACCACGTGGTTTTCCAGCGATTCGCCCGTATACTGGCTCATTGTGCTCTCTATAAAAGCCGATGGCACGGCAAATATCAGAGTATCAGAATTCTTTATCACCTCGTTGAGGTCATTGTAAAATTCTATCTTGCTAGTCTCCAATATCAGGGAGTTAAGATATTTCGGGTTTTGTCCGTATTTCATGGCATAGTCGATATGCTCCTTTTTGCGGAGATACCAGTTTACCTTGTTGCCATCCTTTACATTATTGGTAAGCAGGCTGATAATGGCCGTAGCCCAGCTTCCGCCACCAATAACTGCAATTCTATTTTGTCCAAACATTGCTAATTATTTTTGCTATTTTTTATAGTTGTGCGCAAAGTTAATAAAAGTTTCAATGTATAACAAAATTTTTTCCAAGTTTGTGAAAAAGCATGTTACACAATCCTGGCCACAGCATCAGCCACATTCTGAAGCAGCCATTTGGGTGTGGAGGTGGCTCCAGTGATGCCCAGCCTATCCACATCCACCAGCATGGCGGGGTCGATGTCCAACACGCTGGATACGTAATATGTTCTAGGGTTGGCCTTGCTGCATGTGGAAAATAGGTACTTGCCGTTGCTGCTGTTGGCCCCGGCCACAAACATTATGGCGTCGTGGTTGCGGGCGTATGCGCTCAGGTTCTGCTCCCTTAGGGCCACCGACCTGCACACCGTATCAAATTTTCGCAACACGGCATCAGGGCTGGTGTCCCTGAGGCGGCTGGCTATCTTCTCGGCCAGGTTGTTGTATTTGTGGGAGTTCATCGTGGTTTGCGAGTACAGCAGTATGCTCCTGTGGAAGTCTATCATTTCTATCTCGTCTTCGGCGGATACCACCACGGCGTTGCCGCTCACCTGCCCCACCAGGCCCACCACCTCGGCGTGGTCTTTCTTTCCGAAAATCACGGTCTGGGCGTCGGGATATTGCTGTGCGTTGGTCTGTATAAGTTTGTGCAGCCTCAGCACTATGGGGCAGGTGGCGTCTATTATGTACACATTGTTGCTTGCGGCGGTCTGATACGTGGACGGAGGCTCCCCATGCGCCCTCAGGAGCACGGTGGTGTTGCTGAGGGAGCAAAACTCCTGATACGATATCGTCTTCATGCCCAGCTTTGCCAGGCGGCTGGTTTCCTCGTGGTTGTGCACTATCTCGCCCAGGCAATAAAGGCTTCCGCTGTTCTGGATCTCGTTCTCGGCCTTGTTGATGGCGTTGGTGACTCCGAAACAGAATCCGGCGTTGGTATCTATATCTACTGTCATATCACTTCAAACACTTCACTCACTTAATAAGTTTCTCTATCCAGCTAACAGCCAGCTGGAACTGCTGCTCTATTGTAAGGTCGGAATTATCGAGGAGAACAGCGTCGTCGGCCTGGCGGAGTGGCGATTCGGCCCTGGTGCTGTCGATGCGGTCGCGCTCGGTAAGGTTCTGGAGCACCTCCTGGAATGTAACCTGGGTGTTGCCCTTGGCCTGCATCTCGTCGTATCGGCGCTGAGCCCTCACCTCGGGCCTTGCGGTCACGAATATCTTGAGGTCGGCATCAGGGAACACCACTGTGCCTATGTCGCGGCCGTCCATTATCACGGAGCACGATTTCGACATCTTGCGCTGGAGGGTCACCATCTCCTTACGCACAAACTTAAGGGCGGCTATCTTGCTTACGTTGGCTGATACCTGCATGCCACGGATCTCCTTCTCCACGTTCTCGCCGTTCAGGATGGTGGTCATGGCGCCTGATTCGTCTTTCCCGAAACTGATGTCGACATCAGCAATGCGGGCCTCCAGTGCGGCCTGGTTGGGGTTGCCGTCGGCATCCACCATATTGTTGCGCATGGCGAAAAGCGTTACGGCGCGGTACATTGCGCCGGTATCTATGTACACAAATCCAAAATGCCTTGCCAGAGCCTTGGCCATGGTGCTTTTTCCGCACGACGAGTGTCCGTCTACTGCTATCTTTATGTTTTTCATCTGTATCTCGTTGTTTTTGTTGATAATGTGCTTATTTGTTAGAAGTTGGGCATATTGTTGCCGCCGGCCTGCTGCACTATTTTCTGAAGCTTGCCGTTGGCGTATATGGCCTCGTAGGTAACCTTGCCGTAGCGGTCGTACTTCATCATCTTGCCGTCCAGCAGTCCGTTTTTGCCAAACTGCTTCTGAGTCTGCACGTTGCCGTTGGGGTAATACTCGGTCCAGGTGCCGAATGGGCGTCCGTCCTTGTAGTTTTCCTTTCGGGTGATCTTGCTGTCGGCCTGGCGGTAGGTCCATTCGCCGGTTTTCTTGTCCATGATGTACTGTCCGTCCACCACGGCCACTCCGGTCTCGTTGAATTGTGTGAACTTGCCGTTGTACTTGCCGTCCTTGTAGGTGTTTATCATGGTTTTCATGCCGGTCTCGTCATAATAGATTACGGGGCCGTCCTTCAGGTTTTTCTTGTAGGAGATCTCGTATCGGAGCACTCCGTTGGTAAACCATTCTTTCCATATCGAATCCATCATTCCGTTGTGGAAGCATCCCTCCATCTCGGGGCGTCCGCTCTCGTGGAACCTCTTCCAGAAGCCCTCCTCCTTGTTGTCCTTGAAGTTTCCTGTGTAGAACACCTTTCCGTTCTGGAAGTATACGGTGTAGAGTCCGTTGCGGTCGCCGTTTTTGTACTGGCCCTTTTTCCATACCTCTCCCGTATCGTAATACCATGTCCAGAGGCCTGTCATGCGGCCGTCCAGATAGTCGCCCTGGTTTCCTATCTTGCCGTCGTTCTGGTAATATACCCAGTGTCCGGTCTGGATGTCGGCGTCAAAATCGCCCTCCATGGCCTTCACGTAGTGGTTTTTCTGTCCGCGTGTGGTGGTGTCGAGCTGATACCACACCGCATGGCCCTGCTTGCGTCCGTTGCTGTAGTTTATCTCCGACTCCTTTTTGCCGTCGTCGAAGTATCCGGTGTGGAGGCCTTCCATTTTTCCATCCTGATACTGCCCCTCTTTCTTAAGCACGCCCTTGTAGTTGTATATCTTCCACATTCCGTGGCGCTTGGAGTCTTTCATGAATCCGCTGGTGCTCAATACACCGTTCTCGAACCAGAAAAGGTATTCGCCGTTTTCCACATTCTCCGACGATCGCTTGTTGCCGTTCTCGTAGAAGGTGTTTATAGATCCTGTGGGCTCGCCCTTCAGGTAGTTCATCACAGTGGAAACGTTTCCGTTGCGCCAGTAGGTGTTCCAGGTGGAATCCTTTAGGCCGTCCTTGTATCGGCCCAGCTCCTTGATGTCGCGGTCGTTGCCGAAATATGCCTTGTATAGTCCGTTTCCCTTGTCCACCATCTTGACGCCGCTGTTGTCCCAGGCCTCCATGAGTTTCACAGTGCCGTTGCTGCAGTCCTGCACCGATATCAGCCTTGATACAATGCTGTATTCTTTCCAGATGGAGTCTTTCTGTCCGTTCTTGTACTGGCCCTCCACCCTCAGTGTGCCGTCGTCGAAATATTCCTTGTAGGGTCCTGATGTCTGGTTGTTTATCACGGTGCCCTCGTTCATGAGCGCTCCGTTCTCGTAGTAGTAGGCCACGCGTCCGTTCACCACTCCCATGTAGAAGTCCACCTCCTTGTATTTTTTTCCGTTCTTGTAGTAATATACCCATCGGCCGTTCTCATGGCCATCCTTGAGGTTGCCTTCCGAGTACAACTGAGTCTCGTTTTTGTCGTAATACGACTTGGAAACCCCATCCTGAGCCATGGCGCAGGCCGAAGCCGAGATGGCGGCCACCAGTAATGCTGTACGTAATTTTCTCATAGTATCTACTTAGAAAAATTTTGTTGAGATTGATGCAAAGGTAAGTATTATTTTTATAAAAAGTGTCCCCATGCTGGATTATTTTGCATCAATGCCGTCAAGATGCCTGTGCAGGAAATCCCAGAGGCTTGTGATGTAGGCTCTGGTGTGGGACGAATCCAGCGAGTGGAATCCGTGGCCGTAGCCCTCGAAAATCCTGATGTCGCTAATCTCAGGGCCAAGGCTGTCGCTGAGGGTGTACGATTGCCTGGAGCTTACCACGTCGTCGTCGGATCCGTGGAATATCATCACGGGTATGTTGCGGTTGATATGGCAGATGGGCGAGTATATGCGGGCCAGCGAATCAAAAGCCTCAGCATCAGAAACATCCTGACCAAAGAAAATGCCTGACACCTTTGTCTTGGCCCAGCCGGGAAGTGTGTCGAGGGCTGATACCAGGTCTACGGGTCCGAAATCGTCCACCAGACATGCTATGCGCCCCGGGCCCGATACGGTGTCGCTGTATGCCGTCATCAATGCCAGCTGCGCCCCCGACGACGATCCCCAAACCACAATCTTGCGATTGCTGTGTGGGTTGTGGAAGATATCGCCGTGGCTTCTCACGTAATCGAGGGCGGCGCGGCAGTCGGCCAGGGAGTGCACGAGAGAGTGCCCATCTAGGTCCACAAGCCTGTATTCCA
Source organism: Bacteroidales bacterium (assembly GCA_024401025.1). Lineage (GTDB taxonomy): Bacteria > Bacteroidota > Bacteroidia > Bacteroidales > UBA3824 > UBA3824. The sequence continues at coordinate 11,506 of JAKSLV010000004.1, forward strand.
CCGATACCACCACGCATCCGCTGTCCACAAGAGATTCCACCACATGGTTGCGGTAGCGCTGACGTATCTTGTTGCGCGATCCGGCCACCCATGTGCCGCCGTGGAAGTATACAAACAGAGGAGCCTCAGCATCAGGGCCCTGATGCAGCGGACTGTATACATCCATCACAAGGCTCTCGCCATCGATGCATGCATATTCTATGGTCTCGAAATTGCAGTTGGAGGGCGGGCCGGGTATGCAGCCGGAGCACACGCCTATTATTAATAGAAGGGCTGGTATCAGAAACCTAAAGCTTGTCATTGAAGAAAATAACCATTATCATTACCGAAATGCCGAACAGCATTATGGAAATGCCCATTATCTTATTGATCCACAGCAAAACGCGCGGACCTATCTTGCGGCGGAAGATGTTTACGATGCTCACCAGGAGGGTCCACCAGAGGATGGCGCCTATGATAACGCCCAGCAGCTCCACGCATGTATCGGCAAAGCCGGGAGTATTTACCGATCCCGACGCCGTGAAGAGAGTACCGAAAACAATGATTGTGAGAGGGTTGGACACTGTGAGCGCAAAACTGGTGGCAAATCCCGAGAAGGGGTTTTTCTTGTTGCTCTGAGGCGATTTGGCCTGTTTCCACTGCTCCACGGGATTGGCCCTGAAAACCTTGAGGCCCAGGTATATCATAAGCAGGCCGCCCACTATGCCGAGCACCAGACGGTTCTCGATAAGGAAATTGGAGATGTATGTAAGGCCGAAACCGGCTATTATGGCATAGACGAAATCGCCGAAGGCCGACCCCACGCCCATAAACCAGCCGTGGAAGAATCCGCGCTGGATGGTTTTCTGCATGCACAGAATGGCCACCGCTCCTACCGGGCTGGCGGCAAGCAAACCAATTATTACACCGCTATATAGGGTCTGAATATCCAATTTTGTTAAAGTTGCTAATTAATATTTGTGTGAAAAAACGGTGCAAATTTATAAATTAAGTCAGAGATTAAAAAATAAAAAATGCAAAAAAATAAAGGCTGGCCGCCTTTTGCAAGCAACCAGCCTTTATCCATAATGATTATATCCTCATTTGCGAAGATTATTTTTTCTTTCCAGAAACGCCTGAAGGGCTACCCACACGGATCATGGCGCAACGGAAACCGAGGTCGTCGGCGCAACGGTCCTGCTGGAGGTAACGTCTTGTGCCAGGCACCATCCAGTATACGCGGTCTCTCCATCCACCGCCCTTGTATACGCGAACCATATCGTTTACGAGAGACGACATTGGGTTGTTCTCGGTGTTCTGGTTGTGGTACATACGCTCCGAACCTACATTGCCCTCATCCTCGTTGGTGAGCCACTTGTTCTCGTCGATAGAAGACTGGAGGTCACCATCCTTGTAGTTGATGTTGTCGGCGGTCTTGTAGTTGTTTCTGTTGGCAGACTCCTCGTCGGTCATGCGGCGGTACTCGAGACGTCCGGTGGTATCGTTGAGGATGTACTCGTTGGCATCGTCCTTTGCCAATACCTCGAAGATGTTACCACGGAATGGGTTGAAGTCCTCGTTGTCGAGGTTGGTGTAGTTACGGTAAACATCAAGCACCCACTCGTTTACGTTGCCGGCCATACAGTAGAGACCGTAGTCGTTTGGCCAGTAGCTGTCAACAGGAGCTGTAGGAGCGGCGTTATCGTTCAGGTAGCCGGCCACACCCATGAGGTCGCCTCGGCCACGCTGCATGTTGGCGCGGAAGAGTCCTCGGTTGGCCTTCTCCTCGTTACGTACGTAGTGGCCGTTCCAAGGATAGAGTCTCTGGTTTACGATACGCTCTGGCGAACCCTGAGAGTTGCCGATGAGCGCGAGAGCTGCGTACTCCCACTCGGCCTCGGTAGGCAGACGGTATGATGGCAGCATGATACCATCCTCCATCTTGGCAGGACGCGCGCCGTCTGGAGAAGATGGCGAAGGAATGTTGTGACGAACGGTACCGATGTACTTGCCGGCGATGTATGCGTCGGTATTGAAGTTGTTGGAACCCTTCTGATCGGGTTCGTAGTCCAGGATACCGTAGTCGATGAGGGCTTTCTCATTAACACGGTCGGTACGCCAGAGGCAGTACTCGTTGGCCTGCTCCCACGAAACGCCTACAGCAGGATAGTCGTTGTAGGCAGGGTGGCGGAAATAGAACAGCACGTATGGCTCGTTGTAAGCCAGACGTCTGCGCCAGCACAATGTATCGGGCAGTGCCTTGAAATACAGCTCGGGATACTCATCGAAGAACACCTTGTATACCCAGTTGAGGTATTCGCGGTAGTCCACGTTCGATATCTCGGTCTCGTCCATATAGAATGAAGATACAGTTACACGCTTTCTCATGGAGTTCCAGTCGTACATAATGTCCTGCTCCAAGCTACCCATTGTAAAAGTACCGCCTTCTATAAGCACCAAGCCAGGACCTGCGTCCTGCTCCACATATTCAGCTACCTCGAAACCGCCCATCTTGGGATCGTTGTAGCCCCATCCGGTTTTGCTGGATGCTCCGCTGCGCTGCTGTACCTTGGGGCCGCATGACGTCATCATCATCGATCCGCCTGCCAGCAAGCCTGCAAGCATCATTATCTTCAAACTTACTTTCATATTGTATAGAGTTTTAAACAAATTTTCACAATTATAACTACAAACATTGCCTTATTATTGTCTAGGCCGCAATGTTTTTTCAATAATTTTTAATTTTGTATTTCAGGCAGGCCTCGGTGGCCCCGCCGGCCTGCCTCAGCACACTCTGAAGCTCGAAATCATGGCCCACGCCAAGCTCCAGTCTGCCAAACGAATACCCCGCGTATGCCGACAGGGCCGCCGCCGTCATGTATTTGTTGATGGTGGTCCTTACGGCCAGCGATAGCATCAGCCTCAGGCCCTGATAATACACTCCGGGCATCACTATATTATTATAAGGTGTGCGCGAGTATGTAACGCACGGCACCAGAAACTGTTTCTCGCGGTCGGGGTTGCCGTCTATCACAAATTTGTGGTTCAGCATCAGGGAAAACCCCATTGCATCGCCCGTGCCGCCATCGATATCCAGCCTTGCCAGCCTCTGGAAACCCAGCCCCAGCAGCGTGCGCCTGGTGTATAGCACGGCTCCGGCGCTCAGGTACAGCTGGCTGTATCTTGTGGCTGATACTTTCTCTGATGCCGGCCCCACCTGCCCCGTGGCCCTGTCTATCATGGAATAGTATACCAGATTCTGCTGGCTGAGGCCGCGTGATGTGTATCCGGCCTCGATGCCCATCGACAGCTTCAGGTTGTCGGCAAGCGACGCCTCGTAGGCATACACGGCCGAGAAACCCGTGCTTCCGTAGGCGCCTCCGCCCTGCATGTTGCCATAGGCGCGCGCGCCCATGCCGCTGCTGATGCCAGGCAGTTTTTGCTGATACTCAGCCATATAAATGCGGTATCCGCCATCTATGCCCGGCCACTGGCTGCGCACGGAGCATCCCAGCTCGCTGTAATCGCCCACCGACACAAAGGCGGGGCTCAGCGACAGCTTGTCGAGAAAATACTGCGAGAAACTGTAGTCCTGCGCGGCCGCAAATGAGGCGCGCAGCACCAACAACAGCGATATGTAAATAAGTCTGCGCATGCCGTGGACGCCGTTTTAATATGGCAGCGCAAATTTATCAAAAAAAACTGAAAATTTTATTTCGATTTATGAAAAACAAAAATTAATTTTACGATTTGAAACTTTAATCACAATGAGACAATACATTATATCGATTCTCCTGGCCTTGCAGGGATTGTGCGCAATGGCGCAAGACGACTCTATCGCCCTGAGGATCAGCATACTTACCTGTGCGCAGGGCGACCAGATATACTCGGCCTTCGGACACTCGGCCATAAGGGTGAGGTGTCCCGAAAGAGGCTTCGACAGAGTGTACAACTACGGCACATTCGACTACACCCAGCCGCTTTTTGCGCTGAAATTTGCCCGCGGCTACCTCGACTATGCCCTCACGGTGTACAATTTCAGGCTGTTCAGCTACGAGTATCTCCGCGGAAAAAGGCAGGTATCAGAGCAAGACCTAAACCTGTCGCCTAGGCAGGCGCAGGCAATGTTCGCATATCTGGAATGGAACGCACTGGAGGAAAACAGATACTACCGCTACAATTTCCTCTACGACAACTGCGCCACCAAGATACGCGACATCCTGAAGAAGGCTTGCGGCCCCGACATACAGTTTCCCGAAAGCAACTACGACTTCACCCTTAGGCAGTCGATAAACAGCAAGATCTCCAACATGCCGTGGCTGAGGATGGGCGTATCGCTGCTGATGGGTTTGCCCGTAGATAAAAAAGCAACATCAGAAACCGCCATGTTCATGCCCGACTACGTGAGCGAGACCCTGAGCCACACCACATTGCAGCTAAACGGCGGCAGCGTGCCTCTGGTGGGACAGACACGCGTAGTGATAGACTATCCGCCGGTGGAAACCGCCGACTGGCTTACATACGTATCGCCAAGCCTGATACTCTGGCTGATACTGGCAGCATGGGCACCGATTACATACCTGGAGATAAAGAAAAAAAGATACAGCGCCTGGGCCGACGCCACGATGATGTGCCTTACCGGATTTCTGGGAATAGTGGTGGCCATGGCGTGGTTCATGTCGGAACACACGGTGTGCGCCTACAACCTCAACATCCTGTGGCTGTGGCCCGTGCACATAGTGGCGGCATGGAAAACCAAGAGCACTGCCAAATTCTGGACCACATACTACAAGGCCGCGGCCATAACATGCGGAATATTCGCCATAGCGGGTCCGCTGATGCCGCAGCAATACGACGTGGCATTCTACCCGATGCTGCTGATAATGACAATGCGATTTGCAAGAATAGGCTTCTGCCGCATAAAGTAACCACCCCAAAAAACAACAGACACCACACCATGACACTACACAAAATACTAGGGAAACTGATATTGCCCGCCGCAATGCTGATGCCTATGGCCGCATCGGCACAGGACATGCTGACCGTAAACCCCGAGTTCAAGAAGGTATCGAGCTTCGAGTTCAACAACGAGTGGCACTACCTTACATCCGAGATGTTCCTCTTCAACGGCACAAAGTTTCAGCCCCTCGTAAACGACCTGTATGCCAACGTGCCCAAAAAGAGCAAGACATCTCTGCCCAGCCCAGAGAACATCCTGATAACCGCCAAGATAGACGGCACAGCTCTCGGAAACCTCAGCTATCCGATATTCAACTTCAACATCAGCACGGGAAGCAACGGACAGCTGATGACCTACACCATGGACAGCTACGAGGCCATAAGGATAATGGACAACCTGCCGCTATCATCGCTAAGCAACGGCAAGATAGACTGCAACATAAACGTGGACCTTATCACCAAGGACAAGCCAAACAAGATATACGAGTTTGTGGCATCGCAGCTTGGACAGATATCCAACTGGACCACCACGCCGCTTACCGCCGCCAAAACCCTGGTGGGCGAGCTGGGCAACCTTATCACCACCAAGACAAACAACAAGGAATACAAGTTTAATTCCACCATACGACTCTACGAGGAGGAGGACTTCAGCAAGAGGGTGGCCTCCATAAGCGTGTACTCCTTTATCCCATCCAGGATCCACCAGGCCGACATCGATTCTTCGGCAATAGCCAAATACCTGAACACCAACGACAACCCCAAGCTGGACAGATCGAGACTGAACACGCTGATACGCTGCGACAAGTATCCCTTCATGGTGATAGTGAACTACAAATCTAAATACGTGTCGGAGCCCGTAATTGGCGACGAAACCACATCCGAGACCGTGGACGCACGACTCTCAAAGGTGAAGAAGGCATACGAATCGGGCCTGCTGAGCTCCGACATCTACACTCAGGAGCTTAAGCTGGTGGAATACCTCTACGCTTTCGTTACCCTGAAATCTAGCATCAACAACTACCTGCTCAACTACAAAAACAAGATTACCGACGATTTCAGGATGCAGTACACCCAGATATACGACAACTATCTGCACCTGAGGGGAATACTGAACACCCGCAAGATAGAGTTTGCCAAGAGCGCAATCTTCATCAACGAGTTTCTATCCACCTACAACACCATACTCACCAACGCCGAGATGTATCTGGATGGCGACAACAACCTGCGCAACCTGAAAAACATAGCCAAGCTCATGACCGATCCCGACGCTGACGCCGCCAAGTTCGACGCCGAGCGCAACGAGAAAAACCTGGCGATACTCCACTCGGTGGAATTCCCCACCGACCATCCCGAATTCAACAACGTGGCCGACCTCATGGCAAAAATCAGCAAGCTGGAAAACGAGCAATACAAGAACGTATTCAGCAAAAAAGTAGACAAGCTGAAGCTGATGCAGCCAAGCGCCGAGGCCACCACTTTCTGCGAGAGCCTGAAGAACGAGATGAACACCACATACTGCCGCAGCTGCCGCGAAAACGTTAATTCGGCCATCAACGACTACCTGCAGCGCCTCGACAGCGAGAACCTACGCAATGCACAAAAGAGGCTCAGCAACACGATATCACAGGCCAAAGACCAGATATTCAACATATTGCAGAAAGAGAAAATCATCCGGAAACATTTCGAGCAGGATTATGGCGACACACTGCCCGACGATGTGGAGTACATACATGAGGATTTCGAAAAACTCCAAAACAACCGCGAAAAACTTCAGTCTGTAATCAAAAAAGACTATTCGGACCAAAATACTACACAACTCAACCTAATATCAGACAATATTGAATACGAGGCGCAAGATTTGGCAAAAATTTTGGATAATATTTGCAAGAAAATGCCCGAACTTTGCGAATAAAATTGCATTGCTACATAATAAACAGCAAAGTTTGTCCGTTTTCAAATTTGTACAATACACCCTACTATGAGAAAGGCATTTATATATATACAAATAATAGTGGCTCTGGTGATGCTGAACCTTGCAAAAGCAAAGGCTCAGATTATCCAGTTCTCGCAATTCTACGCTGCACCGCTATTCCTGGCGCCATCATACGCCGGAGAGTGTTTCGGCAGCAGAATATCGCTAAACTACCGCAACCAATGGCCCGAGGTAGGAATGTTCAACACCTACGCACTGGCCTACGACCAGAACCTCTACAAGATAAACAGCGGCGTGGGCATGATGGTGCTCCGCGACGACGCCGGTGATGGCGACCTGGCCCTCACCACTGTGGATATCTGCTACTCATGGTGGACACACGTAAACCAGCAATGGATTTTCCGTCCCGGAATAGGCCTAAAGTACAATCAGAGAAGCATCAATTTCCAGGACCTCATCTTCGGCGACATGATCGACGAGATGGGTAACATCACAAAGCACACAATAGAAAACCCACCACTCACCCACAAGCCATTCCTTGATATGCAGGTATCAGGACTTATGTATTCCGACAAATACTGGGGAGGCATCTCGGTGGACCACCTGCTGAGACCAAAGGCTTCGCTCTACGACGACAACAACTACCATGAGGATATGAAACTCACCATCTTCGGTGGTGCCAAGATTTATGTGGGCGGCGCTTCCACAAGCCGCGGACGCAAGGACAAGGACGATCTTCAGAGCGTTTCGTTCACACTCCTCTACGATTTCTCTAAGCTTTCCGACAACCTCTACCTCGGCGCCTACTGGCACAAGGACCCATTCACTCTCGGAGCATGGATAAAGGGTATTCCTGTGGCAATACGCAAGGATTCCTACAGCAACATCGACGCCATGGTGGTGATGCTCGGATACAAGATCTTCGATTTCCACGTGGGCTACAGCTACGATTTCACCATCGGTCACCTCCTGAGCTCTACCGGAGGCAGCCACGAGATTTCTATTCAATACGAATTCATGCCAAAGGCAAAGGGAAAGAAACGCCACAGCGTAATTGCCTGTCCAAGACTCTAACAAAATTCCCTGCATAATATAAAAACAGCAAACCCTGTCAGAAGAAAAATCACTCTCCGCCAAATCGGGAAGCGAACTTTTTTCGACAGGGTTTGCTGTTTTATGCAGTATCAGTATACAAATAAAAAAATCAATTTACAACCGCCCTCCTTATAAGATAAGGCGCCAGAATCTCCCGGAATGGCTTGGCCACATCGGCCTCCACGTAATCCATGCCGAACATTCCGCAGCGGCTCCTGAGCCTCTCGCAGAAATCGCCCGACATCTGCCTGTACACATCGCGGTATTCCATGGGATTAAGCGAAATCTGCTCGCCGGTCTCCAGGTCCACAAACCTGTGGGGACGGTTCTCGAAATCGAAATCGAGCTCGGTGCCGCGGTCCAGAACGTGGAAAAGCACCACATCGTGCTTGGCATGCCTCAAGTGCTGAAGCGCGGAGAAAAGCTCGTCGTCGCTGCATGAATCCATCATATCGCTGAATATAAGCACCATGCTGCGGCGGTGTATGCTCTCGGCCACCTGATGCAGGCAGTCGGCTATGGTGCCATCTTCGGGCTTTGGCTGGGTAGAAACATCACGGCTGTGCTGGGCCAGATCGTCCAGCTTGCTGAAAAGCATCTTGGCGTGAGTGGCGCTCACCTTGGCATCAGAGGCAAAATCTATCTTGCGGTCAAAGAAAGTAAGCGACACGGCATCGCGCTGACTGCGCAGCAGATTGATGCATGCGGCGGCGCACACGCAGGCAAACTCCAGCTTGTTGAACCTGGCATCCTTGGGATAGCGCATGCTCTGCGATGTATCTATCAGGATATGGCAGCGGAGGTTGCTCTCGTCCTCGTAGCGTTTCACGAAAAGCTTCTCGCTGCGGGCATATAGTTTCCAATCGATGTGACGGGTGCTCTCGCCCTTATTATAAAGGCGGTGCTCGTTGAACTCCGACGAGAAACCATGGAAGGGGCTCTTGTGGAGGCCGGTGATGAAACCTTCTGTAACATGGGCCGCCACAAACTCCAGATTGTTGAGGTCAGTAATCTCGGAAAGACGTGTAATCATCTCTACAAATCCATATTATTAAGTACCGAGAGCAGGGCGTCGTATTCCACGGGCACCACTCCCACCCTCTCGCACACCAGACCTCCGGCCACGTTGGCCACCTCGGATGCCATAGTGATATCCATGCCGGCGGCTATGCAGAGGCTTACGGTGGCAATAACAGTATCTCCGGCTCCCGACACGTCGGTAACCTCGCGTATCATGGATGGGAAACGCGAATAGCTGTGGCCGTCGCTCAGGAAAATGCCGTGCTCCGATAGTGTTACAAAGCCATACTTATGTCCCAGAATGTCGCGGAGGCGTTTCTCGGCCTCGAACAATCCGTCGAAATCGGTCTTGGCTATGCTGGCTCCCACGCCCTCGCACAGCTCCTTGAAGTTGGGCTTGAAAACATCCACATTCTTGTAATGCAGGAAGTTGCGTTTCTTGGGGTCCACCAGCACGGGGATGTTGCGACTGTGGGCCAGCTCCACCACCTTGCCTATAAGGAAAGGCGTTATCACACCCTTGTCGTAATCCTCGAAAACCAGGGCGCTGATGCTGCGGCTGTCGATAATATCCGCCACCCTATCAAGCAGCTGCTGCGACAGGCTGTCGGAAATAGGCGTAGCCACCTCCTCGTCCACACGCAGAAGGTGCTGGCCTCCGCTTATCACGCGGTGCTTTATGGTGGTAACCCTCTCGGATGATTTTATGATGCCCGATGTATCCAGGCCATCGTCCTGCATCAGCTTCATGAAACTGTTGCCGTGCACATCATCGCCTATCACAGAGCAGAGTATGGGATTAGCCCTCAGCGATTTTATGTTGAGGGCCACATTGGCGGCGCCGCCCATGCGCTGCTCGCGCTTGGTGGTGTTTACAATGGGAATTGGCGCCTCGGGCGATATTCGTGTAACGCTTCCCCACAAGTAGGAGTCGATCATGATATCGCCTATCACTATCACGCTCAGGTCCTTGAACCTGGCGAATGTGTTGTCGAAATCCTGTGTCAAGGTGAGCCTAGTTAAGTGGAACAACGTAATTCTCGACGTCCTCGCGAGTGATGGTGTCGGGGCAGAAAATTATAAGGCGCTCCAGCACGTTGCGGAACTCGCGCACATTGCCGGTCCAGTTGTATTCCTTAAGTTTCTCTATGGCGTCGTCGGTAATCACCTTCTTCTTCTGATTGTACTCGTTGTTTATCTGCTCGTTGAAGTAGTCGGCCAGCAGAGGGATGTCGTCCTTGCGGTTGCGCAGCGATGGCACCTGTATAACGATAACGCTCAGGCGGTGGTAGAGGTCCTCGCGGAAACGTCCCGACTGGATCTCCTCCCTGAGGTTTTTGTTGGTGGCGGCTATCACGCGCACGTCGGTGGCAATCTCCTTGTCGGATCCCACGCGCGAAATCTTGTTTTCCTGAAGCACCCTCAAAACCTTGGCCTGAGCGGCAAGGCTCATGTCGCCAATCTCGTCGAGGAAGATTGTGCCGCCCTGGGCAGCCTCAAACTTGCCTTTCTGTGTCTTTACGGCCGATGTAAAAGAGCCCTTCTCATGGCCGAACAGCTCGCTCTCGATAAGCTCGGAAGGTATGGCGGCGCAGTTTACCTCCACGAATGGGCCGTTGGCCCTGGGGCTCTGCTCATGAAGATGGCGAGCCACCACCTCCTTGCCCGAACCGTTTTCTCCGAGTATCAGAACGCGGGCCTCGGTGGGGGCCACACGCTGTATCATCTCCTTTACGTGACGCATGGCAGGCGACTCGCCCACCATAGGATATTTGTTGGAATTGTTGCGCACCTTCTGCTTCAGCACCTTGTTTTCTGCAACAAGGGCTTTCTTCTCGGTGGCGTTTTTCACTATCACCAAAAGCTTGTTGAGGTCAAGAGGCTTCTCCAGATAATCGTAGGCGCCCTTTCTGATGGCGTCCACAGCGTTCTCGAGTGTGCCATGGCCAGATATCATCACCACCGAAGAATCTATGCCCATCTCCTTGATGCGCACCAAAACCTCGATGCCGTCCATCTGGGGCATCTTGATATCACACAATATAATATCAAACTTATCTTTCTCCAGTATCTTGAGTCCCTCGATGCCGTCGGCGGCCAAAACCACCTCATGGCTCTCGTATTCAAGGATATCCTTGAGAGTATTGCGGATCGAGCGCTCATCGTCGATAATCAGTATTTTTGCCATGGTTTGCTATATTAGAAAAATGTTTTTACAAAATTACAATAATTATTATAACTATAACAAAAAAAATTAATAATTTTAGAAAATTTTTTTCGAGACATTACCAACAAAAGCAAACATTTATGAGAAGAATATACGCCACGGGCGAAACAGTGTTTGATATAATGTTCCGCAACGGACGTCCCGAGGGGGGCAATCCCGGCGGATCGGTGCTCAACAGCGCGGTGTCGCTGGGGCGCCTGGGCCTAAGGCCCGTGTTCATGTCGGATTTCTGCAACGACATGATTGGCATGGAGATACGCCATTTCCTAGAGGAAAACGGTGTGGAGGCGCGTCAGGTGATTTCTGATACCGACATGCAGACATCAGTGGCCCTGGCCTTCCTGGACGAGAACTCCAACGCCAAATACGAGTTCTATAAGCAGAGGCCTCAGCAGCCCGACCTCGCACTTTTCTCGGCAGACTTCAGGCCCGACGACATTCTGCTGTTCGGCTCGTTCTACGGCATCATGCCCGAGATACGCGCAGGCATCAGCCACCTGATACGGCAGGCCAGGCAAAACGGCGCAATAGTGGTGTACGACCCCAACTTCAGGCGTCCGCACCTGAAAGACCTGCCCCGCGTGAAAGGCTTCATAGAGGAAAACATCAGCCTCAGCCACATAATAAAAGGCAGCGACGAGGATTTCGGCCTTATTTTCGGAGCTGATACCGCCGCCGAGGCATACGGGCGCGTAAGGGCCATAAACCCGGACGCCATGATGTTCTACACCAAGGGCAAGGACGGATGCGAGTATTTCCACAATGGCGAGAGCCGCAGCTGGAGCGTGCCCAAGATAGTGCCCATAAGCACCATAGGCGCCGGCGACAACTTCAATGCCGGAATAGTGCACGGGCTGATACTAAACGAAATTATGGCAGCCGACCTCCTGGGCGGAGGCATCAGCTGCCATAAGATAGACGACATCGTGGACCACGCCGTACAGTACTCGCAGATGTGCTGCATGAGCCAGGAGAACTATATTAGTTGTCGATGTCGAAAGAGTTGATGAATTTTCTTGCAGCCTTGTCGGAAATCTCCGAATTGGCCGAGATGGTGCCAAACTGGTAGTAGCGCTTGCCCACAAAGAAACTGCGCATCATGATGTTGATGGTGTCGTTGAGGGTGCCGTTGAAAGAGAGGCCCTTGTTGCCGTTCAGGCGCTCCTCCTGTGTGGTGGCTACCGAGCTTCCGAAGTTCTTCATGAAGTTGTCGGCCTCGAGCTTAAGCTTGCTGTCGGTGTTGGAAGCTGTGATAACGCCTACAGGGTAGTCCTTGTAGATGGCCACATACATGGCGTTGTCTGATACCTGGTCGATATACTGGTATACCTGCACAAGACCGGCGTTGTTTTTCTCCTCGGTGTATACAGGGCCCTGAGGGATGTTTACAAAGTTGATGGAGAATTTTCCGTTCTCGGAGTGGAACGTCTTCTTCTCGCTGTTGTTGGAATTGCCGTCCTTATCGGTAACCGTGGTATGTGTGCGGTTTTGGTAAGTGGTTTCCATACAAGAAGTTGCAAGCATAGAGGCAAACAACGAGGCTATAAGAACTAATTTTTTCATACTCTAACTAAATTTTATTGTTAAATTATTGGCAAATATAGAAAAAAATATCTTTACTTTGCATCTTGAATAAAAAAAACTAAATTCTTTTACTTAAATTCTTGTGGTATGGAATTTGTTTTGAGATAAAAAGGTAAAAAAAACAACAAACGCCAACCCAAGTAAAAAACATCATTAATTATGAAAAAACTATCAAGCATATTGATAATGGCTCTTGTGATGATGATAATGAGCATTTCCGCAAGCGCCATAGGCATCGATCCCGAAAAGACCGACTCACAGTCGCAGTCGCCAATGGATGTATCCAAGAAAGAGCCAGAGCCTGATGTCTACTGGTTTTTCATCAGCATGCGCATCGATCCCAAGGGCAAGACCCTGGAGATCGTGAAGCCCGGCACCAAAATCACCATGGGCACCAAGAAGGGATTCAACAAGGCCGTATGGTGGGGCATAGCACACCGACAGGTGGCCATAGGCCCATTCTACAGCGAGGCCGAGGCCCTAAACGCCAAAATCTACTACAAGAAATCCAAGGAGAAAATCAACGAGCTGCCTCAGGCCACAGCACCCAGCACAATGAGCTGGTTCGAGGTCTCATTCAAGGAGCTGAAGCGTCTGCGCAGCTACGAGTATACCCACAGCCCCGCCGCCGTAAACGACGGATCGTCGGCAGAGTTTACTGATGCCCTGTTTGAGGGTCTCTCGTTCCAGCGCCTTTCAATAGGACCTTTCTGGGACCACATCCAGGCAGAGGAGGCCAAGAAAATCTACCGAATGAATGAGTAAGACAGGATTGTATTTCGGGTCGTTTAATCCCGTACACAATGGTCATCTGATGCTGGCCAACTATCTGGTGGAAAACTCGGAGCTGGATTGCCTGTGGTTTGTGATAAGTCCGCAAAACCCTTTCAAGGCCAAGGAATCGCTCCTGCCCGACTATCAGCGTCTGGAGATAATGCAGAGGGCCATCGACGGATACAGCAAGTTCAGGGCCTGCGACATAGAGTTTGGAATGCCCAAGCCGTCGTACACCATCGACACGCTTACCTACCTGAAGGAGAAATATCCCACTCGCGAGTTTTTCCTGATAATGGGCACCGACAATCTGGAACGGCTCGACCGCTGGAAAAACTACGAGCAGATAATCAGCCAGCACAATATAATAGTGTTTCCGAGAAACGGAAGCGACGGCGGCCCGCTAAAGGATCACCCCAAGGTACACATGGTGGATACTCCCATAATAGAGGTTTCAAGCACCTTCATAAGGGAGAGCATCCGCAGCGGCAAGGATGTAAGATTCTTCATGCCGGAAAAGGCTTTTGAATACATCGACGAGATGAATTTCTGGAAAAGATAAAAAAATGCCCTGAGGCTTCGTAACTGAAGCTTCAGGGCATTTTTCGTAGAAATATTCATAAACCGCTATTCCCTCCTAAGCGCATCCAGAGGATCTATCTTGGCGGCGCGGTTGGCCGGATAGATGGATGCCAGAATGCTTACGAGCACCGACAGCAGCACGGCTCCCAGCATCATCAGCCATGAATAATCGAAGAAATCTATGTTGCAGTCGATTATGCGCCCGATATGCGAGTTGGCCACCGAGCTGGCGGTCTGCGATGCCACAGTGCCGCACAGCACGCCTATAACGCCGCCCAAGAATCCTATTATGGCGGCCTCCAGATAGAAAATCATCCTTATCTGATGCTGGGTGGCTCCCAGCGATTTCATGATGCCGATTTCCTTCCTGCGCTCGTATATGGCCATTATCAGCGTGTTTACGATGCCCAGCACGGCCACCAGCAGCGCCACCGTGCCAATGGCGGCCAGTATCGAATCCAGAATCATGAAAAGGCGCTCTATGTCGTCGAGCTTGTCGCCCACCGAGAAAACCTGGAAACCCATCTGCTCCAGCCTTATCTTCACGGCCTTCAGGTGCTTGTGTTCACGTACCCTGATGTGGGCGGTATTGTATTTTCCAAACTTGCCCGATGTGCCGTCCATGATGTCGAAGAGGTCCTGAAAATCTATCGAGGGAATATCGTGGATGGTTTCGGCAGGCAGGAAAAGTCCGCCGGCAAACATACCGGCCGTAAAAGAGTTGTTTTCCACCACGCCCACAATCTTCAGCTTTGTGGTCTGGTCTTTCACGGGCATTCCGCTGCTGCGGTGTCCCGTAAGCGATTCCAAAATCTTGTCGGTATCAAAAACTTTGGTAACAATCTCTATATCAGAGCCAAGCAGCTCGTCCAGGGGAATCTCGTCCATATTGTCGCCCACGGCAAAATTGGTGTTGTCGTCCTTTATGCGGATGTTCATCTGGGCCAGCAGGCTCTTGCTGATAACCACCGACTGCTCCTCGTTGTCATCGAAAAAGCGTCCGCGCTTGATGGCGTTGAAAGGAGCAAAACCGCCCATCTCCACTGGCACGGCCTTCAGGTTTACCCTCTCTGATGCTCCCATGAAACGCACGGAAGCCGGCTTCACCACCTCGGGAAACACCAGCGCCACCTCGGGCCATTCGGCTATCGCGTCAATGGTGGAATCGTTAAGCGGCACCACCTTGCGCCCCATCACCTCCATGGCCGATCCGCGGCTGCCAAGTCCGTTGATGTCGATATCCCTGGCGCTCACCGTAAGGCCGGTGAAGATGTCGTTGGTCTCCAGCGACGACGAAACGTTTTCTGATATGCCCTTGCCAAACGAGAACATCGACGACAGCGCGCCTATGCCCACCGCCACACCCAGTATCGTGAGTATGGTGCGCATAAGGTTTCGCCTAAGGTTGTTGCAGGCAAGCAATATTATGTCGGTAAGGTTCATTGGTTGGTGTTTTGTGAAATTTTGATAATCTCGCCGTCGGAGAGCAGCACGGTCTTGTGCGAAATCCTGTAGGCAGTCTCCTTGTCGTGCGTTACCATGATTATGGTGATCCTGTGCTTGGCGTTGAACATCTGCAGCAACTGTAGAATCTCGGCCGATGTGGCGGTGTCGAGGTTTCCGGTAGGCTCGTCGGCCAGAATTATCTTGGGCTTGTTGGCCAGGGCGCGGGCAATGGCCACACGCTGAGCCTCGCCGCCCGACAGCTCGCTGGGATAATGCATGGCCCTGTTGTAGAGGCCCATGTTGTAGAGCAGCTCGCACGCGCGGGTGTCGCGCAGGCGACGGGGATAATTGCTGAATATCAGAGGCAGCTTAACATTGTCGATGGCCGTGCGCGACGGCACAAGATTAAACGACTGGAAAATCATACCCACGGTAAATTTCCTGTACTGCGATAGCTGGGCCTCATCCATCTCCAGGAGGTTTTGCCCATTGTAATACACACCGCCCTCGGCCGACGTATCCATGCCGCCCAGGAGGTTGAGGAGGGTGCTCTTGCCCGATCCGCTCTTGCCCACTATGGACACAAACTCCCCCTCCTCCACATCGAAATTAATGTTGCGGAGGGCATATATCTTGTTGTCGCCTTTGCTGAAAGTCTTCGACAGACCGCTTACCTTTAATAGTGCCAATTTTTTTTGCTAAAATTTTGGCTCAAAGGTAATAATTTTTTTAAATTTACACCCAGAAATTTTCAACTAACAAAAAAAATAATTTTACATTACAAAATGCAATTCAAGGACTACTACAAAATACTGGAGGTGGAGCCCAACGCCACAGCAGAGCAGATAAAGAAATCCTACAGGCGTCTGGCCATGACATACCACCCCGACCGCAACCCCAACAATCCCGAGGCCGAGGAGAAATTCAAGGACATCAGCGAGGCCTACGAGGTGCTTCAGAATGCCGAGAAACGCAAGAAATTCGATATGATGCGCGACGGCAAAAACAACACCGGCGAATTCTACGCCAAAAACACCCGCAAGACCGACACCAAGGACGACGACGATTTCGGATTCGACTACTTCAAGAAAAAGACCAGCCAGTACTCCGACTTCTTCAACAACTTCTTCAGGAAGAGCGACCTCTTCAAGGGCGACGATTTTACGGGCAGCATCAGCATATCCCTGAAAGAGGCATACTTCGGCAGCAACAGAATCCTGAACATACTCGACAAGAAACTAAGGATAACCATAAAGCCCGGCATCAAGGACGAGCAGCTGCTTAAGATTCCCGAGCAGGGATATCCCGGAATAGGCGGCGGCCGCAACGGCGACCTCTATGTAAGGGTAAAAGTGGAGAAAGACAACATCTTCACCCGCCGCGGCGACGAGCTGTTCACCGAGGTGTTTGTGGACATATTCACCATACTGCTGGGCGGCGATGTGCTGATAGCCACGCTAAACGGCGATGTCAGGATCACCATCCCCAAGGGCATAGAATACGGCAAGCAGCTGCGTATCAGAGGCAAGGGAATGCCGGTATACGGCACCGAGGGCATGTTTGGCGATCTGTTTGTAAAGATAAAGTATTATATGCCCAAAAACATGAGCCCAGAGCAGATAGACCTTATAAAGCAGGCTCAGGAGATTGGCAAAAAGAAATAAAAAAACACCACAAGATGAGAAAATTCATATTCCTGCTGATGCTGGCGATATGCGTTACATTCACCGGCAAGGCCTACGCGCAGTTCGAGGATTTCGAGGACGGCGGCCAGCACTCGGCAAACAACCGCAACGGAGGCGGCAACGGCGGAAACGGCCGCCTGATAGACCGCCTGAGATTTGGAGGCGATTTTGGTCTGGGATTCTCCAACAACGGATTTGCCATGAGCATAAATCCCAACGTGGGCTACCAGTTCAACCAATACGTAACCGCCGGCGTGATAGCCACTTGCGAATATTACCGCTACGGCGAGACATCATACCGCGCGGCGTATTCCAAGAGCAACTTTGGCGGCGGACTGTTTGCCGACATCTACCCGATAGATTTTCTGGTGCTGCATGCCGAGGCCCAGTACATCAACTATGACGACTACACAAGCTACAGCAGCTCTGACCGCCGCAGCGACATGCCAATCCTGATAGGCGGCGGCTATCACAGACGCCTCAGCGACCGTGCCGGCATCAACCTGATGTTTCTCTGGAACCTAAACGAGACCGACGGCCTCAGGTACAACACATCGTTCTCCAATCCCATAATTAGATTCAGCGTTATATTCTGATGATGGAGATACTGGAATTCGTGATGCTGGCCATAGGACTCTGTTTCGACACTCTGGCGGTTTCCATAGTGTCGGGTCCATTCATAAAGACACGCAAGGTGGCCGGATACAGCTATTTTGCGTTCATGATGGCCATAGTGCAGGCGGCGTTCATAGTGAGCGGCCTGTTTTCCGGCAAGGCGCTGGTGGAATACATATCCCAGTTCGACCACTGGGTGGCGTTTGCGCTGCTTACATTCCTGGGCGTGAGGATGATACTCCAGAAAGAGGAGGAAAACGAAAGCCCTGATGCCGACCCCAATAAGAAACCCAGCGTGCTCAAGTTCGGTTTCCTGCTGATGTCGGGAGTGGCCACAAGCATCGACGCGCTGTTTGTGGGATTTGCGATGGGCCTGGGCATCAGCAGCAGCGACCTCATAACACTGCCGCTGATAGTATTCCTGGTAACGGCGGCCACGGCGGTGATAGGCCTCACACTGGGCCACATGCTAAGCCGCTGGAGCAGCAAGTTCAACATCATAGGCGGCAGCATCCTGATACTTATAGGACTCAGGATATTGATAACATCGCTGATGGAAGGATAATCCTACATACAACTACAAAACACAACAAACCCCGGAAAGCAGTCTCCAATGAAAAGGGAACTCACTTTCCGGGGTTTGCTGTTGTATAAATATAAGGTGTGTCCTATACTCGGCTCATCTTATCCTGGAGAGCCTCGTTGTCGCCCTTAAGCTCCAAAACCTTGGATTCAAGCTCGGCAATCTTCTCGTATTCGGCTGTAAAGTCTTTGGCTACAACGCAAATCTTCAGGAGCACGTTGTACTCGTCGCGGATTGGGGTGAAAGTCTCGTTTAGCCAGAACACCTTGCCGTTGAAAGCGTATCTTGAAACGGCAGAATATATAAGGCCGTCGGCCAGACGCTTCATGCCGTCGTTGAAAGCCTTTATGTCGTCGTCCTGAGTCATGAACGAGCGCAGGTCGTGGTTTTCCAGCTCTATGAAAGGCATGTTGATGATCTGGAGCATGCGTGGATTCATCAATGAGTACAATCCAAGAGCATCCAGCTCGTAATATCCTACCGAGTTGTTCACCACAAACTGGTTAGACATCAGCTCGTCCTTAAGCTTCTCGTTGCTCTCGTTCAGCTTCTGGATAACCGACTGATTGGTCTCGGCCTGGTTTTCGAAATCGTCGTGGAGTTTCTGATACCTTACACTCTCGCGCTTGTTGATATCCTCCAGATTCTCAATCTTGGTCTTCAGGCTCTCGATAATCTTATGAACCTCGCTCTCCTGCTGTGCAAGACGCTCGGTTTTCTGGTTGGATTCCTCAAGGAGTCGCTGGGTGTTCATATTGATCTTCACGTTTGCTATGGTAGAGGCAATGGTCTCGCCTATCTTCTCGATAAACTCCACCTGATACTTCTCTATCACCTGGAAAGATGCCAGCTCCACAATACCGTATGTCTCGCCGTTCACCTTTAGAGGCACAATCACAAGACATGTAGGATCGGCCTCGCCAAGACCCGAGCTAATATGTACATATCCCTTTGGAATATCTGTCATGAATACGGTCTCGTTCTCGCGGAAACACTGTCCCACAAGGTTCTCGCCTATCTCGATGCGCTGTTTTACGTACTTGAGGCGGTCGTATGCGTAGAAAGCGGTAAGCTCCAGATGTATGTCGTTCTCGTCGGAATCGTCAAGAATGTAGATACCACCCATGTTGGCGTCCAGATATCTTACCAGACGCTCGATAACCTTGTTGGAAAGCAGCTGCATATCGTCGCCGGCGTTGCGGAGCACCTCGTTGAACTCGGCAAGACCCTGAGCCTGCCAGTTGCGCTGCGAGTTCTCCTCCTTACGCTGCTCGGCTTCCTTGTCGGCCTTTATAAGGTTGTCGCGCATCACAAGCAGAGAGTTGGCCAGGATGTCGCGCTTGCTCTGTGGACGGAATTCCGATGCAAAATCACCCTCTCCGATCTTTATCGCAAACTGCGATGTTTCCTTAAGGTTGGATACCAGATTGTTCAATGTGGACGAAATCTCGCCAATCTCGTCGTTGCCCTTTACATCTATCGCCGGAAGACCTCCGTCGGCCATATCCTTGATGCGGTCCTTAACATAGTTGAGCCGGCTGATGGAATGGTTCAACATCAGCATTATCACTATCACGAAGGCAATACAGCCCAGGATGATGTACACAAGCATTCTGTCGGAATCCTCGAAACCCTCCTGCATTGCCAGAATCTGCTGCTCCTCTTCCTGGGCTAGCGATTCTGTAAGCTTGGTGGCAAGCATCAGGGCATTCTTGTAGCACTGATATATGTCGCCATCCACAATGCTGAACTTGCGGTACGAGAAACTGGTTACGTCCTTGAATCTGTCGATATTGTCGAGCTCCTCCAGGAAATCCTCCTGCATTGGCCTCAGGGTGTCCATGAGGTTGCAGAGGCTGAAGAGCAGGTCGTAGTTTTCCTTTTTCCATTTCTCCTTCTTGCACTTGTTGTATAGCACGTCCTGCACTCTCTTGTACTCGGTATCCTTCAGCCAGCGGATCTGACCGCTGAGCTTGGTGTCGGTAGGGTCGCCCTTCAGGGCATAGAGAGTAAGAAGATACTGAGACTCAACAATAATGTCCTTAAATTTCTCGGAGTATACCATCGAAGGGAATTCCTTCTCGATATTATCCGTAACATTGTCGCGGATAGCTTTCTGACTGCGGTCGAAACCCATATACATCAGAAAAAACAGCACGCCCAAAAGCAAAAAGGCGAGCATCATCTTCAGTTTTAGCGAGAATCGGAAGTTGTATTTCATACCGTATTTACATTAAATTCTTGACAATCAAACACTTTGCTCCGCCAACAAAAGTCCGCGGAAATTCTGCATAAAGTTAAGCAACAAATACGCCAAATGCAAATAAAAATTGAAAAATTTTTCAATGCATCAGTTTAAAAACCAGCTCCTGCAACAGAGCGCCGGCATCTGTGGATGCGTTGCCCACGCCCTTGCTCCTAAGGTCGTATTCCCTCAGCAGCGATATGGCCTGCATACATTTGGGCAGCGTAATCCTTCTGGACGCCTCGTCATAATCGCGCAGGAAATACGGCGAGCATCCCATGGCCGAGGCCTTGGTGCTGGCGTCGGAGCTCTTGTATTGCCAGTATATCAGCATCTTGGAATAGAAACCGTAGAGCGATGTAATGGTAAGCACCAGCGGATTGTCTTTCTGATTCTTGGCAAAATGGTCCACTATGCGCGCGGCCTTGGCCACATCGCCCCGGCAGATCACGTTTTGCAGCTCAAAGTTGTTGTAGTCCTTGGAGATGCCGATGTTTTTCTCTATGGCCTCGGGCGTTATGGGCGCGCCCTTGGGCAGGGTTATGGCCAGCTTGTCCAGCTCGTTGGAAATCTTGCTGAGGTCGGTGCCCAGATACTCGGTAAGCAGCCTTGTGGCGCGGGGATCGCACTGCAGGCCCATCTGCTTGGCATACTGCTCTATCCATCCGGGAATCTTGTTCTCGTACAGCTTGGTGGATGTAAACAGCACGCCGGATTTCTCTATCTGCGATGCCAGTTTCTTGCGCTTGTCCAGAGTCTTGTACTTGTGGGCCAGCACCAGTATGGTGGATTTCTGAGGCTTCTGCACATAGTACACCAGGTCCTCGATCTTCTTGAGTTCCTGGGCCTCCTTTACAATAACCACCTGATACTGCGCCATTGCCGGAAACCTCCTGGCCAGCGAGTCCAGGTTTCTGATGTCGAGGTCCTTGCCATATACCACCGTCTGGTTGAAAACCTTCTGGTCGTCGGTAAGCACGTTGTTTTCTATGTAGCTGGTAATCTTGTCGATATAGAAAGGCTCGTCGCCCTGCAGCAGGTATACGCTGGCGTATTTTCCCGCCTTGAGGTCGGCCATTATCGAATCATAAGTAGGGGCTGCCATTGGTAAAGTGGAAAGCTTAGAGTTTAAAGTTTAAAGTTTAATCCTCCTCATCAAACCTCAGGTGCTTGATGCTGCGGCAGTTGTTCTTTATCTCGTTCAGCGAGCAGATGCCCATCTCCAGATGGTCCTGCACATAGTTTTTGGTGACGCTGGAATCGCTCTCGCGTGTCTTCACCCCTGATGCCACCATGGGCTGATCGCTCACCAGCAGCATGGCTCCGCAGGGTATGCGGTTGTGGAATGCCACGGTAAAGAGCGTGGCGGTCTCCATGTCGACAGCCATAGTGCGTATCTTCCTCAGGTAGTTCTTGAAATCCTCGTCCCACTCCCACACCCGGCGGTTGGTGGTGTACACGGTGCCGGTCCAGTAGTCGTGTCCGGCATCTCGCGCGGCGGTGGATGCGGCCCTCAGCAGGCTGAAGGCAGGCAGCGCAGGCACCTCGGCCGGCATATACTCGTTGGATGTGCCCTCGCCGCGTATGGCGGCTATGGGGATAATGATGTCGCCCAGCTTGTTCACCTTCTTAAGGCCGCCGCACTTGCCCAGGAAGAGCACAGCCTCAGGCTCTATGGCCATCAGGAGGTCCATGATGGTGGCGGCGTTGGGGCTGCCCATGCCGAAGTTTATCAGCGTGATGCCCCCGGCCGATACGCTGGGCATGGATTTGTCCAGACCCATTATGGGCGCGTCGTATTTTTTGGCAAACAGCTCCAGATAGTTCTGGAAATTGGTGAGCAATATATATTTGTCGAACTGGTGGAGCTCCCTTCCGGTGTAGCGTGGCAGCCAGTTGTTTACGATTTCTTCCTTGGTTTTCATTGCGGTAATGGTTTTATTTGTTACTTTTGCAGCGGGCTGATGCTGCTCATAGAGGCAGTATCAGCCCCAAAAATAATAAAAAAAAACATACAGCCTAATACTACAGGCAAAAAAAATATCGCAGATGGAGAAACTTAACCTGCCCGACTTCCAGCTAAGCATCAGGCAAGACGGCACCCACACCTACATATTCGACATCATAAGGAAGAAATACCTTGTGCTTACTCCGGAGGAATGGGTGAGGCAGAATTTTGTGCACTACCTGGCCGAGTGTCTGGGGTATCCGCCATCGCTGATGATGACAGAGAACGGCATGAAGCTCTACAACACCCAGAAACGCAGCGACATAGTAATCTACAGCCGCAACGCCAAGCCGCTGTGCGTGGTGGAATGCAAGGCCACCGACATCAGGATATCGCAGGAGACCTTCAACCAGGTGGCCAGATACAACATCAACTTCAGGGCCCCGGTGATAATGGTTACCAACGGCATCAGCCACTACAGCGCACGCTACCACATTGCCGAAAACCGCTACGAGTTTCTGCATGAGATACCCACATACCAACAGATACTAGAATACGATGAAAACGATACAACAGATAAATAACGAGCTCATGAAGCTGATGCCGCTGATAGAGGCCGAGCGCAAGGCCGAGATCGACGAGTATGCCGAGAAGGTGAACACCCAGCCCCTGTCGGAGCAGAGGAAGATGGGCTTCTGCCGCTATCCCCTAAGGGTGAGCAACCAGCTCTTCAACCGTGGCGAGCACCTCATGATTGTGCTTCAGCAGGAGGGCGGCCCCGACGACCTGCCCAAAAACACGGGCCTCTTCAAGTCCGGACAGACCATAAAGCTGTTCCAGAAAGACGGCGACCCCGAGGAGTGCGCCACCGGTGTAATCAACAACAGCGACAAGGACCAGCTTACCGTAACCCTGAACACCGACTGCATGAAAGACTGGATGCTGGGACGCGGGCTGTGCGCCCAGCTGGTGTTCGACCCCTCCACCTACCGCGAGATGGAGAAGGCCGTAAGCCGCATGGCCGAAACCACCGACCCCGACATGATAAAGCTGAAGCTGGCACTATACGGCGGAGCCGCGCCCGAGTTTGTGGAAGACACACCTTTTATAAGTGACACCCGGCTAAACGCCAGCCAGAACGAGGCCCTGAGGCTGATAAACTCGGCTCAGGACGTGGCGGTGGTGCACGGACCTCCCGGCACGGGCAAAACCACAACCCTGGTAAGGGCCATAATAATGACCCTGAGAACCGAGAAACGAGTGCTGGTGTGCGCCCCGTCGAACGCCGCCGCCGACCTCATAACCGAGAAACTGGCCAACCTGTACATAAACGTGGTGCGCATAGGACAGCCCGCCAGGATAGACGACGTGGTGCTATCCAACACCCTGGACTACAAGATAGCCGCCCACCCCAACTACAAGGACATCAAGAAGATGCGCCGCAAGGCCGACGAGTATCACCGCATGGCCGGCAAGTACAAGCGAAACTACACCGACAAGGAACGCCGCGAGAAACAGGAATACTACCGCGAGGCCAAGGCCCTGAGCGAGGAGGCCGACAATCTGGCCTACTACATCAGCAACGACATCGTAAGCAACGCCCAGGTGATAACATGCACCCTGGTGGGATCCACCTACAGGGAGATAAGCGACCTGATGTTCCGCACCGTATTCATCGACGAGGCGGCGCAGGCCCTGGAGCCGGCGTGCCTGATACCGATACTTAAGGGCGCAAGGGTGGTGTTTGCCGGCGACCACTGCCAGCTGCCGCCCACCGTGAAAACGCGCGAGGCCATCAGCGGCGGCCTCAGGAACACCCTGTTCGAGAAGGTGATAGCCAGGCCGGGTGTATCAGTGATGCTGAGCGAGCAATACAGGATGAACGAGATGATAATGCAGTTCAGCAACCAGCAGTTCTACAACTCGCAGCTTACGGCCAACGCGGCATGCGCCAAGGCCACCATCTTCGGCGGCGACAATGCCATGGAGTTCATCGACCTGGCCGGAATGGGTTTCAGCGAGAAAACCGAGCCCAAAACCATGAGCACCTACAACGACGAGGAGGCCGAGATTCTGGTGCAGTATCTGAAAAGCTATCTGGAGATTGTGGAAGACCAGGGCAAGATGCACACGATATCAGGAATAGGAATAATATCGCCATACAAGGCCCAGGCCGACACCATAGCCCGGCGCATGAAAAAATGCGGCATGCCCGACTACGTGAGGGCGCTTACGACGATAGACACCGCCGACTCGTTCCAAGGCCGCGAGAAAGACATCATCGTAATCTCCATGACCCGGTGCAACCAGAAGGGCGAGATAGGATTCCTGAACGACCACCGGCGCATGAACGTGGCCATGACCCGTGCCAAGCGCAAGCTGATAATCTTCGGCGACAGCGCCACGATATCGCACTCCAAGTTTTATGAGGATTTCGTGAAGTTTTGCGAATACAACAACTGCTACAAATCGGCGTTCGAGATTATAGAATATTAGGCAGCAGGAGTTTCCACGCAAAATCTATCAGTTTCAACATTAATCTGTCTAAAAAAAAAATTCCACCTATGGTGTGATTTTGTCAGATATTAATGCTATCTTTGCCATGCCATAAACAGGGTTGCCTGAGGCTTATCGCACCGCTGATACAGGCATAATCCATGGCATGGCAAAATCCTTTATAAATTATTATATACCAGGATTATACAATCAACTTGAATCAAAAAAAAACGGTGCTGAATCATACATTATGAAAAAAATCCTTACTTACGGATTGCTTGGACTTTTTGCAGTCATAAGCGGATGCTCGGGCTCTGGATCCGGCACATCTACCCAAAACTCTCCCAAGATTATCGACATGACTAAGACCAAGGGAAATGTCACCATGAAGAGAGTGTCCAAAAGATCCATTTCTAATGCCGACCTCAGGGAATTTACCCAAGGCGACGAATCAGCTGACAATTTCGGCCAGGGAAACGACACACGAAACATAGGCTCGTGCAAGAAACTGGAAGGCAACATCTGTGTAATAAAACTCTTCATAGAGATTGCCGGCAGCCGCTGGACCACCGAAGACATCACCGCATACAACAACCGTATCCAGAAGGCCGAGAACTGGATTGTAAACCAGGCAAAACGCTTCAACAAGGATGTACAATTCACCAACGTACAGCTCTACCAGAACAACCCATACAAGCTTGACGGAATGCCATCCGAGGAAGAATGGGAATACACAATGGTGGATATCCTGAAAAACTCAGGCTACGACCATCCCAAAGACCTGGTGGCAAAGTGCAAGCAGCAGGGTTTCGACGGATGCCTGCTCATGATGATAAACAGCGGCGCAGGAAGGTCATGGTGCATGAACGTATCCAAATCGTACCTGAACGAGATGGAGATGACCTCTCCGCTTGAGTTCGTGAACCTCCACCGCCTGGACGACGGCGACATGAAGATGGAGCGCAGCGGAACCATAGCCCACGAGATTCTCCACACATTCGGTGCATGGGATATGTACGATGTTACCGACCAGGAAAACTCGCAACTGGCCCAAGCCCTCAACAAGAACTTCCCAAATTCCATAATGCGCGATTCATACATGGACCTCAACCAGCTGGAGATCGACTGGGTGAACCAGTACATCGTGGGACTCACCGACGAGTACGATCCTGAGATTGCGCAGTGGGAACAGACCCGCGAGAACGGTACCGAGACCATGGACTACGACGACGAGTACATGGAGTACGACGACTACGACTACTACAGCGAGGACGAGTACTACGACTACGACTACGACGACTGGGGCGACGGCTACAACGAGGACGACTATTACGACGACGACGAATACTACGACGACGATGACTATTACGACGATGATGACGACGACTATTACGACGACGACGAGTATTACGACGATGATGAATACTACGACGATGACGACGACTATTACGACGACGGAAACAGCTGCAATAGCCGCAGCCGCCGCGGCGGACACCGCCGATAGATACCTGCTAGCCAACAAAATACAATATACTTGATAATTGATTTATAAACCATAACTAACAACCCAGAATATGAAAAACAAATTCTTAATTTCAGCATTGGGTATGGCCATGTGGGCAGGCAGCTCCATGGCGCAGATAAATACCTATGATGCGTTTCCTGTTCCGGAGGGTTTCAAGGCAATATCCGCCAACATCTCTGGCAATGGCCAGCTTGCCATTGTGGGAGTTCAGGACAAGAGCGGTACTGTAAAATACCTCCAGTTTCAGAAAACCGGCAGCCAGTTTTCACCATCCACGGCGGCCAACCCTCTCAACGACCTTATCGGCCAGAGCATCGTGCCGATGAATCCATCGCAGAGCAACGACGGCAGCGTGATCTATTTTGCTGCCGACAATGGCGGCAACACCGACCTCTACATGATAGAGAAGGTAAACGGCAAGTGGGGCAAGCAGAAGTCGCTGGGCGACAGCATCAACACATCGGGCAACGAGCAGTATCCGGCCATATCGCCCGACGGCAACACAATATACTTCACCAGGATAAACCAGGGTGCTGCCGACCCCAGATGCGGAACACTGTACATAAGCAACCACAAGGCCGACGGATCGTGGAGCACCGCCAAGGATGCTCCAGAGCCTGTTACCCTGGGCTGCGAGGCCGCTCCATACGTTTGCCCCGACGGCAAAACCATCTACTTCTCGTCGATAAGAGAGGGCGGCAAGGGCGGTTTCGATGTGTATTACACCAAGCGTGCTGATGCCAAGTCGTGGGTAATTCCTATTCCGATAGACACACTAAACACCAAGGAGAACGAGATGTCGCCAACATACGACTACGCCTCCAAGCAGATGTATCTCGTAAGCCGCAATCAGAAGAAGAGCGACGCCGCCAACAAGGCCGACATCGCCAGCGGTTTCCAGCATGAGCCTGTAACCAGATTCTTCGGCAAAACCACCGACAAGGCCACCAAGAAGCCTCTGGGCACCAGCATAGAGGTAAAGGACGCCTTCAGCTCGATGGTGTTGGCCACCTACAAGAGCGACGACATCACTGGTCAGTACGATTTCTTCCACAATGGCAACACATCGATCTTCATCGACTACAGCCATCCCGGATACTCGCACGCCATAGTGGAGACCGTGCCCAACAAGCAGGAGAACAAGACCGACTATCAGCTGTTCGACAAGGTGGACCTCCAGCTTAATGTGTTTGACTCCGAGATGTTTGAGGCCCTGAGCTCCAACATCGACATCAAAGCCGACGGCAAGCCCGAGAACGTGAAGATGGACGAGTTTAGCAAGGGCCGCTACAAGATGACCCTCGCCATCGGCAAGAACTACGATTTCAACGTAAGCAAGGACCTCTACAACGACTACAAGTTCAACCTGAACCTGTCGCAGGTGGTAATCTTCGATTCGTTTGAGCGCGACGCCGAGCTTGTTTCCAACAAGAGCAAGGTGGATTTCATTGTTGAGGGTCTCGAGTCAGGCATGACAGCCGACATCGACATCGTGGACCTCTCTACAGCCACCAAGTATTCCACCACCATCACCACCGACGGCGAGGGCAAGGCATCCATAAGCCTGCGCAAGAACGACAAGTATCAGTTCACCATCATAAAGAAGGGCTACTCGATGTTCCAGAAAACCGAGGTGGTAAACACTCCAGAGCACACCGTAAGGGCATCCATAACCAAGCTTCAGGAAAACGTGAAGATAGAGATTCCAAACGTGAACTTTGCCACAGCAAGCGCAGTATTGGATCCATCGTCTTACGAATCGCTCAACTCTGTGGTATCGCTCCTGAAGATGAACTCCGACATCAAGATAGAGCTGTCGGCCCACACCGACAACGTGGGACAGAAGGCCTACAACCTGAAGCTCTCCGACCAGAGAGCAGCATCAGTGGCCGCATACCTTATAAACAAGGGTATCGGCAAGAGCAGAATCGTATCCAAGGGATACGGCATGGACGTGCCTATTGCTGACAACAAGACCGAGGAGGGCCGCGCCAAAAACCGCCGCGTGGAGCTGAAAATTTTAGGAACTGTAACCAACCACTAAAATCAATACCGACATGAAGAAGATTTTATTACTTTTATTGGCCGGCGCAGTTTGCTCCAGCTCTCTTGCGCAGCGTCAGGTAAAATACAAAGACATATACGCCAAGATCGGCAAGGAGCCTGCCGAGCACTCGCTCCTGAAGCTGAACGAGTATCAGAAGATAGCTCCAGAGTTTGCCAACACATACGTGCAGACCGGCCTGATACAGTGGAGCTGGCTTCAGAACGAGGACCCATACCTCAACTACGAGTATGTGCAGACCCTGATATACAACGCCAAGCTGTATCTGGGCATGGCCATCAACAAGATCCAGAAGGACGACAAGGAGGTGAAGAAAAACAAGGCTTTCTACACCAACCTGGGCCTGGGCACCAATGCCGACGAGCTTAAGCAGGAGGAGGTTTTGGCCGAGCTCAACAGACTGCTGAGCGTGGTGAAGGAATACGAGGAGAATGTCACCAAGATAATCTCCAACTTCAACAAGACCATCGAGAAGTACAACGAGTGCATAAGCATCTACAACGGCATCGTGGGCCGTCAGAGCAACTACAAGCACCTGCTGCTTACAAGCAGCAAGGACCTCCGCGACGAGATGGAGATGCTCTCGCAGAAGTACGACAGCGCCAATGTTTACTTCAAGCAGTTTAAGAGCGCGCAAAACGCCTACAGGAAGTACAAGCTGGCCAACTACAACCAGCAGACCAAGACCACTCCCATCGTTACCTACCGTCTGGAGGGCCTTACTTCCAGCAACTTCATAAATCCCGAGATTCCTATCTGGGACTATCAGAAATGGGTAAAGGAGGCTTTTGCCGAGATGGATGGCAACATCGCCATGCTTAAGAAGGGCACCGACAAGGAGATAAAGAACCTCCGCTACAGAATCGACAAGCTTCAGAAATCCAAGGCCGAGACCGACAGCATCCAGGAGATTGTGGCTCCCAACAAGCTGGTGAACCTGGTGGAGAAATACGACTACGAGTCGCTCCTATCGGCCAGCCTTAAGTACGAGGCAGCCCTGGCCAACCTGAAGATAGCCTCCATGAGATCGGCCAACAATGTGGAGAATGCCGAATCGTTCAGCGAGGACTACTTCCAGAAGGCCAACTTCTACTACGACCTCTACCTCATGAGCCAGGAGGCCAAGAACACTCTGGCAGTGCAGGCTGCTCGCATCACCGACAACAACCTGAACATGCATGAGGAAATCATCAACAGCCTCTACGGCGGCAAGAGCCAGATGCAGAACGGATACAAGGAGAAGCAGGCATCAGAGATCGACAACATCATGGAGAAAAACCTGATGAACTTTAAGCTCTACACCATAAACGCCCTCTACCCCGACAATCTGGTGATAGAAAACGGCGGCGCCAGCATCAACGCCCGCCCATACAGCGGATCGTTCGACCAGGCTTCCGACGGCTCGTACATCACCCTTAGCACCGTGAAGGACAATTCGGGCAACAGATACATCTGCGGCTACAAGAAAACCGGCGCCAACGCAGCCAACGGTTTCATAGCCAAGGTGGACACCGAGAACAATCTGATATGGCTGAAGGACATAAACGCAGCACAGGGCGGCATCAACAAGGTGGTTCAGATACTGCCATCCAACTCGTCTGACTTTGTGGCCGTGGCCGTAAACATAAACCAGGGCGCATGCAAGACCGTGGCCATGAAGATGAACACCCAGGGCGCTCAGACCGCCAAGGCCGAGATGAAGTCGACCCTCCACCCAACCATGGGCTGCTACAACGAGATAGAGGACAAGGTGAGCATAGCCTTCAAGGGCATGAGCGGCAACGAGAGCACATCCAGCAACGACGACGCCTCTGTGGAATCGGCCATTTTCGGTCAGGCTGATGCTTACACCAGCCCATCGTTCAAGCTTAAGGGCACCATCGCCGACATCGTGCCAGCCGGCAACGGCTACATGGTGATCTGCAACTACACCGACATCAACGCCGGCGGCAAGAGCCTGCAATCCGCATCCAACGTGGCCGCAGTACGTGTGGATGGCCAGAACATCAAGGCTGATGCTCTGGAGGCCGGCAAGGACGCCAAGGCATTCCGTGCATTCCAGGTAAACGCCGAAACCATCAGCGTGATAGGTGCTTACGACAAGATAGACGCAGAGATATCGGCCAGTCAGAAGCCTGCCTTCATGACAATTTCGGCCGATGGCAAGTTTACTTACCACAACTAACATCACCCCTCCGCAATGGATGACTGATTGCGGACAAAAGTAGAAGAAAAACGCCATTCCAGCCAATTGCAGGCGGGGATGGCGTTTTTTGCGTGAAGCTTCATAAAAAAATAATGTAAAATATTATGTATTTTTGGAATAAATGGTGTTTTTTTTGCAATAAAATTATTAATTTTACCACTTGAAAGAAAACATCAGGATATTATGAAACATATACGCATATTACTGATTATCATTATATTGGCATTAGGCTGCGACACATTTGCCCAGCTTAACAGGGCAGGTACGCCCTATATGAGACGGCTGAAAGTGACAGAGCAGGGCGGCAACAAGCAAACCATGGACGTGGCTGCCGACAAAAATGGAGTAATGTATTTTGCCAACACCAGCGGCGGAGTACTGATATATGACGGCACAAACTGGAACTCGGTAAAGCACTCATGGTCGATACACTCGCTATGCATCGATGATGAGACCAACAACGTATACGTGGGTGCCGACAATGATTTCGGCGTGCTGAAAACCAATGCCAACTACCAATACGAGGTGCTCTCATACAAGGACAAAATCGACGAGCAGTATCAGAACATCGACAGAATATTCAACATACTATGCTCCAAGAAGGAGGGCACGGTGTTCCAGTGCACCAAGTACATCTTTGCAATAAAGAACGACAGCATAAAAGTAATATCCGACCCCACCAGCATAAACGCCGGATTCAACAGCATATACAAGTGCGGCGAGAGGATTTTTGCCGTGCACGAAACCAATGGAATAAAGGAGGTGGTGGATGGCGAGCTCAAAAACCTTCCAGAGCTGGCTGAAACTGGCAGCAAGATAAAATACATCGGACAAAACGACAACGGCGCAATCATAATAATAAACCTAAACAAGGGCATCATGGAATTCGCCAACAACGAGCTGAGCTTTATCGACAGCCCGTTCAACGAGTATATCAGAAAATACTCCAGCAACATCGAGCGAATCCTGCGTACACACGACGGCAACTTTGTATTTGCCATACGCTCTGTGGGTCTGGTGATTACCGATTGCAACTTCAACATAATAAAAGAGATGCGCCTGCAGGGCATCAACTCCATCAATCGACTCTACGAGGACCACAACCACCTTCTGTGGATATGCTCCAACGAGGACGTGGTGCTGATAGACCTGTTCTCGCCATATTCCACCTATTACTACAACGAGACCGGAATACACGGCAGCCTAAAGTCGATACTCAGATACGGCAAAAACATCTATCTGGGTGCTGATGCCGTATATCAGACCGACAGCATAGAGAATGCAACATTCAAGGAGCTAAAGAGCAACAAAGGCTACACCGCCATGTGGAGCCTCGACACCATAAACGGCAGAATATTCGGCGGATCCAACAAGGGACTCTTCACCATAGACTCGCTGAACAATTTCATCAACATAGACGCCGTAGACAAAGACAGGAACGTATTCAAGTTCAAGATTCCTAATGACAACCCCAACGTGCTGATAGGCATCGGATTGTATGGAATCTCAACATATCAGAAAACCGGCGACAAATGGAATTATAAAGTGGGCGCCGATGTAGGCCCCGACAATTTCCAGAAAAAATCGCGCTACATAGAGGCCGATGACGACGGATACTACTGGGTATCGCACAAGGACTACGGATTGTACCGCCTGAAACTGAACGCCACTTACGACACCGTACTGAGCGCCGAGTTTTTCGACCAAAGCAAGGGCCTGCCTTCTGATGCCGACAACTACGTGTTCAGGGCCGACAAGGGCATAGTGTTTGCCACCACCGATGGCATATACAAATACGACCGAGAGTCGGGCATGATGGTGGAGGACATCAGGATGAACACCATCTTCGGCGGCAAGAAGAGATTCGACCTCATATACTACGACCAGAACGGAAGCATCTGGGTGAAACATGTAGTAAAAAAGGCCAAGAGCAACGACAACGAGTGGTATCTTGAGCAATACATACTTACAAGCGACAGCACCGCCGAGTGCATTTCCAACCAGTACAATGTATTCAAGGACAACATATACGCATTTGGCTCGGTTGGCGATGGCAAATACGTGATTGGAAGCGGCGACAGGTTCACACTCTACAACAGCAACATATCCAAGGATTTCTTTGCCCCATACAAGGCCATAATCCGCAAGATGGAAAACATCGGAACCGACTCGCTAATATACGGCGGCAACTACACCGACTCGGAAAGCCTGAATATAGAGCTGCCGTTTGCAATGTCGTATTCGTCGCGAAGCATAAGAATAACATTCGCATCAGCCTTCTACGAATACCCTGAGGCTTGCAAGTTCAACACATATCTGGAGAATGCCGACGAGGACTGGACCGGATACCGCGGCGAGAACTTCAAGGAATACGTAAACCTGTGGCCGGGCACCTACACCATGCACGTGAAGGCCCGCAACATATACGGCGTGGAGAGCGAGGAGGCCACCCTCACATTCAAGATACTGCCACCGTGGTATCTCACCAAGCTGGCCATAGTGATATACGTAATCCTGTTTGGATTGCTGATATGGCTTATAATAGTAATGTACACACAGAAGCTTATCCGCGACAAGCAGAATCTTGAGAAGATAGTGGAGGAGCGCACAGCCGAGATACGCAAGCAGAGCCAGCTGATCATGGAGCAGAACAAGTCGATAACCGACTCCATCAACTACGCCAAGCACATACAGAGGGCCATGCTGCCGCTCGACGAGAAGATAGCAGCCGTGTTGCCAAACCACTTTATACTGTTCCGACCCAAGGACATAGTATCAGGCGACTATTACTGGTTTGCCGAAACCGACAAGTACATACTGATAACCGCCGCCGACTGCACAGGCCACGGCGTTCCGGGCGCTTTCATGAGCATGATAGGTTCGCAGATACTCACCGAGATTGTGGGAGAGGGAATCACATCGCCCGACCTGATACTCACCAACCAGAACCGCCGCATCAGGAAAGCCCTGAAGCAGGACACCACCGAAAACCACGACGGCATGGACATGGCACTCTGCACCATCAACAAGGAGACTCACGTGGTGGAGTTTGCCGGTGCCAAAAACCAGCTGGTGGTGATAAAGAACGGCGAGCTTACCGAATACAAGGCCGACAAGCAGGGTATCGGAGGCACACAGCTCTACGGCGACGACTTCCAGTACAAGAAGACCTCCATAGAACCCGACGGCAACACTTGGTTCTACATGTTCTCCGACGGATACAAGGACCAGTTTGGAGGCCCCGACAACAGCAAGTTCCTCATAAAGAGACTGCGACAGCTGCTGCTCGATATCCACGAGAAGAGCCCCGAGGAGCAGCGCAAGATCCTGGACGACACCATCCAAGACTGGATAGACAAAGGCAAGGGCGAACAAACCGACGACATAATACTGATGGGATTTAAGCTGTAAGAAAGTAGTTAGTAGATAGTAGTTAGTAGTTAGTAGAAACTACATTGTAGATAGTACATTGTAGATTGACACTAACTACTAACAACCAACTACTAACTACTAACTACTAACTACTAACTACTAACTACTAACTACTAAACACTAACCACTAACTACTAACTACAAATGAAAAAGAAACTAGACGAGGCACAGGAATTTGCCAACGACTTGATAGATTTTGTATCGTACAGTCCAAGCACATTCCACGTAGTAAGAAATATAAAGGCGGCCCTGCTTAGAAAGGGCTTCAGAGAACTGCTGCTTCAGGACAGCTGGCAGATAGAGAAGGAAGGCAAATATTTTGTTTCCCAGAACGACACCACACTGGTGGCCTTCGTAGTGGGAATGGGTGCTCCCGAGAAAGACGGTTTCCGCGTGATAGCCGCCCACACCGACTCGCCCACCATCAAGATAAAACCCAATCCCGAGATTGTGGTTAACAACGGCTACATAAAGCTGAACACCGAGGTGTACGGCGGAGCCATACTAAACACATGGATGGACCGTCCGCTCTCCATAGCCGGACGCGTGGTGCTAAAAACCAAGGACCCTTTCCACCCCGAGGTGCGACAGCTTAACATAAAGCGTCCCCTGATGCAGATCCCGAATCTGGCCATCCACTTCAACCGCGCCGTAAACGACGGAGTAAAGATAAATCCTCAGAAAGAGCTTACCCCGCTGCTGGCATGCATAAAATCACCGCTTGAAAACCAGAACTATCTGGCCGAGATAATAGCGCAGGAGCTCAACGTATCGCCCGACGCCATCCTGGATTTCGACCTATCGCTCTACGATACCGAGAAGGGATGCCTGATAGGCGCCAACAACGAGTTTATATCCAGCACCAAGCTCGACAACCTATCGATGATACACGCCGGAATGGAAGGCCTGTTCACCAGCCCAAACATCAACGCCACACAGGTGATGGTATGTTTCGACAACGAGGAGGTGGGCAGCCGCACACGTCAGGGAGCGGCATCGCCATTCCTGAAAAACGTGCTGGAGCGTATCATCATAAAGCTGAACGGCGACAAGGAGGAATACATGAGAGCCATATACAACTCGTTCATGATATCCGCCGACCCCGCCCACGGACTCCATCCCAACTATGCCGAGATGAGCTGCCCCACCAACCACCCTATAATAAACAAGGGCCCGGTTTTGAAATACAACGCCGACCAGCGCTACTGCACCGACGCCGAGAGCGCCGCCATATTCGCACAGCTGGCAGCGGCCGCCAACTCGCCGCTTCAGAAATTCACCAACAGGAGCGACCTGGCGGGCGGATCCACTCTCGGAAGCATCAGCACCAGCCAGACCGACTTCAAATGCGTGGACGTGGGCACACCGATACTGGCCATGCACTCCATAAGGGAAATGTGCGGAGTATACGACCACTACAACATGAAAAACATTTTCAGCACGTTTTTCAGCATCTAAGACACAATTCCCAAAAAAAACGCATAAAAAATTTGCGCATATACAAAATTATGCATAAATTGCGCTGTGTAAAAATACGAAACAGAAAATCATCATGGAAATCAAGAATCATAGAGTAGTGGGCGTGGATTTTGTGGAGGCTGCGGCATACACCAAGACCGGCACAATCACCCCAGACGCAATCATCATCCATTACACGGCAGGCAACAGCGGAGCCGCCACAGTACGACTCTTTGCAGCCAAAACAGCCCAGGTATCAGCCCACTTCGTAGTGCACGAGGACGGCAAGATTACCCAGATGGTGGATATGAACAAGAAGGCATGGCACGCCGGAAAATCCAGCTACAACGGACGCTCCGGATACAACAGCCTTTCCATCGGCATCGAGATATCCAACCCCGGATACCTCCAGAAAATCGACGGCAAATACTACACATGGTGGGAGGCCAAGAAAACATCCGGCCGCATAGCCACACCAGAGAGCATGGTATACACCGGCAAGCACCGCAATGCCGT
Organism: Bacteroidales bacterium; assembly: GCA_024401025.1. Lineage (GTDB taxonomy): Bacteria > Bacteroidota > Bacteroidia > Bacteroidales > UBA3824 > UBA3824. Next base: position 47,879 of record JAKSLV010000004.1, read on the forward strand.
TACCAAGATGACATACTGGCAGAAATACACCGACGCCCAGCTTAAGGCTGTAAAGGAGCTGTGCCAGGCCATCTGCAAGGCATACAACATCATAGAGATACTTGGACACGAGGAAATCCTGCCAGGTCAGAAGTGCGACCCGGGTCCAGCATTCCCTCTCGACGCCATGAGAAACGAGCTGCTGGCCAAGAGCGGCAAGGTAAACCTCAACGAGCTGTTTGCCAACGCTGTAAGCCAGTCGGCAGCATCGTCGCTCGTGATAGGCAAAACCACTGTTAAGCTCAACTTCCGTCAGGCGCCAAAAACCACCGCGCCACTCAAGAGCAACCCAATGGCCGCCGGCACATACATCTACATCATCGGCGAGGACAGCACCAAGGAATGGTACAACATCCTCCACGAGATCACCGGCTGGATCGACAAGCAGTACATCACTCAGGATACATCGGATTCCGACTACGACGGCATCCTTAATTCCGACAACGCCATGATATACAGCGACGAGAAGAAAACCCGCCGCATGGTTTCGGACCTGAAGACAGGCACCAAATTCAACCTTCTGGAGCAGCAGGAAAACATGTTCCGCATCAAGGCTGTAGTAGAAGGCTGGGCTTGCGCCAAGTACATCAAGAAAGAAAGTTAGTGTGTTAATAATTTATATCGAAAGGGAAAGCGGCGGCTCTGGATTTTCGGGCCGCCGCTTTTATTCTTTAATCACAATATCCATCAAAACATCGTGCGGCTCTGATGGAACCTGGTCCAGATACTGGAAACCGAAACATACGCCCATCCTTACGGCATTCCTAAGCCGGGGCAGCAGGCGGTCATAATAACCCTTGCCGCGGCCAAGCCGGTGGTTTTGGGCATCAAATCCCATCCCGGGAATTATGGCCAGACGTATGTCATCATAATCCGCAAACAGCTCACCTGTAGGCTCTTGAATACCAAACGCACCCTCAGCCATGGCATCAGGCCTGTAGATGCGCAGCTCCAGATCGTCGCCCACCACCACGGGCAGCAGCACCTTTTTCCCAAGCTGATACGCCTCATCTATCAGCGGCCTTACATCCACCTCGTCGGGCAGGGGATGGTATAGCAGCAGAGTATCAGCCCCCTGATACCTGCCATCATGGCTGATGCTGCCACATATAGCGGCCGACATGGCTGCAAGCTCCCCGGGCTGATGCTGCTTTTTCATGTTCCGCACATAGCTGCGGAGCTCGTTCTTCCCCATCATGGCACCAGCGTGTTGATGCCAATCTCGTAGATATCAGCATTAAGTTTCTCGCAAACCTCGAAAGCCTCGTCCATGAGCCTGTCGAACAACTCGCACTCCTCTGGAGGAAATACAGGATTCTGGGTATCAGCATCCAGATAATTAGCAAACACCATATCGGGCTGCAGAGGGATGTTGCGCTCCCTTACCAGATACTTGAAAAACGCCTTTACGTCCTTTACCGACGTGATATGTGATTGTGCAGTGTAACTCATCTATGTATATTTATAATTTTTGCCAAAGTTATAAATATTTTTTCACCAAAAAGTCAGATTTGTCAAAAATTATCCTTATTTTTGCAACATTGTAATAACCATATCCAAATAGATAGAAAAAATGTTTGAAAGTTTATCCGAGAAACTCGAACAGTCGTTCAAAAAAATCAAGGGCGACGGCAAACTTACCGAAATCAACGTCGTAGAGGCATTGAAGGAAGTACGCAGAGCATTGCTCGACGCCGACGTCAACTACAATATAGTAAAGGAATTCACCAACAAGGTGAAAGAGAAAGCCCTCGGTACCGAGGTGGTAGGCGAGCTGAAGCCAAACCAGCTGATGATAAAGCTTGTACACGACGAGCTTATCACCCTCATGGGTACCAGCGAGACCGAGGTAAACCTTAAGGCCAATCCAGCCATCATCCTCATAGCCGGTCTCCAGGGTTCTGGTAAGACCACATTCACCGGCAAGTTTGCCAACTTCATCAAGAAAAACAAGGCCAAGAAGCCATTGCTGGTGGCTGGCGACGTATACCGTCCTGCCGCTATCGACCAGCTGAAGGTGTTGGCCGAGCAAATCCAGGTGCCAGTATACACCGAGGAGGGCAACAAGAACCCAGTAGCCATAGCCAAGGCCGCCATCAAGCAGGCCAAGGAAAACGGCAACGACGTGGTAATCATCGATACAGCTGGACGTCCGGCCGCAGACGAGGAGATGATGCACGAGATCTCGAACATCACGAACGAGACCAATCCTACCGAGATCCTCTTCGTTGTGGACTCAATGACAGGTCAGGACGCCGTAAACACAGCCAAGGCCTTCAACGACCGCCTCAACTTCGACGGCGTGGTGCTCACAAAGCTCGATGGTGATACACGTGGAGGAGCAGCACTCTCTATCCGCTACGTTGTCGACAAGCCTATCAAGTTTGTGTCGACAGGTGAGAAACTCGACGCTCTCGACATATTCTATCCTGCCCGTATGGCCGACCGTATCCTCGGCATGGGTGATATCGTATCTCTGGCAGAGCGACTCCAGGCCCAGTACGACGAGGAGGAGGCCAAGAAACTCCAGAAGAAGATCCTGAAAGACCAGTTCAACTTCAACGACTTCCTGGCTCAGATACAGCAGATAAAGAAGATGGGTAACCTGAAGGACCTGGCATCAATGATACCTGGCGTGGGCAAGGCCATCAAAAACCTCGACATCAGCGACGACGCATTCAAGGAGATAGAGGCCATCATCATGAGTATGACCCCATACGAGCGCGAGCATCCCGAGATAATCAACGGAAGCCGCCGACGCAGAATTGCCGACGGATCGGGCAGCAACGTATCAGTGGTGAACCGACTCCTGAAACAGTTTGAGGAAACACGCAAGCTCATGAAGATGATGAGCGGCGGCGGCGCACGTCGCCTCGCCAGCATGATGGGCAATATGAGAAGAAGATAATTCCATTTTTGATTTTTGATTTTAAATTTTTGATTTGCGTTAAATGATGCGCATATTCCGAATCACAAATTCGTAAAAACAGACCAATTAAAAATTTAAAATCAAAAATCAGAAAATGCAGGTAATCAAAAATTAAAAATCGAAAATCAAAAATGCAGTTAATCGACGGAAAGAAAACCTCGGCAGAAATCAAACAGGAGATTGCCGACGAGGTAAAGAATATGGTGGCAGCCGGCAAGAAGGCTCCACTTCTGGCCGCTGTATTGGTGGGCCACGATGGCGGCAGCGAGACATACGTTGCCCACAAGGTAAAATCATGCGAGGAGGTAGGTTTTGGATCTCGCCTCATCCGTTTCGAGGACGACATCACCGAGGAGCAGCTCCTGAAGACTGTTGACGAGCTCAACAACGATCCCGAGGTGGACGGCTTTATCGTGCAGCTTCCATTGCCAAAGCACATCAACGAGCAGAAAATCATCGAGGCCATCAACCCCGAGAAGGATGTTGACGGTTTCCACCCAACCAACCTCGGCAAGCTTGTGGCCGGTCTCGACACTTTCGTATCAGCCACTCCAATGGGCATCGTTGACCTCATCAAGAGATACAAGATAGAGACAGCAGGCAAGCACTGCGTAATCATAGGCCGCAGCAACATCGTGGGCCGTCCTCTCAGCATCCTGATGAGCCAGAAGGGCATCGACGCCACAGTAACAGTATGCCACTCACGCACCGAGAACCTCAAGGAAATCTGCAAGAGCGCCGATATCATCGTGGCAGCTCTCGGACGTCCGGGCTTCGTAACCGCCGATATGGTGAAGGAAGGCGCAGCCATCATCGACGTGGGCACCACACGCGTAAAGAGCGATCAGACCAAGTCGGGCTGGAAACTAAAGGGCGACGTGGATTTCGACAACGTGGCTCCTCTCTGCTCATACATCACTCCAGTGCCAGGCGGCGTAGGTCCTATGACAATATGCTCGCTCATGAAAAACACTCTTAAGGCTGGCAAGCAGCGCAAGAAGTAATGGCAGAAGCGTCAGTAAGATAAAAAAATAAAACAAGAAAGCCGCTTGGTGAGCATCCACTCCCAAGCGGCTTTCATATTTCTTCATATTGCCCTGAGGCTACCTCTCCGGATATCGGGCATGCTTTCCCAGAGAATCTTTCTTTATGATATACTCGTCCTTTACAAACTGGCGCATCTCATTCTTGCGGTGCTCAATGATGGAATTCACCGACGACTGCATATTTTCGAGCTGAATCTTTGTCTTGCTGATACCCTGCTCCATGCGGCGGCGAATCTCGTTGAGGTCGGCATTCTCGCCCTTAAGCTCCATCAGCACCATCTCCATCTCTATGGTGTTGTTTTTAAGCGTGGCTAGCTCCAGCATCAATTCTTGAAGTTTCTTCTCCAGATTGCTGTTGGCAATGCCCTGCAAATAATAGTTCTGATGCGACTTTTCGAGAAGTTTCTCGTATTCGGCAATCATCTTGTTGTGCTGATACCTGTAATAAAACGCGAAGCCCGTGGCCAGCAACAGCAGCAGCACTATTGCCACAATGGCTATGGCCGCCCACACCCTGGCGCGGCGGCTCATCTTCTTGTAATACTCGTCGATATTTTCCGAAAACCTGTAAAACATATCAATAAATGTATATTTGATGAAAAACAATTAAAGATCCAGATATTCCTTTGGGATAAAGTTGCTAAGCTGGAAACTGCGCGCCGTAGTGTGCGAGAAATGCCACCATTCCGACGTAATGGCCTTGAAATGGAACTTGGTGATATTGTCGCTGAGGAGCTTGCGGTTTTTCTGAGCCTGTGCCGATATCGTGGTGCATGAAGGGTAAGCCTCAGGACCAAAAAAATCGAAATCGGTGCCCATGTCCAGATCGTTGCCATCGGCATCCACCAGAGTGATGTCGGCAGCCCCTCCCCTGTTGTGGATGCTTCCAGTGTTGGGATTTGCCACAAACCTGGCATCAGGCACTATCTCCCACATCTTGTACTGCACATCCCTGGGGCGGTAGGTGTCGAAAACCTTTATCCTGAAACCCATATCGGCGAAATGGCGCGCCGCATCCAGAAAATCCCTGGCCGCCACATACCTCATCCAGGCAATGGGCTCGGGATACAGCCTTGCGTGCGCAAAATTGTTGTCGGTATTGTAGCGGATGTCGAACAGCAGCAAGTGGCTGAAATTCTTCAGGTTTATGAAATCCATCTCCAGACCGTCGTAATACATGTCGACCCCCAGGCCCGGCACCGTAATCTGCTGACCATTGAGGTAGAAACTGGCATCGCGGCCCTCCATCAGCGAGTCGGACGCCTCCGATACGTGCAGCTTGCGCTTAAGGTTCTCATCCTCGTAGAGGTGTCCGCGGACCCACTCGTTGCTGCCCTTGGTAATGTAGACATCGCCTTGCGCCGAAATCCTTATGGAGAAACTGGCGCTTGGCGTTACGTAGCGCACTGTGCGGTTCAGCAGCGATCCGTCCATCTTGCCGGCATACAGGCGCTGAAAATCTGCGCTGAAGGCAGTGTCGCCTTTTGCCTGTGGCTGAGGCGGCTCTATCTCTATAACGTATGGCACGGTGTCGCGGTAAAACTCATGACGCACAGCAGGACCGTTTACCGGCGTGTGGATGTTCACATGTATGTGAGTATCAACATTCTGATACAAGGCCTCCTGATGCGGGGCCACAGTGTCGGCGGGCTGCTGCGCCTGGGCGGAATCCACGCTGGGAGAGCCGGAGCACGACCACAGCCACAATGCAACCATGGAAAACAAAGAAGCAAAAGCTTTCATCTATACCCAAAAAAACACAAGCCCTGGCGGTTTTGTCCACCGCAGGGCTTGCCAAATAATCATTATATAATCAAAAAAAATCCTCAGAGTTATTTTTTTACTCCATAGGAGCCTGATCGGCCTGCTGCATAGGTCTGTCGGCCTGCTGCTCAGCCTCTACGGTCTGCTTGTCGGCCATCTGCTGCTTAAGAAGGTCCAGGTCAGAAACCGAGCTTGCGCTAATGGCCTTGGCCTCCTCCACCTGCGATGCAATAGCCTTGGTCTCGCTCATCTTTGCCTTAAGGGCAGCAAGATCGCTGCTGGCCTCCACGCTACCGCCCAGAGCCTGCAAAGCGCTGTCGATGTCGCGGTCGGCGCCCTGAGTCTGCTCTGCAATCTCGAGATAAGAATCAGCGAGAGCCTCCTGCTGGTCTACCTTCTCCTTCATGCGCTCCAGCATAGAGATGGTGTCGGTAGAATCTATGCCAGCCAACTGCTTGTTTACATTGGCAGTGGCCTCGCTCACCTTTGCGCGGGCCTTGAGCATCTTGGCCTCGTTTTTCCACTTGTCGATCTGAGCCTTGAGAGATTTCACCGAGCCTTCCAGCTTCTCAACAGCAGCCTGATACTTCTCATAGTTTTTCTGAAGCATTGGAAGCTCCTGGTTTTTCTGGCTCTTCTTCTCAAGACACTGAGTAGCCATCCTGTCGGCCTCGTCCTGGCTCATCTTGCCCATCTCTGCAGCCTTAAGGAATGTCATGGCCTTGTTCTCGTAGTCAACAGCCTCCTGACGAGCCTTGTCGAGCTCTCTCTTGGCAGTTATGCTGCTGGCCTTTACGCTAGCCAGCGCCTTGATACTCTTATCGAGGTCCTGCTCCAAATCCCTGATACCCTGATCGGCCATCTTGATTGGATCCTCGAGGCTTTCCATGGCGCTATTGGCCTCCGACTTGCCCCAAGTGAATAGTCTTGAAAAAAATCCCATATCGTTTGTGTTTTTTTATTATTTTTGCGTGGTCAAATATAGGGTTAATTTTTTATTAAATCAAATTTTTTATGTCTTTTTTTGGTCAGAATATAAGATTTTTGCGCAACAGGGCTCAGCTTAGCCAGACGGCCTTTGCCGAGATATTCAACCTGAAGCGCGCAGCCGTGGGCGCCTACGAGGAAGAGCGGGCAGAGCCCAAGGTGGAGGTTTTCGTGCAGATAGCGCGTCATTTCGGCATTCCGGTGGAGGATCTCATCTGCCGAAACCTCCAGAAGGAGGAGTGCGCCCCTCAGGCCGGCATCAGCGGCATCAGGCTGGTAAGGCAGGGCCGCATGGCCGAATTTGCGCAGAGCCAGATGCGCGGCGATGCCTTTGCCGGATACGAGTATCTGCACATTCCCGTGGCCGAGAGCGGTCTGCTGGCGCTGGAATATCAGGGCAGCATCCTGATAGTGCGCCCACAGGATGGCAGCGGAGAACAGAGCGCCAACACCCTGATACTCGGCCTGGGCGGCATAGAGCTGGCCGCAGCATCAGCCATTGGCCAAGGCATCAGGCAATACGAGGTATTATATATAATAAAGCGTTTTGATGCGCAGGACCGCACTGAGGCCATGCTGGGCGCCATAGCGCGAAAGCTGGACGCCATGCAGCGGCCATCTATTTAACGTAGAGGAGGTTGCATCCGCGGGTGTCGCTGTTGTCGAAACGGCCAAGAACCTTGAATGTACCATCCAAGTACTTGATGCCCAGGTCCTTGGTTTCCACAAAGGCGCAGGAATATATGTTGGCCAGGTCCACCACGTTGATGCCGCCCGTAACGCCGGGAGCCACGTAGCGCAGCGGATCGGTGGTGTCGCGTATCAGGATGCGCATTGTGGAGGTTTCGCGGTATAGGCCCAGCCCGTCGCTGTAGGCCTGCGACAGCAGCTCGGTCATTCCGTATTCGGAGTGTATGCGGCTCACGCCCAGGCCATTGCAGAGAATCTGGTGGACCTCGTCGCGCACCAGCTCCTTGCGACGGCCTTTCATTCCGCCAGTCTCCATTATTATCACGCGGTTGCCGTATTTTTGCTGATGCTTCTCGGCAAAATCCAGCAGCGCAAACGTTACGCCTATCAGCAGTATTTTTTTGGCTGATGCTTCCATTAGATGGTCGATCCTGCGGCTCATGGCCTCAAAATCATACAGATAGAATCCGTCGGTGCCGTTGCCTGATGCTTCCATGAATTTCTCCACCATGGTAACTAGCGAGCTTCCGGTGCGCTCCAGATACGCCGGCAGCAGGGCCAGCACATGGTATTGCCTGATGCTTCCGTAAAACTGTTCGAACCCCTCCAGCAGCGATCTGTAGTAAATATCGGGGTCCTTCACGTAGTGGCGGCTGGTGTTGGCGCCGGTGGTGCCGCTGGATGTAAAAGTGAGGGCCTCATCGAAACAGGTGGTCTTTACGGTAAAATTCTTGAAAAACTCCACCGGCATGAAGGGAATCTGCTCCACAGAGCCCACCCCTGCCCTATCCACGCCCAGGAAATCCACGTAGCGGCGGTACACATCATTATTATCATACTGATACTGAAACAATTGCACAGCCACCTCGTTGAAATCGCCGCAGGTGGCAATCTCGAAAATGCGTTTCTCGAAAAATTTTCCGTCCATTTTTTTTTAGAAAAAAATTATGTTTTTTACGTGAGTTCTACGAATTGTTTTTAATAATCGTGCCAGAATCCGGGCGCAAAGGTAGTCTTTTATCCTGAAAAAAACAGCAAAAAATGGGTCAAAATGTCCATTATTGTCATTTTGTCAGCATTAAAAATTATAAAATATGCCATAATGACATATTTTAGCATCAAAAACGGCTGTTTTTGGCCTTGGCATCAAGATTGATAGTATCAGGGTGCAGGCCGGCAGCAATGCGGCACGCAAGAAAATAATCATAAATGTCCAACAAATAAAAATTTACAAAAATGAGAAACTACAGCTTATTCAACGGCCTCTTCAACGCAGACCACTCACGCATGTGCGACGTTCCACTGGTAAACATCGCCGAGACAGAAAACGGATTCACCATCGAGATGGCGGCTCCCGGATACAGCAAGAGCGATTTCGATGTAAGCATCGACAAGAACGTGCTTACCGTATCGGTAGACAAGGAGTCAGGCAAGGCAGCCACCACCACCGAGGCCGAGCCTGTATCAGCAGAGGCAGCAGCTTCAGCCCCAGCATCAGCAGCAGCCTCAGCCCCAGCCAAGCGCACATACCGCAGGGAGTTCAGATTCGGCAGCTTCAGCCGCTCGTTTACCCTGCCCGACGGCATCGACAGCGAGAAGATTGACGGCGAGTACCTGAACGGCATACTCACCATCAACATCCCCAAGGCCGAGGCCAAAATCACCAAGACTTCGGTAAGCATCCGCTAGAAGCCAACAAAAACACCATAATTTTGCACCAGGCGCAGCTCCGCAAAAACGCGGGCTGCGCTTTTTTTTTGCGATATTAGCAGACGCATTATTGGTATCTAAAAAATATTTCTTTATCTTTGTGCTAACATATATTACAACCATCATCATGAGAAAAACCATAATAGCCATAATATCAGCACTGATAATCACAGCATTGCAGGCCCGGGCCCAGGACAGCACAGCCCTCTGGAGGGCCGAGAACCAGATAGCCCAGGCGCTGGAGAAATGCGCCAACACCGGCGACGACGCCCGGAAGACCGCATACGCCGCCGAAGCCGCCAACCTGATGGAAGACGCCCTGAAGACCCAGCTGGCCTTCGGCTACGAGTTTCCGCTGCTGAAATCGGTATCCAAGCTAAGGAGCGACGACGGCCTGGTGAGGGTGATTACCTTTGGAGTAGGCATCAGCGGTGGCAGATACATATACCACGGTTTCGTGATGTACCAGAGCGAGGACCTCGACGACATCGTGGTGACCCGCCTGAAGACCGCGCGCCGCCCCGAGAACGACCCCGAAAACGCCAACATGCAGTCCGACAACTGGTATGGCGCAATATACTACGAGATATCGCAGTTCGGCAAAAAGAGCCAGCCCGTGTATGCCCTGTGCGGATGGGACGGCCACGACCAATACACAAACCGCAAGGTGGTGGAGCAGCTTACCTTCGACGACGAGGGCACACCCGTGCTCGGCGGCCTGTTCCAGAGCGAGAAGGGCAACGGCCTAAGCAGGCTGATATTCGAGTTTAACGAGAGGGCGATGATGACCCTGAAATACATAGGCAAGCAGAAGCTGATAGTGGGCGACCATCTGGACACACCCGCCACTCTGCCCCAGCACAAGGGCAAGCCAAGATTCATGGGTCCCGACGGCAGCTACGACGGTTTCTACTACAAGGACGGACGCTGGCACTACGTGGCCGACGTGGACATCACCAACCAGGCCAGGCCCTGATGAAAAAAAATCTGAAAAAATCGGCAAAAAATAATAAAAATATAAGCAATTATTATTACTTTCGCAAATCATAACCAAGAAACCGACATTATCTATGAAAAGACTGTACGGCATAATAAGCATAGCGATGATCTGCATGGCCGCATGGATTACCTCATGCGGGCCCGTAAAAGACTGCGACGAGGTGGGGCAGAATTTCTACCAGAGCCTAAGGGAGGGCGACATAAACAAGGCCATCCAGTATCTGGACCACGAGGCGCTAAACCAGACTCCAGAGGATATATGGAGGCAGGGCCTGCTGCAAAAATCCAACAACCTGGGCATGATACTGAACATAGAGCGAAACGATTTTGAATCGGAGACCAGGGACAACGTTACCCGGGTAACCATCAAATACAAGATACATTACTCGAAAGCCACGATGTTTGAGAGGCTGGAATTTGTGGAGCGCGATTCCAAATACAGGATCACATTCTACAAGTTTGACGAGGACTCCACAATGGTAAACTAACACTATGACAGAGGAAACCGCTAAAACACTAAGCAAACTGATGGTACTATGCTCGCGCGCGGAGAAATGCGAGAGCGAGGCATACAAATACATGACAACCAGGGGCGCCACCAACGAGGAAGCCTTCGAGGCTGTGGAATATCTTACGGCAAACCAATACGTGGACAACGAGAGATATGCCAGAAGCTACGTGGCCGACAAGGCCAGATTCAACAAATGGGGCAAGGACAAGATTGTGATGCAGCTGAGGATAAAACAGATACCTGACTCGGTGATAAACGGGGCCATTGAGGAAATTTTTGACCCCGAACTGGAAAAAAACACAATTTCGACCGAACTGGCAAAAAAATTGCGGGGACTAAAAGACGACGAGCCCCGCGCCAAGGCATGGGAGAAGCTGATGCGTTTTGCCGCCGGACGCGGATACCCGGCCGCCACATGCGGCCCAATAATTACAAAGATGTTGAACGACAGGCAAAACAACAACTAGCAACCATGGACAACAACTACAGCGCGGCCAGGCAAGCCGCCGGACAGGACGACATCGACAGCGCGATACTTAGCGCCGTGGTGGCCGCCGAGGAGCGTCAGAGAACGCTGCTGGCCCAGGAGCTGCACGACGGAATGGGTGCCACGCTGTCGAGCGTGAACATATACCTGAACCTGATACTATCGGGCGGCGTGGAGGTGGAGGAGATTTTCAGGACGGTGCGCCTGGCCAAAGACCTTGTGGGACAGGCCATAGAAAACGTAAAGGAGATAGCCAACAACCTTCACCCGGTGATACTGAGCAGGTTTGGCCTGGTGGCCACCATAGCCAACATGATAGAGACACTGGAGCAGCAGAGGATAGTGAAATTTGATTTTGCGCATCAGGGCTACTCCGACATCAGCAACAAGGACCTGGAGCTTACACTCTACAGGATAGTGAACGAGCTGATGACCAACACGCTGAAATACGCCGAGGCCAAGAGCGCGACCATAAGCCTGCAACGCGGCATCAGCAACATAAGGCTGATGTACAGCGACAACGGCAAGGGTTTCGACCCCAGCCTGGCGGGCAAAAACCCCGGAAGCATGGGAATGGGCCTGGGCAACATACAGGCCAGGGCCAAGAGCTACGGCGGAAGCTGCGATCTGTGGTCGCAGCCGGGAAAGGGCATGAGAGTGGAGATAGACATACCATACAGCGAGCCCGGCCAAATCCCGGAATAAAAAAACAACGACATTAATAGATCTATTAAAAAACATATTGACACATGAAAGTAATACTGGTAGATGACAAGTTGGTTTACAGAAACGCCATCAAGACCCTCTTGCAGAAACTTGGCGAGGTGGAAATCATTGCCGAAGCCAGCAACGGAAAGGAATTCCTGAAGCTGCTGGACACATGCGACCCCGACCTGGTGTTCATAGACATAGAGATGCCAGAGATGAATGGAATTGAGGCCACAAGAGAGGCCCTCAAGATAAATCCATCGCTGGTGATAATAGGCCTGTCGATGTACGACAACAAGAAGTATGTAAACGACCTTATAGATGCCGGCGCACGCGGATACCTCCTGAAACTAAGCGACAACTCACAGATTTTCAGAGAAATACTAAAGAATCCAAGGGCCGAGGTATTCTTCAGCAAGGAGATATCTCCCGACAACGGCATGGAGGACAACTCCAAGAAAACCATCCTGATAGCCGACGACTTCGAGAACACAAGGTTTGTGATAGAGTTTACCCTTAAGCAGGCCGGATACGAGGTGCTGAAGGCCACCGACGGACAGGACGCCCTGAAGTATTTCGACGGCAGAAAGATCGACCTTCTGGTAACCGACCTAAACATGCCGCGCAAAAACGGACTGGAGCTGGCCGAAACCGTGAAATCGATGCCCGAATACAGGAGCATCCCCATCCTGCTGCTGACCACCGAGATAAACGAGGAGAAGAAGCAGAAATCCAAGCAGATAGGCATCACCGGATGGATACAGAAACCTTTCGTTATCGATAAGTTCCTGATGTTCATCAAGAAGGCGCTTCAGTAATAGAAAAAAAAGAAAGAACAGAAAAACCCATTCTCCCAAAGAGGCCATGCTAGAACAGTTTAAACAAAAATACCTGGACGAGGTAAACGACCTGCTGAACGACCTGGAGGGCGCGATGCTGGAGCTGGAGAAAAATCCATCCAGCCAGGAGGTTGTAAACGAGGTGTTCAGGGTTATGCATACGATAAAGGGCACCAGCGGAATGTACGATTTCAAGACCGTGGAAAAGATAACCCACGATGTGGAGAGCATCTACGGCAAAATCCGCGACAACCACCTCTCGGTATCGAAGGAGGTGAGCGCCCTTACGCTAGAATGCATAGACCTGCTGCGCAAGCTGCTCAACCAGCCCGACGACAACGACGACGAGCAGGTGAACGATTTTCTTGCCCAGCTGGCACTGCTTGGCGGACAGGAGCCGGCACAATCCGCCGGCAACGGGGAGGAGGATGGCGGAGGTTTCCTTGCCGACGAGGCCGACAAGCCCGGGCTGAAGGAGGCCACATATTACGTGCTGTTTGCCCCTGAGGCCGACATCACCGGACGCGGCGTAAACATAAAGGGAATACTGGCCGACATCAAGAACATAGGCACCGGAATCACCATGACCAGATCGTGGCCGGAGCAGCAGGCCGACAACGGCAAGTTCTACATGTATTGGGAGGCCATTTTCAGCACGTCGAAAGCCAAGGCCGAGCTGGACGAGATTTTCATCTTTGTGCCCGACGAGGTGGAGATCACCAAGCTGTCGGACAGCAACCTGTTCATGAACGAGGATTTTGTGGCACAGGTAACGATGTATCAGAGCATAGAGGAGCAGATAGACGTAAACGAGCTAAAGGCCCTGGCCATGATGGTGGCGCCACAGGCGGAAACGGCAGCACCGGCCCCGGCATCAGAGACAAAGGAGCCTGGCCCTGATACCGCCGCCAAGGGCACGGACGCGCCACAGCAGCATCAGGCCGAGCCACACAAAACAGACGACAAGATTTCCGGCGAGGAGAAGATCATAGCCAAAAACATAGAGGCCAGCGACACCAAGGCATCCAGCATAAAGGTGGATTCCGACAAGCTGGACGAGCTGATGAACCTGGTATCGGAGCTGGTGACCACCAAGGCCGAGCTGCTGCTGATGGCCGAGAAATACGACATACCCGAGCTTTCCACCATCTGCGAGAAGGTGGACAAGCTTAGCAACAAGTTCAAGGACAACGCCCTGAGCATACGCCTGGTGCCCATAGAGAGCATGATGCTGAGATTCCAGCGCCTGGTGCGCGACCTTAGCAAGGAGCTGGGCAAGAAGATAGAATTTGTGACCGACGGCACCGACACCGAGCTTGACAAGACCATAATAGACAACCTGGCCGTGCCGCTGATGCACATAATAAGGAACAGCATAGACCACGGCATAGAGCCCGTGGAGCGCAGGCGCGAGCTTAAGAAGCCCGACCACGGCACAATAAAATTCACCGCATTCTATTCGGGAAGCAATGTATTCATACAGGTGCAGGACGACGGCGCCGGCATGAGGCCCGACTATCTGAGGCGCAAGGCCATAGAGAAGGGGTTCATAAAGCCGGGCGACAACCCTACCGACCGTCAGCTCTACGACCTGGTGTTTCTGCCCGGATTCTCCACAGCGCAGAAGATTACCGGAATATCGGGCCGCGGCGTGGGCATGGACGTGGTGAAACAGAACATCATAAAGCTGAGGGGCGAGATAGAGATGGACAGCGAGATAGACCTCGGCACCATCACCACCATAAAGCTTCCGCTTACACTAAGCATAGTGGACGCGCTGCTGGTATCCGTAGGCAACACATTATTGCTGATACCCGTGGCCATAATAGACAGCTGCACGCAGATAACCCGCAACATACTGAAAGACAGCAAGGGACGTTTCATCTACGAGAACGAGCCCACCCCCATCATAGACCTTAGGAAGGAGCTGGAGATAAGCGGCGAGATACCCGAGGAGGAGAACGTGGTGTTGGTGAAATACAAGGACGGACGCGTGGGCCTGATAGTGGACAGGATTGTGGGTGAGCATCAGGCCGTGCTGAAATCGCTTGGAAAGTATTTCGCCAACCAGGAATACATAAGCGGCGGCAGCATACTGGGCGACGGCAGCATAGCCCTGGTACTGGATACAAACAAACTGATAAAACAACTGGAGAAATAATATGGCAAACTACAGCGGAGCCACACCATATTTGTCGTTTTGGCTAAACGACGAGCTATTCGCCTACAAGGTGGAGGACGTGATAGAGGTACTGGAAATGCAGAAGATAACCGTGGTGCCCAAATCGCAGCCCTACATAATGGGAGTGATAAACTTCCGCGGCGAGATACTGCCTGTGATAGACGTAAGGCAGAAATGCGGACTGGACGCGGGCAAGGTTTTCGACCCCGTGGACAGCGTGATTGTGGTGCTGGAGGTCTGCAAGGACGATCCCGACTACAGGATTACCGTGGGATCGATAGTGGAAAGGGTGAGCGACGTGGTGCAGGTGAAGCCCATCGACATAAAACCCGTGCCGGAGTTCGACACCAAGATAAACGCCGAGTATACCGAGGGCATTTTCAGCCACGGCGACAGGTTTATCACCATACTTGACACCACCAAGATTTTCTCGCTAGGTTACACATCATCAAACAACACAAAATGAAACTAGGAAACGCATTAAACATCAAGATGTTAAGCCACAAATCCATCTTGGGCAAATACCTGAAGATAACGATGTTTGTGGTTGCCACAACGATAGTATCGGTTTTCATGGGCATTTTCTATTTCCATGTGAAGGGCCTCATGGAACAGAACGGTCTGGACAGGCTGGAGCAGATGTCGAGCGCCACGGGCGGAATGACAACTTCGATAATAACCAACTGCGTGGGCCTGAACACCACACTTGCTGATGCTTTTGCCCTAAGCAAGAGCGATTCGATGCACATAAGCTACTCGCGCGACAATATAAAGAACCTGGTGAAGATGGGTCTCAACAAATTGCCGTCGGTGGCTTTGCAGGGCGTGTACTGGGAGAAGAACGCTTTTGACGGCCGCGACGACAGCAATGCCGACCATCCCGACTACGCCAATTACAATGGCAGGATGTGCTATTTCTACGCCAGAAACTCGGAGGGCAATGCGCCCGGCGAGATGGTGGCCGACCATGGCTACGAGTTCGACACCGAGCTCTACAACGAGCTTAAGAAGCGCAAGGAGCCTGTGGTGTTTGCGCCTCAGGAGATGGTGATAAACAACAAGAAATCAACGGTTTTGCCCGTGATGGTGCCCATAATGGACCGCGGCAGCGTTTACGGATGCGTGTTCTCGCTGCTGAGGCTGGATTTCGCATTCGGCATCTGCAAGAGCATCCGCGACAGCGTGAAGGCCGAGGCCAACATCGCGATAGTGGACAGCGACCTAAACATAATAACTTGCACGCAGAACCCCACCCTTACCGGAAAGAAATTAAGCGAGGAACTTCTGGGAAAGGTTGATTTGGAGAAGTTTATCAGCAAGCCCCGCAACGTAAGGAAGAACAGCAGCAACGCAATATCAAACGTAACCACCGCCATCACGAACACCAACCAGGCTTGGCACGTGATTTCTTTCATGCCCAAGGGCGAGCTCACCAAGGGCATTCTGGGCAAGATGGGATTAAATCTAATAATAGGCCTGATACTGCTGATAATGGCAATGATAATCGGCATCAGCATGGGATACCGCATAGGCGAGCCGCTTAAGGACATGCTGGCAGGATGCCGTCAGTTAGCCAACGGAAACCTGAATATAAGATTCAAGCAGGGCGATCTGCACACCGACACCGAGATCACCCAGCTATCCGACCTCATGAATGTTACCGTAAAGAACATCCGCAAGATAGTGAGCGAGGTGAAGCAATCGGCCGCCAACATCAACGGCGCAGGCAGCGAGCTGGCCAAATCGGCGTCGCTGATGGCTTCGGGCGCCAACGAGCAGGCCTCGGCAAGCGAGCAGGTGGCATCGGCCATGGAGGATATGACCACATCGATCCGCAAGAACGCCCAGAACGCCCAGCAGACCGAGGACATCACCAACAGCGTGGTGGACAGCGTGATGAGGGCAAACTCGTCGGTAAGCGAGACTGTGGAGGCCATGAAGACCATCACCGACAAGATTGGCATCATAAACGAGATAGCGGGCCGCACCGACCTCCTGGCCGTGAATGCAGCGATAGAGGCTGCGCGTGTGGGCGATCAGGGCAAGGGTTTTGCCGTGGTGGCTTCAGAGATCAGGAAACTGGCCGAGAAGAGTCAGAACGCCGCCAAGGAGATAGACGAGCTTACGGCAAGCGGTGTAAAGCAGGCGGAGAATTCAGGCGCGCTGCTTGAGGAGCTGGTGCCCGAGATCAACAAGACTTCAGAACTGGTGCACGAGATAGCGGCCTCGTCGATAGAGCAGAACAACAATGCAATGCAGGTGAACAATGCCTTGCAGCAGCTTAACTCCATCACTCAGCAGAATGCCGCCACAGCCGAGGAGCTGAGCACGTCGGCAGATGAGAGTCAGAGTCAGGCCGAGAGTCTGGATGAGACTATGAATTTCTTCCGCGTGGAGGACGAGACGAACAACGAGATAGCCGCCCTCAACAAGAAGGCCGCCGACATCCTGAAGCACATCGACGAACTCCGCAAGCAGAAGGAGAAACAATAGTTTTTTATTTTTTTTATACTCATTTTTCACTACTTCAGGGAACAATAAATTAAAAATCCCGCAGGCGGATGCCAGCGGGATTTTTTTGTGTGGGGGGGGCGATTTTTTTGGGGTATTTTTGCAATTTTAGCAACTTTTCAGAAAATTCATCAAAAATAACTTGTGTATTCTGAATTATTTATTTAATTTTGCGTCATAATCAGATAATATAAACGATTATGATAAGAGAATTTTCGGTAACCAATTTCCGTTCCATCAACGATACACAAACAATAAGCTTTGTGAAAAAATCGCCTTACAAACTGGGCGAAGGCACTCATTATGTAACAATGCCAGACGGAACCGATCTATTGAGATTCATTGCCTTGTATGGGCCTAACGCATCAGGAAAATCCAATATCATCAAGGCGTTTGTGTTCATAATAAATTTTCTTATCTCAAAGAGCAAAAGAAATTTCAAA
>JAKSLV010000040.1 GCA_024401025.1 Bacteroidales bacterium
TCCATCGACATGGACCGCGAGAGAATAAGCCTGACACTGAAAGGCGTAAAACAGTAATAATTTTTAGTTGAAAGTTTAAAGCTTAAAGTGTAAAGACCTCTCTGAAGTACTTTAAGTTCTATTTAAGCCTTGAACTTTAAGCTTTACACTTTCAACTTTACACTTTCCCAAAACCATGCAAGTTTTATACGAAGACAATCACATAATTATCGTCAGCAAGACTGTTAACGAGATAGTGCAGGGCGACAAGACCGGCGACGTCACGCTCCTGGACACCGTGAAGGCCTACATCAAGGAGAAGTATCAGAAGCCCGGAGAGGTTTTCTTGGGACTGACTCACAGATTGGACCGCCCCACATCAGGCATAGTGATTTTTGCCCGCACCAGCAAGGCTCTCAGCCGCATGAACGAGCTTTTCCGCAAGGGCGAGGTCCACAAGACCTACTGGGCCATCACCGCCAAGCGTCCGCCCGAGGACGAGGGCACTCTCCGCAACATGATCTACAAAAACGAGAAGCAGAACAAGAGCTATCTGGCCCATCCCGGCACCAACGATGCCAAGGAGGCCGTGCTCAACTACAGAATCATCTCTGTATCAGACCGTTATTATCTTTGGGAGATCGACCTCTTGACGGGTCGTCACCATCAGATACGCTGTCAGCTATCGGCAATAGGCTGCCCCGTGAGAGGCGACCTCAAATACGGATACCCGCGCAGCAATCCCGACGGCGGTCTCTCGCTGCACGCCCGCCGTGTAACGTTCGAGCATCCTGTAAGCCACATTCAGATAGATGTAACCGCTCCCGTGCCTCAGGAAAAGCTCTGGCAGGTTTTCGAGCAGGACGAGGAATAAAAAATAAAGGCCCGGCAAATCAACCGGGCCTTTTCAATAGAGTTAAATTACAATGAATTCAGATTGTTTTCTGTCAACTAAAAAAACTGATTATAAAAAGACTTGCAAATGAAAAAAATTAAAAAACAATGTATTATACCTAATAGTTGCTATCAATATTTTCTATTGCAAATTTACGACAGAAACATGAATTCATCGCTGTTCATTTTGTTCATTTTAATTCACTGGCACTGCATATAAATCAAACTCCTCAGCATCAGTAACTTTCACCATAAAAAATTTTCCAACTTTTATTTCCGGTGCATCAGATTTCTTGATGAGAACCTCGCAATCCACGTCGGGAGAATCGTACTGAGTGCGGCCAACGAAGTATTCGCCCTCCTCCCTGTCGATGAGCACCTCGAACTCCTTGCCTATCTTGGCCACATTGAGCTCCAGGGAGATTTTCTGCTGAATCTTCATGATATAGTCGGCGCGCTCCTGTTTCTTCTTCTTGGATATGCGGTCCTTGTAGTTCTGGGCCGAATATGTGCCCTCCTCCTCGCTGTATGGGAACACGCCCAGACGGTCGAAACGGGCCGATTTCACAAACTCCACCAGCTCGTCGAAAGCCTTGTCGGTCTCGCCCGGAAAACCCACCAGAATGCTAGTTCTGAGGGCGATGCCGGGAATCTCCTTGCGGAATTTTTCCAGCAGGGCCAGAGTCTCAGCCTTGGTATGTCCGCGCTTCATCTTGGCGAGCACATTGTCGTTGATGTGCTGGAGCGGGATGTCGAGATACTTGCACACCTTGGGATTGTCGCGCATGATGTCGAGAGTGCGCAACGGGAAATTGTTGGGATATGTGTAGTGGAGGCGTATCCAGTGAACCTTGTCGATGGCGGCCATCTTCTCCACAAGCTCGGGCAGGCGGAACTCGCCGTAGAGGTCCTTGCCGTAGTAGCTGAGGTCCTGCGCTATGATGTTGAACTCGCGTGTGCCAGCATCAGCCAGCCTCTCCACCTCGGCCACGATATCCTCCATGGGGCGGCTGATGTAGCGGCCACGGATGTACGGGATGGCACAGAAGGCGCACATGCGGTTGCAGCCCTCGGCTATCTTGATGTAGGCGGTGTGCTTGGGGGTGGATATTATCCTAGGCTCCTGTACCACAGAGTTTTTCATATCCTGACAGTCGAGCACATCTAGAATCTCGCTCAGGCTGTCCACGCCGAAAAACTTGTCCACCTCGGGAATCTCGCCCTCCAGGTCCTTCTTGTATCTCTGACTTAGGCATCCGAAAACAAAAAGCTGTCCTATCTTGCCCTCGTTCTTGAGGTTGGCGTATTCTATGATGGCGTTGATGCTCTCCTCCTTGGCATCGAGGATAAAACCGCAGGTGTTCAGAATCACCACGTCGGCCTGGTCGGTATCCTGGAAGGTAACATCATATTTGCGATACACACGGGTGGCTATGTCCTCGCTGTCCACGAGGTTTTTGCTGCATCCGAGAGTTATGATCGCGAGTTTCTTCTTGTTCATTTATCTATGATTAATTTTACTATTTCTTGTCGCCGTCGGCAGGAGGTGCCGGAGGCTTAGGAGCTCCTCCACGCTTGGCTCCGGTTTTCACGTTGGTCTTTTCCTGAGCGTAGAACTTCTCGAGGGCGTCGGTGAGGTCTTTCTCCTTCAGCTTGCCTGATATGCAGATCTCTGCGCCGCTGGCACCTATGATACGGATGTCGCTGCGCTTCAGCTTCACCCACTCCACAAGAGTCATGCAGAGAGTGGTGAGCGGCTCGGTGGCCGAACCGATAAGACCTGTGAGCGCAGGTATCAGCCCCGCTCCCATCTCGCCCTTCTTGGGCTTAATGGTGGCCGCCTCCACCTTCTTGAGGTCCTTTATCTTCTTCTTCTCAATATGGGCCTTAAGAGCCATGAGGTCCTCCTTGGACGGAGTGCCCTTAACGTATTCGATCTGTATTTTCATTTTTCAAATTTTAAAATAAAGTAAATAAATATTTGTCATTTTTCGGAGGGTAAAGGTAGGAAAGATTTTTGAGAAATGCAAAAAGAAACAACAAAAACGCCCCGGCGGAATGCTTGATTTTTGCATCTTCTGCCGGGGCGTTGTTCGTATATTGTTTTGAGACGTGGCAAGGTTGCGTCTCTACTTTTTAACAACCATCTGAGGATATAATACCTCGTGATACTTGTCATAGAGAGACTGTGAGCAGTAGATGGTTTCTAGGTTATCGCATTCGATGAACGCACTATACATTTGAGTATCGGAACCATCGGAGGTATTGAAAGTATAAGACGATCCTACCTCAGTAACACTCTCCGGGAGGGTGATGCTGACAAGACTGTTGCATCCAGAGAAAGCCGCTTTATTAATACTGACAACTCCTTCGGAGATTGTGACATCAGCAAGACTGCGGCAATCAGCGAAAGTCAACGATTTAATTTCGGCAACTCCTTGTGGGATTGTGATGCTGGCAAGTTTTTTGCATCCGAAGAAGGCATGATCTTCAATCCTCGAAAGACTCGCCGGCAGTGTGATACTGACAAGTTCTGAGCATCCCTCGAAGGCACTCGACTCAATTCGTGAAACACCCTCAGGAATTGATATGCTGGTTAGGCTTAGACTATATGCGAAGGCCGCTGCGCCAATCTCTTTGACGCCCTCGGAGATTGTAATGCTGGTAAGACTGTAGTTGCGAGAGAAGGCCTGATGTGCAATCTTTTTAACACTTCCGGGTATTGTTACGCGGGTTAGGCCAGAGCAATCAGAGAAGGCGTTGTCACCTATCTCTGTAATACCCTCAGGAATATTGAAGCTTGTAAGGCCATTGCAACTATTGAATGCTCTAGTACCTATCTTTGTGACACTCTCAGGAATCACCACGCTTACCAAAGAATTATCTTCGGGCGGATAGGGATAATCCTTGGTAACACGAAAACGCTCGTCCCCAAGATCAATTCCCAAATCCCTTACACCATCGGGGATTACAAGTTTCACCTTCTTGTCTGATATTTTGGCCAGTTCCAGCCTTACCAACAAGTGATCGTAGCCAACAGGATCTACATTTACGGTTACTGTATCGTCGGCAGAGGAGTTCACATAATCGACTATCTCGCCAATTTTCACATAGGCTGACTCTGGCAGCTTCTGATCGTCGTCGGGATTGCCAACGTTGTCGATAGGTTCCTGAGGCTCGTTTTCAGGCACGGCTTCATCATCCCCGCAGCTGGTGTATGATAAAGATACACACATCAGCGCTGATAAGAACGAAGCTCTCAATAAGTTACGTTTATTCATAATCATTGTAGTTTTTATATGTTTGTAATGTGCAATAAAGATAAAAAAATAGATGACACAAAATAAAGTGTATTAAGAAATTGTTAACAAAAAAAAACGGCGTGTTATCCCGAAGATTAACACGCCGTCCTAATAATATCTTAAAAACTAAAGAATATTAGTAGTTATTTAGATGAACACCGTCCGAATCGAAAATGGAGAAATTAATCAAGCCACATTCAGAGTCGGCATGAATTTTTATCATGACTTTGTATTTCAAAATCCATTTAAGACGAATCGACAGAATTCCCTTAGTCAGATAAGCAGCCACAATCGGGTTTACCTTAAGAACCAGCTTCTTTACATTGTTCTCGTCGAGGATGTTGCGAATATTGTCCTCGATCTCGTCGGCCAAAACGATGGTAGAAGTAATCTGCCCGGTACCTCCGCAGCAGGGGCATGTTTCCTGAGTCTTCATATTCATCTCCGGCCTTACTCTCTGACGCGTAATCTGCATCAGGCAGAATTTGCTGAGAGGCAGAATGTTGTGTTTGGTCTTATCGTTGGCCATGGCGGCGCGCATCTTGTCGTAGAGTGCCTTCTTGTTCTCGTTTTTATGAAGGTCAATAAAATCCACCACTATAATGCCTCCAATATCCCTGAGCCTCAGCTGACGTGCAATCTCGTCGGCGGCCGCCAGATTAACCTCCAGCGCATTCGACTCCTGATCGGCATTATTGGCCCTGTTGCCGCTGTTAACGTCTATCACAAAGAGTGCTTCGGTGTGCTCCATTATAAGGTAGGCACCATTCTTGAAAGTGACGGTCTTTCCGAAAGCAAGCTTTATCTGCTTGTTGATATTGAAATATCGGTCGAAAACGGAGACCTTGTCGGTATCAAGTTTTACAATTTTTTCCTTCTCAGGGGCAATGCTGCCAATAAATGTCTTAGCTTCGTGATATATAGCGGGATCGTTAACAATAACGCTGTTGAACGAGTTGTTTAGCGTGTCGCGCAGCAGAGTGGATGTGGCATCCATCTCGCCGGCCAGCAAAACCGGGGGAACGCTCTTTGCAAGACTCTTGCAGGCAGACTCCCATCTTTCCACCAGCGACTTTATCTCGGCATCCAGCACCGACACTCGGCGGTTCTGGGCCTCTGTCCTAACGATAATGCCGTAGTTCTTGGGCTTAATCGACTGTATAAGCTGACGCAGGCGCTCCCTCTCCTCTTTCTGCTTGATCTTCTGCGATACCGAAACCTTGTCGCAGAAAGGAAGCAGCACCAGATTGCGTCCGGCTATCGATATCTCGGATGTAAGCCTTGGTCCCTTGGTATTGATTGGTTCCTTGCTGATCTGAACAACCACTCTCTGACCCGATGAGAGTTGCTCAGTGATTTTGCCCTTTTTGTTGATCTCGGGCTGTAGATTAATAGCCTGAAGAGGCTTGCAGTTTTTGGGATTGTCGATGGCTATCTGCGTGTATTTGTGCAACGACGCAAACTGCGGGCCCAAATCCTGATAATGGAGGAAGGCGTCCTTGTCGAAGCCTACATCCACAAAAGCGGCGTTGAGGGCGGGCATGATCTTCTTTACCTTTCCCAGGTAGATGTCGCCCACGCAAAAGCGCTTGTTCCTCTTCTCCTTGTGTATCTCTACCAGCTGCTTGTCCTCAAGCAACGCCAGTATAATTTCCGACTCTGTAGCATTGATAACTAAATCATTAGTCACTTGTTGTTCGTTGTTGCTCACGATTTTTCAAGTTTTGGTTGTTCTCTATCGTACAGAGATTTGCGTGAAATCATAAAATGTGGTAAGCGAAAAAGTAAAAAAGAGCCGCCGGACAAATCCGGGACTCTTCTTTATTTTTTCATGGACCTAAAAGGAAGAAACACTATTTCTTCTTATGTCTGTCCTTACGCAAACGCTTTTTGCGCTTGTGTGTAGCCATTTTATGACGTTTTCTTTTCTTTCCGCTTGGCATTTTTGTTAAAATTTTATGGTTAAAAAATAATGTTAATACATCCTAATACCCAGGCTGTGCGCCGGGGCAAACATCAGCAAGATATTACTTCTTGTTCTCCTTCTTTACCTCGCTAACGAAAACCTTGCTAGGCTTGAAAGCAGGAATGTTGTGCTCAGGGATCACGATAGTTGTGTTCTTGGAGATGTTGCGGGCTGTCTTCTGAGCTCTCTTCTTGATTACGAAGCTGCCAAAACCGCGCAAGTATACGTTCTTCTCAGCTACCAATGAATCCTTGATAGTGTCCATAAAGGCCTCTACTGCTTTCTGTACAGTAACCTTCTCGATTCCAGTGTTTCTGGAAATTTCGTTTACGATATCTGCTTTTGTCATTGCTAAATATATTTTTTATATTCTGATTTTTATTGATTTATTAATTTTGGTGCAAAGATAAGTGTTTTTCCATTGATACAGAAAAATTTTTAGCACTTTTTTTCATCTTTTTTCAAACTTTTTTTTCTTTAATGTTTGGTTGTCAGATACGTATGCACGCATCCAATCATCAAAACATTAATAATCAGCCTGTTGCACCAAACCACAAATCACAAAAGCCACTATCTCATATCGTTAACCTCGGCGCCGGGATACTTGCTGGGATCGTATGTGAACAAGGCATCAGGCATGTTGGTGTTGCTCTTGTACTCGGTAATCTCGATAATCTGGTCGCTTCCGTTCTTGAACTTGATGTCGATGCTCAGGATAAGGTTGGTGGATTTGTCCACAAGCAGCTCTATTGTGTGGAACTCCTTGCCCTTTGGGCTCTCGGGATACAGGTCGATCACGTAGCAGTTCTTCTTTACGGTGGCCACCTTGCCGTCGGCGCCCTTGGCCTTCACGTTGCGCTGCTCCTCGCCCTTCATGGCGTACTTGAAGCCTTTCTCGTAGAGGCTGAAGATCTTGGCTGGATTGCTTACGATGCTCTCGTCGCTGTCGTCGATCTCTGATATGGTGATCTCGTTGTCGCCCTTGGAATATGTCCACATTGTGGTGCCGTCGCTGAACATCTCCATGCCGGCCAGCATCATCTTGTATTTGGCACCCTTCAGGAACATGTGTCCGCTCTTGGTGTCCTTGGTTTTCTCGGCCTTGTTCTCGAGAGTCCAGTCAAACGATGCGCGGAGGTTGTCGTAGCCCTTGGTGATGGTGGTCACCTTGTCGAGCACTACCTTGGCCTTGGGGTCGTGAGAATCGTCCTGTGCCATCGCTGGCATTGCAAGCGCGCCCATCATCAAAGCGGCTGCCAAAAAGTTTCTTAATTTCATATTCGTATGTTTTTTAGATTAATGTTTTCATCACTATAGATGGCAAATACCGGTCCGGCTGAAAAACACCAAATGTTAAATAACGTTAGAGGCTTCGGTCCAGATTGTTGATGAACTGCTCCAGCGCATACTCGTTGTCGATGTTTACGGCGCGGGCCTTGCTACCCTCGTTGGGGCCCACTATGCCGGCAGCCTCCAGTTGGTCCATGATGCGTCCGGCGCGGTTGTAGCCGATCTCCAGCTTGCGCTGAAGCATCGATGTGCTGCCCTGCTGTGTGGTAACCACAATGCGGGCCGCCTCCTCAAAGAGGCTGTCCCTGCGGCTGAGGTCCACCTCCTCGCCGGCCTCTCCGGCCTCGATATCAGGCTCAGGAAGCTCGTAGGTGGTAACATAGCCCTGCTGCGACGCAATATACTGCGTGATGTCCTCCAGCTCGGGAGTATCAATAAAGGCACACTGAAGACGCGTGATCTCGCTGCCGGTGTTTATCAGCATATCGCCTCGGCCGATAAGGTTCTCGGCGCCGCTCTGGTCCAGAATGGTGCGCGAGTCTATCTGCGACATCACCCTGAAGGCAATACGCACAGGGAAGTTGGCCTTTATGGTACCCGTAATAACCTTTACATCAGGACGCTGAGTGGCCACTATCAAATGTATGCCGATGGCACGGGCCAGCTGGGCCAGACGCGCCAGAGGCTTCTCCACATCCTTGCCCGCGGTCATGATAAGGTCGGCAAACTCGTCTATCACCACCACGATGTATGGCAGAAACTTGTGGCCGCGCTCGGGATTCAGGCGCCTTGCCACAAACTTGGCGTTGTATTCCTTTATATTACGGCATTCGGCCTCCTTCAGGAGGTCGTAGCGGTTGGTCATCTCCACGGTAAGGGAGTTAAGCGTGGCCTTCACCTGGTCCACCTCGGTGATTATGGCGTCGTCGCTGTTGGGCAGCTTGGCCAGAAAATGCTTCTCTATCCTCTTGTAGAGGGTAAGCTCCACCTTCTTGGGGTCCACCAGCACAAACTTCACCTGGGCCGGATGCTTCTTATAAAGAATCGAGGCAATAATGGCGTTCAATCCCACCGACTTACCCTGACCAGTGGCACCGGCCACCAGCATGTGCGGACACTTCACGAGGTCTATCATGTATGCCTCGCTGCTCACGGTTTTTCCTATCATGAGCGGAAGCTCGTATTCGGTGTTCTGATACTTGGCCGACGACACCAGCGATTCCATCGTAACAGTCTCGGGAGTCTTGTTAGGCACCTCTATACCCACTGTGCCGCGACCCGGTATAGGCGCAATGATACGGATACCCTTGGCCTTGATGTTCATCATGATGTCTTTCTCCAGGTTCTGAATCTTGGAAATCTTTATTCCCGGAGCCGGAGTAATCTCGTAAAGGGTTACTGTGGGGCCTATCCTGGCCGAAATCTTAGTAATCTTTATCTTGAAATCCTTCAGCACATTCACGATGGTGGTCTTGTTCTCGGTGAGCTCGGCGTTAGATACCGAGGATTTCTCGCCGCCCACCCTCAGCAGCGATACCGGGGGCAGGGTGTAGTTGTGGAGGTCGGCCGTAGGGTCGTACGGAGGCAGGTTGGATATGTCGTCGGCCCTCACCTCGTGGCTTATCTCCACCTCCATTGCCATCTGGTCGCCGCCCAGGGGCTGAGGGTTGGAGTTGTCGGTGCCGGGCAGAATCTCCACCGGCTGCTGGTTGGGGTCGGGCGCCTGTATGTCGTCGTCGGATCCTGATGCGTGCTCCACCTCGAAGTCCACAAGGTCGTCTTGGCCTGAGGCTTCAGTTTCCTGCACATCACCGCTGCCGCCTATCACAAACTTCTCCTGGATAACCTCGGGGCCGTTGTTGCGGGTCTTTCTGTCGGGGAACGGATCGCCGAATGGGTCGCGCTGACTCTTGGGGTCTGATGCCGGCTCGTCAAAGTTGATCTTCTGCTCCTTGCCCACATAGTCCTTGCCCTTGAAGATGTCCTTGAAGAACGATCCTATGCTCTTTCCGGTATCAGACTTGGCTCCGGGAGTGTTAACGGCACTGTTGAGCGATGACGCGCTGTCGGAAGAATCGCCCGAATCGTCGTCGCCGAAATCCACGTTGCCGTAGTCGTCGTCATCGTCGGGATCGCTCTCTTTCCTGTACTTGCGGCGCTGGGAAGGCTGCTGCTCCTTGTCCTTGGAGCTTGGCAGACTCTGGGTGAATGTGTTGGCATTCTCGAAGGCGGTCTTCAGGTTGCGGTATTTCTTCAGGTTGTGGAAAAATATCTTCATCCACGGCAGCGAGTTCTCGATACTGAACATCAGTATCAGGGCAGCCAAAATAATGATGAACAATATGGTGCCCACGTTGCCCACCACGGTAACAAGCCAGAACGATGCGTGATAGCCCAGCACGCCGCCGTATGGGAAGCTGTCGCCATCGCTGATGAAGCCCAGCAGAAGACACAGCCACAGCATCCATATACCCGAATGTTTTACAGCCGGGCCGTATGGAATGGGCTCATAGTTGATGAACCGGAACGCGGTTATCAGCGTTATGAAGATGATGACAAACGCCGACACGCCAAAAAGATAGTGCATGAACACGTGCGCCAGAACGGCGCCCCATTTGCTTCCCCAGTTCTGAACCTGAATGTCGGTACGGAAAATGTAACTCCAGAAACCCAGGTCGAACACGCTCTGATCCTCTTTCCAGTATGCCAGATAGCTTATGAAGCCTATCAGCATCAGGAAAGCCGTAAACATCAGAGTCAGAAACATAAACATGCGGAACCTGTCGTCGTGCCACATGTTGCGCACCTTGTCGACAGGCGATACATATTCCTCTAATTTTCTGCGTCCCATTTTTTTAAAGTATAGTTAAGTTGGTTGTTGGTTCTTGAAAAAAAATTGAAACTCGCCGCAAATGTAAAAATTATTTTACTATAATACAAATAATTTACCACAAAAAAAGCAGCTAATTTCGCTCGTCGAGTGCCTTCTGATACTCGAACATCTTGTCGCGCAGCTGGGCGGCGTTTACGAAATCCAGTTTCTTGGCGGCGCGCTCCATCTCCTGACGTGTTTCGCGGATAAGGCGCTCCAGATCGCGCTTGCTGTAGAAACGGGTCTCGCTCTCGGCGGCCTTGCGCGTGGTGGCGAAATCCTCGGGGGCAAACTTGGCAGGCTCCCTGCCGTCGTCGGCCTTTCCAATCTGTATGGTGGTGGTTTTGCGCACCTGACGCGGCGTGATGCCGTGGTCCTGATTGTACTGCATCTGTATGCTGCGGTGGCGGTTGGTCTCGTTGATGGTGTCCTGCATGGAGTCGGTCATCACGTCGGCATACATTATCACTCGTCCGTTCACGTTGCGGGCGGCGCGTCCGGCGGTCTGGGTAAGCGATCTGGCGCTGCGCAGGAATCCCTCCTTGTCGGCATCCAGTATTGCCACCAGCGACACCTCAGGCACGTCGAGGCCCTCCCTCAGGAGGTTTACGCCCACCAACACGTCGAAAGTGCCTTTCCTGAGGCCGTCCATTATCTCTATGCGCTCCAGTGTGTCCACATCGCTGTGGATGTACTTGGCGCGGATGTCCATACGGTCCAGATACTTGGTGAGCTCCTCGGCCATGCGCTTGGTGAGGGTGGTAACCATCACACGCTCGTCGCGCTGTATTACCTGCTGAATCTCGTTCATGAGGTCGTCGATCTGGTTGACCGTGGGGCGCACGTCGATGGGCGGATCCAGCAGACCCGTGGGGCGTATCATCTGCTCCACGATAACGCCTCCGCACTTCTCCAGCTCGTAGTCGGCGGGAGTGGCCGAAAGGTATATTGTCTGGTGGGTGAGCTCCTCAAACTCGGTGAACTTGAGCGGACGGTTGTCGAGGGCGGCAGGCAGGCGGAACCCATACTCCACAAGATTCATCTTGCGGCTGCGGTCGCCTCCAAACATAGCGTGTATCTGCCCCAGGGTAACGTGGCTCTCGTCCACCACCAGAAGGAAATCGTCGGGGAAATAGTCCAGCAGGCAGAAAGGTCGGCTGCCCGGACTCCTACCGTCGAAATACCTCGAATAGTTCTCGATGCCCGAGCAGTGTCCCAGCTCCTGCATCATCTCCAGATCGTTGTTTACGCGGTCCTCTATGCGCTTGGCCTCCAGAGGCTTGCCCTCGTCCTGGAAATACTGTACCTGAAGCCCGAGGTCGATGCGGATCTGGTTCATGGCGACCTGCAGGCGGTCGGGCGTGGTGATGAAGTTTTTGGCCGGATATATCACGCACTCGTCGGGAGTATCGATGGTGGCGTTGGTAACGGGATCAAACTTGATGATCTGGTCCACCTCGTCGTCCCAGAAACGGATGCGGTAGGCAAAATCGTCGTAGGCCACAAACACATCCACGGTATCGCCCTTTACACGGAAGTTTCCGCGCTTAAACTCTATCTCGTTTCTGGAATAGAGGCTCTCGGAGAGGTTGCGCAGCAGCTTGGTGAGGCCAATGGTGTCGCCCTTCCTGAAATGGATGATGTTGCAGTGGAAATCCTCGGGGTTTCCAATACCGTACAGACAGCTTACCGACGATACCACCACAATGTCCTTGCGGCCGGAGAGCAATGCAGTGGCCGCCGACATCCTCAGCTTCTCTATCTCGTCGTTGATGGAGAGGTCTTTCTCGATGTAGGTGTTGGTGGTTGGGATAAAAGCCTCAGGCTGATAGTAGTCGTAATACGACACAAAATACTCCACGGCATTCTCGGGGAAGAAAGCCTTGAACTCGCCATAAAGCTGAGCCGCCAGAGTCTTGTTGTGGCTAAGCACAAGCACAGGCCTGTTTAGGTTTTTGATAACGTTGGCAATGGTGAATGTTTTTCCAGAGCCCGTTACTCCCTTGAGGATCTGATACTTGTCGTTGCGCAGCACACCCTCGGTGAGCTGGCGGATGGCCTCGGGCTGATCGCCCGTGGGCTGGTATTCCGATACTAACTTGAAATCCATAGCTGTGAGTAGGTAGATGAATAATTCTGCAAAACTAATAATTATTACGAAAAAAACATACACATATTTGTAATATTAATAATATTTTATACTTTTGAATAATGAAATTTGAGAAGTTTTGCACAAATGAAACATTTGATAGTCAGCATATTAATATTATTGGCAACTAGCACCGGAATAATGGCGCAGCAGGATTCGTCGGAGGCGTATCTGGACCTGATACGCAACGCCAACGATCCCGGCGAGAGGCTGGAGATGGCCCAGAAGCTGCTGGAATACTCGGCAGCGCACCACGACACCACATCGATGATAGAGGCCTACAATTTCATGGCGTGGTCGGAATACTACCTAAACAACATCGACATGGCCCTGGAATACTACACCCGGCAATACAACCTGGCCACCAGCACCAACAACACGAAACAAGCCCTGAAATCTCTGTACAACCTGGCCGGCGTGATAAGCATCACCGAAGACTATCAAGAATCAATAAGGCTGTATCAGCAGGCCCTCACCATTGCCGAAAAACAGCAGGACACAATGCTGATATCCCGAATATACCGCGACATGGGCAACAACTGCGCAAACCTGATGCTGTACGCATCGGCATACGAAAACATCAGGAAGGCAAAGCTGGTGGACTCGCTATCGCACGACAGCCTCAGCATGGCAAACGACTACGCATCGCTGGCAATGGTTCACCTGAACGAGGCCTCCAAAAACTACGACCTTACCGACAAATCAAGCTCGGTGGCTCCGATACTGAGCATTCTGGAAAACGCCCAGCGCGACTGCGAGATGGTGCCGCTATACCTGCCAAGCGATGCCGACGATTTCGACAGGGCCCAGATGATGGGCACATACTACATGTGCAAGGCTCAGATAGCCCTATACCATAGTCAGAAGCCTGATGCCGACTCCA
Source organism: Bacteroidales bacterium (assembly GCA_024401025.1). GTDB lineage: Bacteria > Bacteroidota > Bacteroidia > Bacteroidales > UBA3824 > UBA3824. Next base: position 13,336 of record JAKSLV010000040.1, read on the forward strand.
AGAAATGCATAGAGGAGGCCAACGACAACAACAGCCAGTTCCTGAAGTGCGTATCAGAAATCCAGGACGACGAGTTCATCATAAGATCATGGATAATACAATCGGAGATAGAATACGTGCGCGGAAACCTGAGGCGGGCGCTTGAGATTACCGACACCCTGAAATACATGGTGCGCGACACCCTGTGGCCAAACTCCATGATGGACACCTACCGAAACGCCGCCGCCTACGCCGCCGCAATGGGCAACTACAAGCAGGCCGTGCAGGACTTTCTGTCGTACGACAGATTCAGGGCCAAATACATGAACGACAACACCATAAAGCAGAACGCCCAGTTTAACGCCGACGCCGAAAGCAACAAGAAGATAAGCAAGCTGAACGAGGAGCGCGACAGCCAATACGCCATACGCGACGAGAAGATAAGCCGTCAGCGCACACTGCTATGGCTGGCCACATTCTTCATACTTACCGTGGTGGCCGCCATAGTGATAATTTTCAGAACCCTGAGGGCCAAGAAACACACGCTGAAAATGCTGCACGTGCAGAACGAGGAGCTAAACAAGCAAAAGGCCGAGATACTGAAGCAGAACGGAACCATCAACAAGCAGTATCAGGACCTAGAGAAAGCCAACTCCATAATTTACCAAAGCATCAGGTACGCCCGGCACATACAGCACGCCGCACTGCCCAGCAAGGACACCGTGCAGAAGCTGTTTCCCGACGCCTTTATATACTACATGCCCAAAGACATAGTGAGCGGCGATTTCTACTACGTGGCCCAAAGCGGCAACAAAAACATCTTCGTGGTGGCCGACTGCACGGGACACGGCGTGCCCGGAGGTTTCCTTAGCATGCTGGGAATGTCGGCACTGCAGGATATCATAAGGAACACCAGCGGAGAGCTGGACCCCGGCACGGCACTTTGCATGATGCGCCAATACGTAAAGCAGGCACTGTCAAACGAGGAGGAGGCCATGCAGGTAACCATAAACGGAATAGAGGAGCAATTCTCTACCGCCGACGGAATGGACATGAGCATAATAACCTTCGACAGCCAGACCCGCATCCTTAAGTTTGGAGGCGCGTATCAGAACCTATACATTGCCAGGGAGGGCGATCTGATACGCCTGAAGGGCGACCGCATGCCCGTGGGACGACACATAAACGACAAGAGGGAATTCGGAACCCAGACCACCGAGCTCCAGAAGGGCGACATGCTGTACATGATGACCGACGGAATTGCCAGCCAGATGAACTGCGACAAGAAGAAGTTCATGAGCCGACGCATTACAGAGTTCATAGAGCAAAACCACCATCTGCCATGCGAGCTTCAGAAACAGAACATAGCCGCTCTGATGGAAAACTGGATGCAGGGCGCCAAGCAGGTGGACGACATTACAATGGTAGGCATAAGAATTCAATAACAATAACACAAGATATGAAACTTTTGATTTATGAGACATTTAATTTGGACACTGGTGGCCGTGGTGGCGTTTTCCACCATGACACAATCTGCGGCGTGGGGCCAGAGCAGAAACCGAAAACAGCAGAAACTGGAACGCATAGCCGAAGCCCTCGGAATAAGCAACAGCAACGACCGCATCAACAACAATGACCGCAACAACAACGACCGCGTAAACAACAACGACCGCAACAACGACCGTGTTGACAACAACCGCGACAATGCGGCCGACAACCACGATCCGCTGGCCAAGAGCTTCAGCGCCGACGAGCGCATAATGGCCAACACAGCGGCTTTCACCAACCTGAGCGACGAGGAGAAGAAACTGATTTTCTACTGCAACCTGGCCAGACTAAACGGCAAGAAGTTTGCCGAGACAATCCTGAAGCCTTACCTGAAGGGCAAGACCAGCCAATACATAAAATCGCTCTACACCGACATAGCCAAGGTGCAGAATCTGCCGATGCTGAAACCCGACGGAATACTTTGCGAGGTGTGCGCCAGCCACTGCGCCGATATGGACAAAAACAACTTCTACGGCCACTATTCCAGCAACGGAACCGGACCTTTCGACAGGATGGAGAAAAAGGGATACAAGGGCCGGCAAAGGGCCGAGAGCGTGAGCGCCGGATACCAGAACGCCATCGACATCTGCATACAGCTGCTGATAGACGACGGCATCACCAGCCTCCATCACCGCAAGTGCCTGCTGGGCAGTCAGTACAAGGTGGTGGGCGTGGCCATTACGAAACACAAAAAATGGCGACACTGCTGCACCCTGGACCTCGGCGACCTGATCTACAAAAAGATGTAACACACACAAACTTCCATAAACGGAAAAAAGCCACGGCAATTATCACAAATGCCGTGGCTTTTTTCATATATTATCAGAATTGATTCGGGATGCTATTCCCAGTAGATATCCTTGATAACGATCTTCTTGCTGCCGTTGCTCCAGATACCCATGATGCTTACCGACTCGGCGTTGAAAGGCTTGCCATCGGCCTTCCTCATATTGTCGGTGATAGGAATCTCGAGAACGTAATCACCATCCTCGTTGGTCTTGCTGGAGATGTTGCTCTCTACGGCACCCTCCCAATATCCGGCGTCGAAGAGGCGGAACGATGCACCGCTGCCGGCTTCGGTATCCTTGCCCAATACGCATACAATCTTGCTGAATGGTGTAAGGTCGAGAGGCTTCTCGAGTCGCCAGCCGCCAAATCCCCACTGACCTGTAACCAGGGTGCGTGTAGAGGCGTTCCATACGCCGTTGGCGTAGATGTTTGGATTAAGGTGGGCCCAATCTAGCTCAAACTTCTTTACAGTAACGGTGTACTGGCGTGTAAGTCCGCAGGCCGAGATGGTGATGGCGGCAGAGCCCTCGTTCTTAGGTATCAGGCTGATGCCATCCACCATTACCACCGACTCGTTGTCGGATGTTACGGTGTAGCCGTCCTGCAATGGATAAATCACCTTCTTGGAATCTATGGCGTTTACGATGGCGGTCATCTTGCCGTCCAGGATAAACGAATCGTTCATAACGCCGCCAAGCTTTATGCTGGTAACATCGTCGGGATACATGCGGCCGTTTCTGTAGCACTGATACCAGCCGTAGATCTGTATGTTGCAAGCCTCAGGATCGTAGAGAAAGTGATACTCGTCGTGGAAGGCTGGATTGTTGGTGACGATGGGCGCCAGGTTCCAATCGAATACTGCCAGATGCTCGGGAGCGGTAAAGAAGATGTAGCTGCAGTTTTCGGTGCGGTCGGCCAGGTACTTGAAGTTGGCGCCAAAGCCAGGACCTCCTGCCTCGCCGGTGAGCGATTTACCCCATGAGAGCTCGTAGCCCTTGGGAGCCCAGTCCATCTCGGTAACCATTACGGGAGCTATCTTGCTGGCCACGGAGATTTCCTTGTCCCAGCCCTTGCGGAAACTCTCGAAGCCTCCGCCGTACGAACCCTGACCGTATTCTGGAGTAGCCTCCAAAGCATCAGAGCCATACCAGCCCGGATAGCAGTGTACCGAGAATCCGAAATTGTGGTCCTCGATCTTGTATTTGGCGTATCCTGCATAATGCTGCTGCCAGCTTGTGCCAGGCACCCAGAGCATGTTCTGCTGAGAGTTTACACGGATGTGGTCGATGAGGTTCTGCATGTAGGCGGTAAGGGCCTTGTCGTGCGAATCGTCGCCGGCGCCGTTGATGCCGCGGGCGTCAATGATGTGCACAGGCTCGTTGAGGAGCTCGAACATAACGTCGGTATTGTTGGCGAGGTCGGGGTGAGAGCTTACCATATCCCAAACCTTGGCCAAAACGCGGTGGAGGCCGTCGCCCATCTCGATGGCATCAGGACCCACAAAACCGGGATGAATAACCACGTGGAGACCTCTGTCGATGCAGTGCTTTACGAGAGGAACGTAGAGATTGTCGAGAGCCTGCTTGAAGACCTTCTCGTCGAAATACTCGTATGGCTCGCCCTTGAGCGGATATGGCCTGTTGCGCTTCATCATCCAGTAGGTGTCGAAATGGATGCGGATGAAATCCATCTGCCAGCCCTTGGCCAGAATCTCGTCTATCTGGTTGGCGTTCCAGTTAAGTGAGTTCTGATAGTTGTAGTCGTTGCCCCACTTGTAGCCGTTGAAGTATGGGCTCTGAGTCTGCCAGAAACCGTGGATGTTGATGTGGTTTCCGCTCTCGTCTACGAGCCATCTTCCGTCTGACTTCCATACAGGGAGTTTACCCTGAAGCTGAGGCAGACTCTCGTCCTTCTCGGGCATCTCTGGCATTTGGATAAGCTTGCCGTAGTGGTCCTTTGGGCCGGTAGGCTCGGGCTGTTTCTCGGGCTCCTTGTCCTTGTCGTTCTCAGGCTCGTTGTCCGTGTCCTGAGCGTCGTCTGGAGTCTGAGTGTCGGGCTGCTCGGTGCCCGGCTGAATCTCGTCCTGAATAGGATCGCTCTCCTTGCCGCACGACGCAAGCAGAAGGCTTGCGGCCAGTGCGCTGATTATAAGTTTGTTCATAAAAGTTTTAGTTTTGTTTTGTAAAAAAAATGTATAAGTTTTATCCTAAAAAAAATGTTATTATTTCCAATAAATGTCCTTTATCACGATGTCCTTGCCACCATTGCTCCAGAATCCGATAGTGGAGATGTGGGACGGATCCAGCTCCTGGCCGTTGTCCTTTTTGGTGCCCTTGGATATCGTGAGTGTAAGCTCGTAATCGCCGTCGACATTCTTGCTGCCCTTGGAAACCTTCACGAGGCCATCGCCCTGAGCGCCGTCGTAGATGTGGAACTCCACGTTTACCGAAGGATCGGTTTTATCTCCGTCCAGTATGCATGTTACAGTGCTGTACTGCGAGAGGTCGAGCGGATTGTTGAATTTCCATCCGGCAAAACCGTATGTGCCTGTTGTAAGGGTCCTGGTATCAGGATTCCACGAACCCTGCTGCCAGATGTTGGGGTCCAGAGCTGTCCAATCCAGCTCGAACTCCTTGGCAGTAACCTTGTATGTGCGGGTAAGTCCGCAGGCCTTCACCGTGATGGTGGTGGTGCCCGATTCCATAGGTATCAGGTTCTGTCCGTCCACCTTTACGATGTTTGGGTTGGCTGATGCTATCTCGAAACCGTTCTGCAGCGGATATATTATCCTCTTGTCGTCGAAGGCGTTTACAATAACGAACCTCTTGTTTTCCAGGGTGAAGGCGTCGCCGTACACACCGCCAAGCTTTATCTCGGAAACCTTGTCGGGACACTGCTTGCCCTGTCGGTACATGCTGTACCAGCCGTAGCACTGGAGGTTGCAAGCCTCAGGATCGTAAAGAAAACCGTTGTCATCACCCTTCTGAGGCTTCTCCCTGATAACCGGGGCCTTGCTAACATCGTATGTGGCCAGCAGGGTAGGCCATGTAAACACATTGAAGCTTACGTTTCCGCACCTGTCCACAAGATACTTGAAGTTGGCGCCGAAGCCCTCGCCGCCAGCCTCGCCGGTTATGGATTTGCCCCATGAGTGGTCGTAGCCCTTGTGGGCCCAGTCCATCTCGGTAATGATAACCGGAGCCATGCTGGAAGCCACGCCCAGCTCGTTGGAGAATCCGGTGTTGAAGCTCTCATATCCGCCGCCGTACGATCCCTGGCCGTATTCTGATGTTGCCTCGATGGCATCAGACCCATACCAGCCCGGATAGCAGTGGGCCGCAAAACCGTAGTTGTGGTCCTGGATGGGGTATTTCTTGAAACCGGCATAGTGCTGCTGCCATGTGGTGCCGGGCACCCAAATCATATTCTGCTGAGAGTTTACGCGGATATGGTTGATGAGGTTCTGCATATATTCGGTGAGGGCTTTCTCGGCGGCATCGCTCTGGCTGCTTACAGATCCATCGGCGCACATCATAGATACAGGCTCGTTTATGAGCTCGAACATGATGTCGGTGTTGTTGGCAATGTATGGATGCGAGCTCATGATGTCCCAGATCTTTGCAATGGTGCGGTGTAGACCGTCGCCAAGCTCCAGCACCTCCTCGGCCACGTATCCGCACTGGATAACGCAGCGCAGGCCCATATCGTTGCACTGCTTCATTACTGGCACAAAGAGATTGTTGAGCACCTCGTTGAAAAGATTCTCGTTGAAATACTTGTAGCCCTCCTTGCTGTGGTCCACATTGTCGCGGTTCAGGAACCAGTAGGTATCGAAATGGAGGCGGACATAATCGAGCTCCCATCCATGCGAGAGCACGGCCTGGAGATTCTCGCCGCTCCATGCCACGGCGTTCTTGTAATTGTATCCATCGCCGGAATCATAGGCGTTGCCGGTCATCCATGGCACCTGGGTCTGGTAACATCCGTGCATCACCACATGGCGGCCGCTCTCATCCACAAGCCATTTGCCCTCCTGGTGATAGTTTGGGAGCTTGCCCTGCTTGGCAGGAAGCCCGTCCACCTTCTTGGGCATTGCGGGCATCTGAAGCGGATTTCCGTAATGGTCTTTCTTGTTCTGAGGCTGGGGAGCCGGCTCGTAATCCACCGATGAGTTTTGGTTCTGATTCTGCTCCTGTTCCTGCTCATGTTTCTGATAATCTATAACATCATCGCCGTTCTTGTTGCACGACGACAAAAGCAAGCCCATTGCAAGGGCCGCCATAAAAAAGCGTTTCATAAGAATTTTAGTTTTAGTTAAAATTGCAAAAAAAGTCTTTAATACATTTATCGGCAAATATAGGAATAATTTTTCTAATAGCAAATATTTTGTAAAAAAATGTTAAGAAAAAAAATTGCCAAGACGCGGCCCCGCCACGTCTGAAAACAGAAAAAAAACAAATCCTTGCAAATCTTCAAGAGATTGATTATATTTGCACAATCAAAAATCGAATCGAAAATCAAAAATCGAAAATCAAAAATCGAAAATCAAAAATGGCAGTGCGCAGATATTCCATAGGAACACAGACATTCGAGAAACTGATAACAGAAAACCGTGTCTATGTAGATAAGACTGAATTGATTTACAATTTGGTTCAGTATCATTATATCTTCCTATCAAGGCCACGAAGATTCGGAAAGTCGCTGTTGTGCAGCACTTTGAAGAGCTATTTCGAGGGCAGGAAAGATCTGTTCAAAGGTCTCGCCATGGAGAAGTTGGAGACCGAATGGGTGGAGTATCCGGTGATACACCTTGACTTCAGCGGCGACAAGAGCGGCAACTATGAAATTATGAACGAGACTATCGGTGATATGCTGAAACAATACGAGACTAAATACAATGTACCATCTCCACAAAATCCATTAGCATACAATCTACGTCTCAGAAACATAGTAGAGGCCGCCTACGAGAAAACCGGCAAACAAGTTGTGATAATAATTGACGAATACGATGCCCTGATGCTAAACGTGATAGACAACGACGAGAAACAAAATCAGGTGCGTACCACAATGAACAACCTCTTCTCGCCAATAAAAGGGCTTGACCCCAAGCTCCGTTTCGTATTCATCACCGGAATCACCAAATTCTCGCAAATGTCGATATTCTCGGCACTCAACAATCTGAACGACATTTCTCTTGATCCAGAATACGAGGGATTGTGCGGTA
>JAKSLV010000041.1 GCA_024401025.1 Bacteroidales bacterium
TCCTTTGTCATATCGCGGGTGCAAGGGATAGCCTTGTAGAAGTAGTCGGCGTGTGTGGTGCCGATGTTTGGAATGTCCTGACCTGCCTGAGCGAATGCTGTGGCGTAGGTAGAGTGAGTGTGAACCACACCCTTGATGTTTGGGAATGCCCTGTAGAGCACGAGGTGGGTTGGGGTGTCTGACGATGGGTTGAGGTCGCCCTCCACTACCTTGCCGGTGTTGAGGTCAACTACCACCATATCAGAAGCCTTCATAGAGTCGTAGTCAACGCCCGAAGGTTTGATAACCACGAGTCCCTTCTCGCGGTCGATACCCGAAACATTTCCCCAGGTAAAGATAACCAGGCCCTGCTTTACGAGGTCGAGGTTAGCCTTAAATACTTTTTCTTTTAATTCTTCTAGCATATCTTTAGAATTGATTTTTAAAGTTTAAATATCTTGTCGTTGTTGTAACCCTCGAAATCGAACCTGAATAGATTGGCACCTCTTTTAGAAGTGGTCTTGTCGATCTCGCCGGTGGTTACAATGTGGTTTTCTTCTGTAAGTTTCTTCCTGAAATTTCTCTTGTCGAGGTCGGCTCCGTAAATTTTCTCATACAGAACCTGAAGCTGCGTAAGTGTAAAAGAATTTGGCAAGAGATAGAAAGCTATAGGATCCCACGAGAGTTTTTCTTGAAGAATCTTGTGGGCCTTCTCCACCATTGCGTTGTGGTCGCCATATAATTGTGGAAGTTCGTCGATTCTCACCCACGATGCGTTGTACTTCTTGCGCATATCGTCGTTGTATTCGCTGGCCTTTATCAGCACGTAGTAGCTTATGGAAACCACACGCTCGCCGGGGTCGCGGTCCACATTGCCGAAGGCGCCTACCTGCTGGATGTAGAAATCCTGCAATCCTGTAAGCTCGCTTACAATGCGCGATGCGGCGTGGTCAACGCTCTCGTCGTCATCTACAAAGCCACCCATAAGCGATAGCTGACCCTTGCAGGGCTGCATGTCTCGGGGCCGTATCAGCACGTGGAGAAAATTGTTGAAATAGCCGAATATTATACAGTCGGTAGAGATATAAAATTTGGGATGATTCTCGTAAAAACTCATTCTCGATAAATAATTAAAAAAAGAACGTAGATTGCAGATATAGCGGACCTGCACGGCTGATGAAATCCCAAGCAGATCCGCTTGAAGCTGCAATATCTACGTTCAATATAAAAACTACCAGAGAGCTAAGTAAAGAATTACGAGCAAGGCAATTACAACGGCAGCGCCAATGTTGAATACCTTGTCGGTTCTAAAGATAGCGAGGTCGATAGCAACGAGTTTCTTGTCCTGATACTTGTCGAGGGCGTTGGAACGGAGGTAATATCCGATAGTTCCGGTGATGGCGGCAAAGAATGCCATGGCACCTTCCATACCGTAGATGTGGAGTGTCTGGCTGAAGAAAGAAGCCACGAACAAGGCGGCTGATATACCGGCCACGATGAACATGATCTTGCTCCAGAAGAGCTGAGTCTTTACATCCTCTGCTGAGAGCTCTGTAGCAGCCTCGCGCTCATCCTTCTTGCTGTTGAGAGAGAGGATTACGAACATTACTACAAGGCAGATGAATACTACGCCTGAACGTACCAGGAATGGCATATCAGGAATAGCGAACTTGAAGAGGATAGAGAATGCGAATGTACCGATAGCGGCTGCAATGGCAGCTGTGCCTGATGCTCGCTTCCAGAGCAGACCCAGACCGAAGATTACTACCACACCTGGGTATACGAATGCCGAGTACTCCTGGATAAACTGGAATGCCTGGTCGATACCGCCCATCAATGGGTAAACTGCGAGAAGGGCTGTCAAGAGGGCTACGATAGATGTGATACGGCCTACCTTAACGAGCTTGGAATCAGAAGCGTTCTTGTTGAAGAACTGCTTGTAGATATCCATTGTGAACAGGGTGGATGTAGAGTTGAACATAGAAGCCAGTGAAGAAATTACGGCTGCTGCCAACGCTGCAAACGAGAGACCCTTGATAACCTTTGGAGTAAAGTTTCTGATCAAGTAAGGATAAGCGTCGTCAGAACGGCCAATTGAGCTGTCGGCTGCAATCTGACCCTTGGCGATAAGCATATCGAGTACCGACTGACCGTCGCCTGTCTTGGCATTGTAGATGTAGAAGGCGCAAACACCAGGGATACATACGATGAATGGGATGAGGATCTTGAGAACGGCGGCGAATACCATACCCTTCTTAGCCTCAGCCAACGACTTGGCAGCAAGACCCTTCTGGATGATGTACTGGTTGAAGCCCCAGTATCCGAGGTTGGTCAACCAAAGAGCACCGAATACAAGTACGAGACCAGGATTGGTGAAGAATGGGTCCTCCTTCTGTACAGTGTTGCCGGCTGCATCCACCACACCATTGATTACTGGATAGAGCTCCTCGTTACGTGTAACGATAAGGTTGAAGTGCTTGTCGCCAGGCTGATCCACACACCATGAATAGATGTTGCCGAGAGCCTCCATGGCGCTGCAGCCCCAAACCTCCTGACCGATAACGTCGAGAGCAAAGTAAGCTGTGATAAGACCACCACCTACGAGGAAGGTAACCTGCATAACGTCGGTCCAGGCCACTGAGGCGAGACCTCCGTAGATAGAGTAGATACCTGCGATGAGGAACAATGCAAGGATGATTACCAAGCGAACCTGGTCAACCTGCATACCGAAAATCTCGATGATGTGGTCGGTAGGAAGACCAAGAATCTGCTGGATAGCCAAAGCACCGAGCCAGGCCACAGATGTAAGGTTTACAAATACATAGAGGAAGAGCCAGAGGATAGAGAAGGCCAAACCTACGCCCGAGTTGTATCTCTCGCGGAGGAACTGTGGGATTGTGAAAATCTTCTTCTCGATCATCAATGGCAACAGGAACTTGCCCACTACGATCAATGTGGCTGCTGCCATAAGCTCGTAGGCTGCCTGTGCGATACCTGATGCGAAAGCAGAACCGGACATACCGATAAACTGCTCTGCTGAGATGTTGGCGGCGATAAGTGACGCACCTACTGCCCACCAAGTCAATGTGTTACCTGCAAGGAAGTAGTCCTTTGAGGACTTCTCCTCGCCTTTCTTGCCACGGCTGAGGAAAATACCCATACCAACAAGGATGATGATGTAGAGAATAAACACACCATAGTCCCAGCCGGAAAAGCCGTTGTTAGCTAAAGCTTCGCTTATACTGCTCATTTATTTAAAATTGTGTTTTAGTGATTAAGTATAAAGTAAAATTATTTCTTTACGCTGAATGCAAACTTGCAGTATGAGTGGTAGGTCTCGCCTGGCATAAGCTTGGCAGAAGGCCACTCTGCAACATTTGGAGTATTAGGATACTTCTGAGTCTCGAGACAGAAACCGGCGTGCATGTTGTATACCTTGCCGCCCTTGCCCTTTACCTTGCCATCAAGGAAGTTGCCCGAGTAGCACTGGATACCAGGCTCGTTGGTGTATACGTCTACCTGGATGCCGGTAAGTGGAGAGTAGAGCGAGGCTGCGATAGTGTTAACATCGCCCTTGCCGTCCTTGTATGTGTTGAGACACCAGTTGTGGTCGTAGCCGTTGCCGAACTTGATCTGCTCGTTCTGCTCCTGCATGTTTACGCGGTTGCCAATCTCAGCCATTGTGCGGCAGTCGAATGGAGTGCCTTCAACAGAAGCAAGCTCGCCGGTAGGCATATAAGTATTGTCCACTGGAGTAAACTTGTCGGCGTTTACATAGAGGTGACAGTTGGTAACGTCCTTGTCGGGATCGCCGTTCAGGTTGAAGTATGAGTGGTTTGTCATATTGATTACAGTCTCCTTGTCGGTGGTGGCTGTGTAGTCGATAGAGATGGCGTTGTCCTCGTCGAGGGTAAACTTAACCTTGGCTACAACGTTGCCAGGGAAGTTTCTCTCGCCATCGGGAGAGTTGTACTGGAGGGTAACGGTATTGTCGTTGCACTCGGCCTCCACAAAATCGTATACCATATACTGCCAGCCCCTGAAACCGCCGTGCAGACAGTGGCCGAAGTTGTTCTTGTCGAGCTGGATTTCCTTGCCGTCGATTGTTATCTTGCCCTGGTTGAGGCGGTTGGCGTAGCGTCCGATAGATGCGCCAAAGTCAGATGGAATATGCTCGTAGTCCTTTACGCTGTCGAAACCGAGAACCACATCCTGCTCCACGCCGTTCTTGTCCACGATCTTGATGCTCTGGATACGGCCGCCGAAGTTGGTGATGGCCACCTTGGTGCCCTTGCTGTTGTGCATGCACTTAAGGCCGGTGATCTTGCCTGCGTATACGGTGTCAACGCCGTTTACGGTCTGCTTTACGTCGATGGTGTCCACAAAGGCTGCCATTGTCTTCTCGCAAACGCCAGCATCGCATTTCTGGTTGTTGTCCTGAGGCTGCTGAGAGCCGCCGCAAGATGCCATCATCAGGGCGCCGCCCATCAAGCATCCGCTTAACATTAATTTAAATTGTGTGTATTTCATTATGTTATTGGAGTTAAAAATTTTATGTATGATTTTGAGTGTAAAAATACAATCATTATTTGAAACTCCCTAATAATTAAGCACTTTTTTTTCGTAATTCTGCAAGTTTTTTTTTAATTAAGTATAAGTATCACAAAATTAACAATTTATAAATAGTGTTTTTGATACAATTATTATTCACAGCCAAAAAGAAATGCCAAATATAGTGTGCATATTTTGCATATTTTGCAAAAAAAGCATACCTTTGCCATCGGCAAAAAATCAAAAAACTACGCAAAATGATGTACAGAAAAGCAATTATGACGCTTGCAGCCGGCCTATTGTGCCTGTCGGCGTGCAAGCCAGGCCCGGAGAAAATTCAGCAGCAGATCGACAGCGCCATGAAGATAAACCACGACATCGACAGCGCGTATCAGGTACTCACCTACTCTTTCGAGAGCTACGTGCCATCGGCCATGGACGCGGCGCTGGACGGACTAAAAACGTACGTATCAGAGGCCGCCAAAAGACTCGACGACCTGCAGGGCGACAACAAGGAGCTGGAAAAGGCTCTCCGCGAAAAGATAAACGTGATGGCGCAGCTGGCGCAGAAGGAATGTACCGAGCAGGTAAGGCTCTACAAGATTTCGGAGGTGGAATTCACCGAGAGCAACCGCAACGAGTGGGACAACTACGCCAAGCAGGCCGAGAAAAAAATCTCCGAGGCCAACGCCAAAGTAAACAAAGCATACAGCAAAATAGCTAAAAAACAATAGATTATTATGAGAAATTCTGGTTTTATGATGGCAATGCTGGGAGCCCTGATGCTTTCGGCTTGCAGCACCACAACACCCAAGAGGGCAGCACAGTACAACGACATCGTGATGACTCAGCAGAAGGAGCTGGTGATAAAATACGACAAGATGCTGGAATCGTTTGATACATACGTGGGCAGCAAGATGGACGCCGCCTACAACGACCTTATCAGCCAGCTGCAATATACAAAGCACGAGCTAAATGCCATAGAGACTCCGGGCGGATGCGAGGAGCTCAGGGACGCCGTGCTCGACTACGCAAGCACCTACGACATCTTTGTGGAGGAATCGCTGCCAATGCTTATAAGCATCTACAAGCGCCCCGAAAACGAGTTTACACCCGACCTCCGCATCGAATGGGAAAACACCTACAAGGATATGGACAGCAAGCTGAAGGAGGCAGGCAAGAAACTCAACCAGGCTCAGGAGAAATTCGCCAACGATTTCAAGCTCAAGGTGATTAAGTAATGATACAAAATGAGAAATAATATAGTTTATATATCCGTATTACTAATTTCGCTATTGATATCGCTGCAATCATTTGCCCAGAAGGAGCTGCCCAAAGACGCCATAAGAAACGCGTTTCTGGACATCAACTACATAAGGAGCAATCCCGAGCAGGCGGCAAGTCTGGGCATAGAGATTGTGGCCACAAAAAAACTTAGAAACCTGTCGCAGAGCCAGTCGCTTAGGCAGTATTGCGGAAAGATCATACTCGAGGCCAAGAAACACGGCCCCTACGAGATTCCTGAGGAAAAAATCGAAAGCATCATACGCAAGGTTCAGCAGTCGGAAGGATGCAGATTTGTAGAATTCATAATATACGAGCAGCAGGGACCGCTAAACGGCAAGCGCGCCGTAAGGGAGATAATAGAGAAAGCCTTCTGGGCCGACGCATTGCTGGCACGCAACGATGTTTCCATAAACTTCAGGAAGATTGGTTTCGCGCTCTATCCCGCCAAAACTAAGGGCAACTACTACTGGGTGATAGCCCTTACCGACAAGACCCGCTACAACAACTAAGCCCCCTCTACCCTACCCTGACGCCGATTACCAGCTCGTCGTCTATCTGCGGATACATTTCGCCGTCGGGATTGTTGGATTTCCTCCAATTGTCGATGGCGTTGCCTATCTGCTTTTTCTGCGATTCCATAGGCAGGTGGCTTATCTCGCAGAGGAGTTTTTTCATAGTCCTGATGCTGAATTTCTGACGCCCCTCTATTCCGCCAAACTGGTCGGTGAGGCCGTCGCTGAATGCGTAGAGCATATCGCCCTTCTCGGTCGTGATCTCGTAATTGGTGAATCTAAGGTGCTCCTTGTAGAAATTGTTGCCGATGCAGATCCTGTCGGCCTTGTATTCGGTCAGCTCGCCGTTCCTCACCAGCATCAGGGGACGGTTGGCGCCGGCATACTGAATGCGGTTGCCGCCCTCAAACACTATCAGGGCAAGGTCCATACCGTCGTCGATGCTGGTGTTCTTGCAGATGGTCTCCTTGAACTTGGCCTTGTAGAGCTCCAGAATCTGCGATGCGTCGATATTGTAGATCTGAGGCAGCAGCGAGTTCAGGATCGACGATCCCAATATGCTCAGCAGCGCGCCCGGCACACCGTGACCCGTGCAGTCGGCCACAATCAGGAATCGGCGCCTGCCACGCTGGGCTGTCCAGTAGAAATCGCCTGATACCGAATCCAGCGGCCTCCAGAACACGAAACTCTCTCCCACGATATTCTCCACCGATTGCGGCGACGGCACCACGGCCCTCTGCATCAGCTTGGCCGATTCCATTCCGCGGTTTAGGTAACGGTTCATCATCTTCAGGTCAACACGCTGCTCGTTAAGCACCTGGGTCTGTTCCAGAATTTCGGAACATTGGTTCTGATACTCGGCCTGAGCCTTCGTGAGCTCGTCGGTGGTTTCCTTCAGCTTCAGGTTGTGCCCCATCATTATTGAGTTCACCTTACGCATCTGCCGGTTGTTGATTATGAAGTTTACGGCCACGATAATCACGAAAATCAGCAGCACCAGAATTATTGCCTTGGCATACGTGAAAAGCCTGCGCTCGTATTCCTGCTGGCGTATCTGCACCATCTCGTGCTCGGCAATGATGTTCATCTGCTCCCTGTAGCCCTCCACGGCCACCGAGTTCTCGTTCCTCATGGCAAAGTCGATGCGGTACTTGTTGTTGAAAATCTTGGATTTCAGCTCCATTACATCAAGTATCTTGGGATAGTCGCGCTTAAACTTGTAATAATTGTACATGATGTCGAGCAGCTCGCTCTTTCCCTCCTTCTGCAACGTGGTGTCCAGCTCCTGAATAAGCGGCGGCAGCAGGTCGTAGTATTTCTTCTCCATGAAGATAAGGCACTGGATGAGTTTGTGCTGAGACTCAAACACATCTATGCTCTTGCTTGAAGCATAGATTATGCCTCGGCGCATTATCTGCTCGGCTGTGTCGAGGTTTATGCGCTGGTTTTTCAGTCGCGACCTTTCTATATATACCTGAGGCGCCACAAGGGTGTAATTTAGATATGTGATTGGGTTTATGTTTCGGAGCGAATCCTCGTTCAGCGATTTTGCAATCTTGTAGGCGGCATCCAGACGCGGAAAACCGTCGCCGTCCTGATAGAGGCTCAGGTTTGCCTGTATCAGACCTATCTGCGAATTGGCCCAGAGGTCGTATCCGTGCGATGTGCTCAGATCGGGCTTCAGGTCTATCAGATAGTCCATTGCGAAACGGAAAAGCTTCATTTCCACATATACGAAACCTATGCAGTTGCTGGCTGTACGCTCCAGGTCGTGATGCCCGGCCTCCTTGGCAAGCTTCAGCGACAGGCGGAAAGTCTCCAGCGCGGCATCGATGTTGTTCATATTTGCGTAAGTGCTTCCCAGCTGATTGTAGGCCATTATCAGCTGCCGTGTAGAATCACATTCCTGATAGCATTTTATGGATTCCATGATGTAATCCACCGATTTGTCCATCACGTTCTGAGCCGAATACACCCAGGCTATCAGGCTGTTGGCCACTCCCTGGAAATATAGGTCGTCTGTTTTTCTGGAAAGGTTCAGCAGTTTCATGGCATACAGGAACACAAAATCGGCGCTGCTGGCGCTCATGCACATCTCGTAATATACTTTTTCCTGATGCTTGGGGTCTTTAATGGTGTCGCAGATGCTCCTGAGGCTATCATAAACAGCAACGTTATTCTCCATCTGACCCATCGATTCCAGGCTGATGAAGAACAATAGAAATATTAGTGATAATTTTTTCATTGCTGTCT
This sequence comes from Bacteroidales bacterium, assembly GCA_024401025.1. Classification (GTDB taxonomy): domain Bacteria; phylum Bacteroidota; class Bacteroidia; order Bacteroidales; family UBA3824; genus UBA3824. The sequence continues at coordinate 8,583 of JAKSLV010000041.1, forward strand.
AATAATAAATAATCAGTTTTCAGTTGCAAATTTAATTCAAAAACATTTACCCACCAATTATTTTAACAAAATTATAGAAAATTATATCTTCCAGCTCTTTTGCGCACATATTTTTTAGTGCTGAAACTGCTGTTAATGATTCCGCAAAATCGGGGGATTCCTCGGTGTCGCTCTCCAGCAGTATCCGGGTTGTTGGTATCATAGGGATGCTCTTGAGTCCGGTCTGGTTTTTCAGCTGGCAAAACGAGAAATACACGTTCTCTAGCCTAAGCAGCTGCGCGGTGGTCTGCTGGTTGCCGTTGTAGGAATGTAAAATTACCGGAAGGGCAAACTTGCTGTCTTTCAGCACGCTTACAACGTCGGAATAAAGCCTTACGCAATGCACCACAATGGGGAGCTGATACTCGGCCGCAATGTCCACCTGCATCCGGAAAGCCCTGATGCCTGCCTCTCTGCTGCATGGCGCAAACTTGTCGAGACCACATTCTCCAATGGCGTGTATAAGATGGCTGCTGGCGGCCTGACGCATAAAATCCAGCCTCAGGGCAAGACTCCCATCGTCGGCAACGCTCTGCGGATGTATTCCGTATGAGAAGTAAGCCTCAGCCCGGAAAAAAGCAAAATCCTCGCACCCCGATACATCTATGAGGCTCGGGATGCGGGGATTTGGATTATGTGTGTGGATATCGCAATGCATTATAGTGACTGCTCGTTGTCGATTGCAAATGAGAGCAATACGAGGGCCGAGTTCCAGTTGATTGCAATCTCGTTGGTGCTGTAGCTGCGGTAATCGTCCACGTAGCGCATAGCGGGCTCGGTGTGCAGGTAGAGCGAGTCGGGCACGTCGCCGTGGGCAAACGCGAACGGACCTCCGCAGAGCAGACCCGGCACTGGCTTCTGAATGCCGTCGGCCACCGACCTGCGGTCGTGGGGATTGCGGATAGAGTTGGATCCGAAACCTGTTACATAGCAGTAGTCCAGAGGATTGCGGCCAAGTATGTAGTGGAGGTTGCCCTGAGCTGCCTCCAGGTAGGCCCTGTCGCCGGTGGCGCGGTAGGCGGTAAGCAGCACAATACCCTCATTGGCGCACTCCGAATTGCTGCCCCAGGGGAACACGCGCAGCGATGTCTTGTATGGCGACGATGTGTAGTGGCCCAGATATGACTCGGCAAGCTTCAGGAGGCCGCTCTTTATGAATCCATACAACTCGGGATCCATCTTGTCGCTGATGCCGCTGATATTTAGTATGGACGCTATGCCCATAATGGAGCAGCTGTCCCAAGACGGAGCCGAGAACTGGAAGTCGCTCTGGCTGATGGCCTTAAGGTAGTCCTGATTCTCGGTGGAGGCAAACATCTCCAGCGCAGCCCAGGTAAACTCGTCGCGAACCTTGTCGTCGTTGTACTGGCCCGTGAACACTCCCTCGCGATTCTTGGTGAAGATAGCTTCAGGATTCTTCATAGACCCCTCCCAAGCGCTTTTTGCCACATTCATAAGCGTGTCGCGCAATCCGGGAAGCGAGGCCTGATACGGCTGCAAAACTCTGTAGGCCTTGGCGCAGGTGGCTGCCAGATCCAGCGACGCGGTTATCGACTTGCCCACCACGTAGCGGTCGGCGAGGTCCTCGTGAGGCATCACCATATCGGAGAATCCCAGCGAGGTAAGCTTGTGGTAAACACCGCCGTCGTCGGGGTCCTGCATGGTAATCATCCAGCGGAGGTTGTAGAGCAGCTCGTCCACGATGTCGGGAATATCATTGCCACTCTCAGGGATGTTGGTTTTCAGGTTTTTGGCATACTCTGGATAAAGTTCCACTGCATGCAGCAGCTCCCAAACAGAGATGGCCGAGTTTACGGTGTACTTGTTGTAATCACCTGCATCGTACCATCCCAGAGGACTGCTGATGATGTCGCCGGCCTTGCGCTTGGGGCCCGCGGCGCTCTCGTGTATGATAACGGCAGTATCAGGATGAGCCGCAGGACGGGCATACTTGCCGCCAAACTCGGATGTGATCTCCATAGCCGAACGTGCATAGTAATACGTCTTTAGCGCGTCGCGGCTCAGCTGTCCGTAGATGCCGTTTCCGATGGCGAACGGATACGAGTCGGCGGCGCCCTTGCACCTTATTATATATATGCCCTCGGTGTTGAAGCTGCTGAAATCGGCAGTCTTCACCTTGGTGTTGCTGCAATCCCAGAGCGCGGCATCAGAGGTTTTGCCCTTGAATACAATGTTGCCGTCAATGGTTGTGATCTCGAAATCCTCGTCGGTGGAATCGGGAACAATGGCAATCTTTGCGCTGCCTACCTGGTATCCCACCTGGTCGGCCTTGATGCGCTCGGCAGTGCTGATGCCGTTACCACTGCCGTTGCCTCCGCACGAGGCCAGACAGAGCGCCGACAGCGATAATGCTATTACTGGGTGTCTATACATAATTGGTGTTTTAATATAAATAATCTTATGTAACTATGCTTCTGTCACGGAGTTGACTATTGAATCTTGTATTCGATATTCTCCTCCTTCAGCTCCTTGATGAAGTCGCTGTCGATCTTTACGCGATGGCTCCTCGAATGCATCTTCACCTGAATCTTGGTGTTGGGATCGGTGAACGTGAATTCCAGAAGCTGATCGCCCTTGCGCTCGCCAAGGCTCTTTATCACCTTCATGAGGCGCGGGCTAAGGTCGTTGATGGGCAGGTTCAGCGTTATCTTGGAGAGCATCTTGTCCTTCATATCGCTGAGAAGGTCCATACTGGTGATGTTGAAATCAAGTGCCTCGGGATCTTTCCAGCTTGGAGCGGTCTTGCCCTTGATGAGCACTGCCCAGCCCACGGTGAAGAATTTCTTGTAGTCGAGGTAGTTTTTGCCGAAGAAGGCAAACCTATACTGTCCGTCGAAATCCTCCACGGTAACAAAACCGAATGGTTTTCCGGTCTTGCCGGTGCGCTCCTCCACTGCGGTGATGATTCCGGCACACTTTACCTCGCGTCCGTTTATCTCCTGAAGGTTCTCAAGCTCAGAGAGTTTGGTGTTGCAGTAGTTCTCTATCTCCAGGCGGTATCCGTCAAGCGGATGAGCCGATAGGTACATTCCCACAAGCTCCTTCTCCTTGTTGAGACGCACGAGGTCGCTCCACTCCTCGCAGGGAGTTGGGGCCGGACGCTTGATCTCCACCTTTACGGTGTCGCCGAAAAGCGAGTTCTGAACCTGTGCCGCACCCTGCTGAATCTTCTGTCCATATTTGCTGAGAGCCTCCACAAACGACATATTTGGGTCGCCGGCCGATGGCTCCAGGAATTGAGATCTATTGATGCCTGATATGCTGTCGAAAGCGCCTGCAAGTGCCAGATTCTCAAGGGTTCGGCGGTTTACCTGCGAAAGGTTTACACGCTCGGCAAAATCGAACAGATCCTTGAATGGTCCGTTCTTCTCCCTCTCGTTGATGATAGCCTCCACAGCGCCCTCGCCTACTCCCTTGATGCCGCCAAGACCAAAGCGGATGCTGTTGTCGTGGCCTACGGTGAAGTTGAGCTCTGATTCGTTTACATCAGGGCCTTTTACATCTATCTTCATAGCCTTGCACTCCTCCATAAACTTCTGGACCTCGGTGATGGTGTCCTTGCTTATGGTGAGGTTGGCTGCCAGATACTCGGCAGGGTAATGAGCCTTCAGGTATCCGGTCTGATATGCCACCCAGGCGTAGCACGCGGCGTGCGACTTGTTGAACGCGTAGGACGCGAAAGCCTCCCAGTCTTTCCAGATTTTCTCCAGAGTCTGGCGAAGCTGGTCGTCGTTCATCTCCTCCTTAAGGCCGTCGCGGATGTGGGGATTCTTCATTGCGCCTTCTATGAACTTAGGCTTAAGCTCCTCCAGCATCTTGAAAATCTTCTTACCCATCGCCTTACGCAGCGAGTCGCTCTGTCCACGGGTGAAACCGGCCAGCAGACGGCTCAAGAGCATCACCTGCTCCTGATATACTGTAACGCCGTAGCTGTCGCCGAGGTACTTCTCCATGATGGGGAGGTCGTACTTGATTTCCTCGCGTCCGTGCTTACGGTTGATGAAGGTAGGGATGTATCCGATTGGGCCCGGACGGTAGAGGGCGTTCATCGCGATAAGGTCGGTGATTACAGTCGGTTTAAGGTCGCGGAGATACTTCTGCATACCGGGACTTTCGAACTGGAACACGCCGATTGTTCGTCCTTCTCCAAAAAGTTTGTATGTAAGCTCGTCGTCGAGCGGAATATGGTCGATATCAACATCAATGCCCTTCGACTTCTTGACGTTCTGTATTGTGGTCTTGATGAGCGTAAGCGTAATGAGGCCCAGGAAGTCCATCTTGATGAGACCAACGCTTTCGATAACGTGTCCATCGTATTGAGTTACAAGCACGTCGCGGTCGGTTTCCTTATCCTTTACCACACACATCGGGGCAAAGTTGGTGAGGTCGTCGGCACCGATAATCACACCGCAGGCGTGGATGCCTATCTGACGGTTGGTGTCCTCCAGCTGCTCGGCATACTCGCACATAGAGCTGATGTTTTGGTCGTCGGAATATCGCGCCTCCTTAAGCTCTGGAATGTACTTGAAACAGTTCTTGAGCTTCACCTTTGGCGGTTTCTTGCCCGACGATCCAAAGGTCTTTCCGGTCTCGGGGTCTATCACGTCGTCGAATTTGTCTGGAACCAGCTTCTTCAGACGGTTTACCTCTTCAAGCGGAACTTTCTGGACACGAGCCACATCGGCAAGAGCCGACTTTGTGGCCATAGTGCCGTATGTGATGATACGGGCCACCTTCTCGGCGCCGTATTTCTTTGTAACCCATTCGATAATCTTGCCCGTATCCTCGAAATCCACGTCAATATCAGGGAGAGAGATACGGTCAGGGTTCAGGAATCGCTCAAACAGAAGGTCGTATGTAAGCGGGTCGATATCAGTAATCTTAAGGCAGTAGGCCACCACCGAACCGGCGGCAGATCCACGGCCCGGACCTACAAACATACCAAGCTCCTGACGCGCTGCGCGTATGTAGTCCTGCACGATAAGGAAGTATCCGGGGAAACCCATCGTCTTCATAACGTGCAGCTCGAATATAATCTGATCCTTGGCCCTCTGCTCCAGGTCCACCTCGTAGCGGTTGTTCTCGGAGTCCCAGGTAAGCTTGGCGCCGTAGCGCATAGCCGCGCCTTCCCAGGCCAGCTTGTTAAGATAGTCGGCCTCAAGCTTTATACGGTAGAGCTTCTCGTATCCGCCCAGCTTCTTTATCTTCTTTTCGGCGTCTTCCCTGGCCATCACCTCGTTGCCCTTCTCGTCGCGGGTAAACTCGTTGAAGAGGTCCTCGTCGGTGAAACGCTCGCGGTATTGCTCCTCGGTGCCGAAATCCGCAGGAATCTCGTACTTAGGCATAATAGGGCCGCTGTCGATGGAATACACCTCCACCTTGTCGGCAATCTCGAGGGTATTTGCCAGGGCCTCGGGATAGTCGGGGAAAATGGCCGCCATCTCGTCGGGAGTCTTCAGCCACTCCTGCTTGGTGTACATCATAGCGCGGTTGGGGTCGTCGTAGTCGGCGCCGGTGGATAGGCACACAAGACGCTCGTGGGCCTCGCCGTGCTCCTCCTCCACAAAGTGGACATCGTTGGTGCAGATGATCTTTACGCCGCACTTTCTGGCCAGCTCCACAAGTATTGGGTTCACCTGCTCCTGACGCTCGAAGGTCTCGGTGCTGGCGTTGTGTTTGTCGGTCTTGTGGCGCTGAAGCTCTATATAATAGTCGTCGCCAAAGATACCCTTGAACCACATAATTGTCTCCTCGGCGCCTTTGAGGTCGCCGCCAATGATTTTCTGGGGCACCTCGCCGCCCAGACAGGCCGAGCATACGATTAGCCCCTCGTGGTATTTCTCAAGGATGATCTTGTCGATACGTGGCTTTCCGTAGAAACCGTCCACGTATGCCTGCGAGGCCAGCTTGCAGAGGTTCTGATAGCCGGTCTTGTTTTTGGCCAATAATATAAGGTGCCATCCGTTGCGGTCCGGGATGTATTCCTTTCCGGTCTCGGGGTCTATTTCCTTATAGGTCTTGTCCTTGTCGTGGAGGGTACGCCGGGCGCAGTACGCCTCGGTTCCGATGATGGGCTTGAAAGGTATGAAAGCCTCAGCCTCAGCCTTAAGCTTCTCGAGCTTTTCGTTCAATTCGGCCAGCTTGGCCTCGTCGGTTGTTTTCTCTATCTCCTCCTTGCATTCGCCAATCTTCTTCTTGGGGCCACCGTTGTATTTGCCAACGTAGTCACACAGGTCCTTGATGCCGAACATGCAGCCGTGGTCGGTGAGGGCCATTGCGTGCATTCCGTTTTTCACGCACTTGTCCACCAGGTCTGGTACTTTGCTCATACCATCCAGCATAGAGTAATGTGAGTGCACGTGGAGATGTACAAATTCTGTCATAATGGTTTTATACTAAAGTAAGAGGTAATATCATTTTCGGGATGCAATTTAGCGAAAAAATCCCAATCTGCAAAGTTAAGTTTTTGGGGCTGCGGCAATTTTTCCGTTAATATGGGAAGTATCAGCCAAATAAAAAAAAGAAAAAAATAAAGAATACCAAAACTTACAAAAAGTAAAGTTACATCAGAATACCGCGTTTCTTCACCACCACGCAGGTATTGCCGTTGCCGAGATATTCCAGCGAGTCGAAGAAAAACCTTGTGAAATATATTCCGCGTCCGTGCAGCGATTCCAGATTCTCCACCTTTGTGGGGTCGGGCACAATGGAAACGTCGAAACCGTCGCCCTCGTCGGCTATGGTCCATCGGCATTCGTCGTTGTTGTATTCGTAGGTTACGGTTACACGTCGGCCCTGATACCGCGCATCCATCAGCCTGTTCTGCATCAGCTGTATCAGGGTGTTGGTTTCTGATGCCAGGGTTTTCTCTTCGAAGGTTATGTTCAGGTTGCCGTGTTCTATGGCGTTGGTTATCAGCTCTGTAAGACCCAGCTCTATGTTCACTATGCCTCCCTCGTCGAAGAATTCGGGGTTTATCTCGGATATCAGCCTCCTTACAATATTATAAGGTGCGTCTATCTCGGTATCGAAAGTGTACACCACCTTGCCCTCCAGCACATCGCCGTATCTCTCGGGAGTTTGTTTGTCTGATGCTGCTGTATTGGCGAAACGCTCCACTATGGGGATTATCTGTGAATCCTGAACCGGCTTTTTAAGGAAATCGTTGGCTCCCATCCTGAAGCTCTGGATAGCCAGGCGCTCGCTGCTGTGGGATGCCAGCATTATCACGGGAGTGTTGTAACCTACTGAACGTATGTGGTTTAGGAATTCGAGGCCAGACATTCCGGGAAGCAGTACGCTGCACACCACGAGGTCGGGCTTGTCGCTGAGGAAAGAATCCAGCCCGTCGGCGGCATTGCGCGCCGATATCGAATCGTAACCATATAGCGAAAACAACTCGCACAAATAATTGCGCGAGATAAAGTCGTTCTCTATGGTCAGAATCTTCAAGGCTTTAGTTCTATTAAATGTTGTTAACTACTGATACTTAATGATTTATGCATAATAGCAATAATGCGTTACGCACAATTGAATATACACAAACTCAGCACCAAATTTAACGAAAAAACTTGAAAAAAGTTTCCAAAAAGAAAGAATATTTAAAGAATATCACGTAAAATCATTCAAGTTAGAAAATACTTTAACTTTAAAATGCTAATTTACAATTAATTGTATTTTTTTTCAAAAATAGATAACGAAAAATTTGGAAAGAAAATATAAAACGTTTACATTTGTGAAAAATAATTTTGGTGAAAAATGACAGACGAGAAGAAAATATTAATAAGTGACTTAAGAGAGAAGATATCTCAGCTCCTTACCATCAGCAAGCGCGAGAAGGACGAGAACGCTTCGCTTAGGGAGAAGAATGTCGAGCTCCAGAGGATTATCAAGGAGAAGGAAGCCGAGCACAAGGAGTTGCAGTTTCTGTACGACAACCTGAAATCTGCTCTATCGCTTATGACCAAATCGGAAGTGCATAACACCAAAATTAAACTCAATAGGTTCGTGCGGGACATTGAGAAGTGCATGTCACTCTTGAACAAGTAATTTTTGTGTAAGCAGACACATATATAACACAGATTATTATATATCCTACAAAGCTAGACCAAATGGGTAAACAAAGAATAACATTAAATATAGACAACCATCCTTACTCAATGAATGTAAATTCGGAGGACGAGGAGAGGTTCCGCAAGGCTGCAGAGCTCATCAATGGAAGGATCATCACCTACAAGAACGCACTGCAGGGTGGCAACGACTATACATACCTATCGTATGCCGTAATCGATCTGGTGCAGAACTTCCTGCACAACGAGAGCAAGGCCGACGACAGCGAGCTTATGTCGGAGCTCAGGATTATGTCGAACGATATTGACGAGTTTATCCAGAATTCTCAAGCTTTGTAATAGCGCCTATCACACAATTATTACATATAACAGAAGAAATTCTGCCCGCATCATTTCTTTAATAGGTTTGGAACTCTACAATTAATAAAGAATAGGGACTTGAATTTGGACTGCGTATAACAGGCCTTATACTACGGACCGCCGTAAATCAGCTCTATTGCATCTATATGGTGCAACACCCTGACGTTGGAAGTTAAAAACAGTCAAGCATTTCCCGCCCATGTTTCAACACGGGTTCTCAACTATTTCGGAAAGTGGTGTGGGCTTATTTTGTATAAATTTAAATACTACACTTTAAAAACCAATGACACAATCAATTATGGGCATCATCATCGGAGTTGCGGCCCTCGTTATAGGCTTTGTCATAGGATATTTCCTCAAGATTAAGGCCACCGAGAAAACCGCTAGCCGTATTTTGAACAACGCAGAAGCGGATGCCGAAGCCATCAAACAGAAGAAAATCCTTGAGGCCCGCGAGGAGGCCCTCAAAATGAAGTCGGAAAACGAGCGAATCGCCAACGAGAAAAACAACCGACTCCAGCAGTGGGAACAGAAGATCCGTCAGAAGGATCAGAGCCTAAATCAATCAAGAAACGAGATTCAGAAAAAGCAGAAGGAACTCGATTCTAAGCGTCAGGAGGTTGACCAGTTTAAGCAGAATCTCGACCGTCAGCTCGAGAAGGTGGAGGCCAAGGACAAGGAGCTCGACAACCTCAACAAGCGCGCACTCGAGAATCTTGAGGCCATCGCAGGCATATCAGCCGCCGACGCCAAGCAGCAGCTTATCGATTCCCTGAAGGCCGAGGCCCAGACCGAGGCAATAAGCCTGAAGAACGACATTATGGAGGAGGCAAAGCTTCAGGCCGCCAGAGAAGCCAAGAAGATCGTGCTCCAGACCATTCAGCGTGTAGGCGCCGAGACAGCAATAGAGAATTCAGTTACAGTTTTCAATATCGACAACGACGAGATAAAGGGCCGCATCATCGGCCGCGAGGGTAGAAACATCCGCGCGCTGGAGGCCGCCACAGGTATCGAGATTATCGTGGACGACACCCCAGAGGCCATAGTTCTTTCAGGTTTTGACCCAGTACGCCGCGAGGTGGCTCGCCTGGCTATCCATCAGCTGGTGGCCGACGGACGTATCCACCCTGCCAGAATCGAGGAGGTGGTTTCCAAGACCAGAAAGCAGCTTGAGGAGGAGATTGCCGAGGTGGGCAAGCGTACCTACATCGACCTTGGTATCCACGGCCTGCACCCCGAGCTGGTTCGCCTTGTGGGCAAGATGAAGTACCGCTCGTCATACGGACAGAACCTTTTGCAGCACTCACGCGAGACTGCCAACCTCTGCGCCGTGATGGCCTCGGAGCTGGGCCTCACCAACTACGTGAAGGCTGCCAAGCGCGCAGGTCTTCTCCACGACATCGGCAAGGTGCCTGACGACGAGCCAGAGCTGCCACACGCAATTGTGGGTATGAAGCTGGCCGAGAAGTTCAAGGAGAAACCCGAGATCTGCAACGCCATCGGCGCCCACCACGAGGAGATAGAGATGACATCGCTCATCGCTCCAATCGTTCAGGTTTGCGACGCCATTTCGGGCGCACGTCCAGGCGCTCGCCGCGAGATTGCCGAAAGCTACATCAAGCGTCTGAAGTCTCTTGAGGAGCTGGCTCTCTCCTACCCTGGCGTTCTCAAGACTTACGCCATCCAGGCCGGCCGCGAGCTCCGCGTTATCGTGGGCGCCGACAAGGTTACCGACCAGGAGACCGAGACTCTGTCAGCCGAGATTGCAAGAAAGATTCAGGACGAGATGACATATCCTGGTCAGATAAAGATTACAGTAATCCGCGAGACCCGCGCTGTAAACTACGCTAAGTAAAAGATCAATACTTGTTACAGATAAAACCAAAATCGTACAGAAAGTATTCCCCGACGGATCCAATAAATTCGTAATCAATATTTTTCTGTACGATTTTTTTATATCCACAATTAAATCCAATTACCAAAAATGAAAAGACTTTTTGCAAAGATTGCCCTCGTAATGGGCGTGGCCGTGATGATGACATCGTGCGGCGGCGGCAATCCCAAGGGCGACAACTCTGCCAGCGCACCGCAGGAGAACGGCTTCAAGATCAAGCGAGGCACCAATGTGAGCCACTGGCTGTCGCAGAGCAAGGAGCGTGGCGATGAGCGCCGCAACCACATCCAGGAAGACGATTTCTACCGTCTTGACTCTCTGGGATTCGACCACGTGCGTCTCCCCATCGACGAGGAGCAGCTCTGGGACGAAAACGGCACCAAGATTCCTGAGGCTTGGGGTCTGCTGAACAACGCTCTCGACTGGGCCCGCAAGTACAACCTCCGCACCATTGTGGACCTCCACATAATCCGCGCCCACTATTTCAACGCCGTAAACGAGGGCGCGTCAAACACCCTCTTCACCGATTCTGTGGCGCAGCAGGGACTCATAAACCTGTGGTATCAGCTCTCTGATGTACTGAAAGACCGCGACGTTGACTGGGTGGCTTACGAGTTTATGAACGAGCCTGTGGCCGAGGAGCACGAGCAGTGGAATCAGCTGGTGGCAAAGGTTCACAAGGCACTTCGTGAGCGCGAGCCCAACCGCACACTGGTAATCGGAAGCAACCGCTGGCAGGGCCACGAGACTTTCAAGTTCCTGAAAGTTCCCGAGGGCGATAAGAACATCATCCTCTCGTTCCACTATTACAATCCAATGATTCTCACCCATTACGGCGCCTGGTGGACTCCTACCTGGCCATACAAGGGCAAGGTTAGCTATCCCGGTGTGCTGATATCTGCCGACGACTACAAGGCCGCTCCCGACAGCATAAAGCCGCTCATCGAGCAGTACACCACCACCGAATGGAACCGTGAGAAAATCCACGAGCAGATGAAGGATGCCATCGAGGTGGCCAAGAGCTACGGTCTTCAGCTCTTCTGCGGCGAATGGGGCGTTTTCGAGCCCGTTGACCGCGACCTTGCATACGCCTGGACAAAGGATATGCTCTCTGTTTTCGACGAGTTCGACGTGGCCTGGACCACTTGGTGCTACGATGCAGATTTCGGTTTCTGGGATCAGAAGAAACACGATTTCAAGGACAAGAAACTGGCCGAACTGCTTACCGAGGGCGCAAAGAAGTAAGCTTCAGACCTCCCCCCCAAAAAAAATAGAATATAACAAAAGCCCGCAACTGACCAAAATCAATTGCGGGCTTTTTGTATTAACGTTTATCACACGAATCCATCAGATCGAGAAGCTCCTTTGGCAGTACGTCGCTCTTTACGGGACGGCCGTTCATTGTGCAGACGC
>JAKSLV010000042.1 GCA_024401025.1 Bacteroidales bacterium
AAAACCACATAAATGATATCAGTTGACAATCTTGCCGTTGAGTTTGGCGGCACTGTACTTTTTCAGAATATTTCCTTCCAGATCAACGAGAAGGACAGAATAGCCCTTATGGGAAAAAACGGCGCGGGCAAATCCACGCTGTTGAAGATTCTTGCTGGCGAGCGTCAGCCCAACCGCGGACAGGTGACTGCCCCCAAGGACAGCGTAATAGCCTATCTGCCTCAGCATCTGATGACTGAGGACGGCAGAACCGTTTTCGAGGAGACTTGTCAGGCGTTCTCGCACCTCAAGGAGACTGAGGCCGAGATTGAGCGTATCAACAAGGAGCTTGAGACCCGCACCGACTATGAGAGCGACGATTACATGGCTCTCATCGAAAAAGTCAGCTCTCTCAGCGAGAAGTTCTATGCTATTGATATGACTCATTTCGAGGAAGACGTCGAGAAGACACTTCTCGGTCTCGGATTCGAGAGATCGGATTTCCAGCGTCAGACCTCTGAGTTCTCGGGCGGTTGGAGAATGCGTATCGAGCTTGCAAAACTGCTCTTGAAGAACCCAGACGTTCTCCTGCTCGACGAGCCTACCAACCACCTCGACATCGAATCTATCCAGTGGCTTGAGGATTTCATTATGAATTCAGCAAAGGCCGTGGTCCTAATCTCTCACGACAAGCGTTTTGTGGATTCCATCACCAACCGCACCATCGAGATTACAATGGGCCGTATCTATGACTACAAGGCCACATATTCTCATTACCTGGAACTCCGAAAGGAGCGCCGCGAGCAGCAGCAGAAACAGTATGAGGAGCAGCAGAAGATGATTCAGGAAACCAAGGATTTCATCGAGAGATTCAAGGGAACATATTCGAAGACTCTTCAGGTTCAGAGCCGTGTAAAAATGCTTGAGAAGCTTCAGATTATCGAGGTTGACGAGGAGGACACATCAAGGCTGAAACTCCGTTTCCCACCATCGCCACGCTCGGGACAGTATCCCGTAATCGGCAACGACGTAAAGAAAACTTACGACCGTGTAATCTTCGACCACGCGGCATTCACAATCCAGCGCGGCGAGAAGGTCGCCTTCGTTGGACGAAACGGCGAGGGTAAGTCTACAATGGTGAAATGCATCATGGGCGAGGTGGAATACGAGGGATCGCTTCAGCTTGGCCACAATGTTCAGATTGGATATTTCGCTCAGAACTCAGCATCATTGCTCGACGAGAATGTCACCGTTTTCCAGACCATCGATGATATCGCAAAGGGCGACATCAGGACCAAGATCAAGGATATGCTCGGCGCGTTCATGTTTAGCGGCGAGGCTATCGACAAGAAGGTGAAGGTACTCTCAGGCGGTGAGCGTCAGAGACTTGCACTCCTGAAACTCCTTCTTGAGCCTGTCAACTTCCTGATTCTCGACGAGCCTACCAACCACCTTGACCTGAAGACCAAGGACGTTCTCAAGCAGGCTCTCCTCGAATTTGACGGCACACTGATCTGCGTATCGCACGACCGTGACTTCCTCGACGGACTTGTAACAAAGGTTTACGAGTTTGGTCATCAGAAGGTGAAGGAACACCTCTGCGGCATCAACGAATTCCTCGAAAACAAGAAGATGGAGAATCTTCAGGAAATTGAACGTAAAAAATAGTCAACGCCCGTAGAGACGCACGGACGTGCGTCTCAAATAATCAGAAAAATCAAAAAGCCGGTGATAATAAATATCACCGGCTTTTTTCACAAACTATAATAAACAAAAATTAAAACCTAATTTTGGATTAGTCCTTGAAGAAGTCGATAATCTCCTTGAGATTCTCGGCCTGATTAGCAAGATCCTCGGCACCCTCGGCAAGCATCTCGGCCGAATCGGCATTGATACCTACCACACTGTTAAGTTTCTGAATAACTTCGTTGATCTGATTAGCACCCGAATTCTGCTCCACGCTTGCAGCGGCAATCTCGCGAACCAGCATGCTGGTGTTCTCCACCTTTGGCAGGGTATCCTGCATCACCTCGCTGGCGGCAAGAGAGTTCTTGAGTCCGTTCTGCGACATCTCTGTAATCTCGTCGGCAGACTTCTTGGCATTCTCGGCCAACTTGCGGACCTCGCTGGCTACCACAGCAAATCCCTTGCCATAATCGCCGGCGCGGGCAGCCTCTACGGCTGCGTTAAGAGCCAGAATGTTGGTCTGGTAGGCAATATCGTTGATGATAGAGCTCTTCTCGGCAATCACCCTGTTGGTATCAAGCACTGTCTCGATGTTGGATACTACCTCCTGGAACTTAGAGTAAGCCTCGTCGGAAACCTTGTTGGTCATATCGGCGTTCTGAGTGTTCTGCTCGATATTGCTGCTCATCTGCTCCATAGTGGCTGAAAGCTCCTCGATACCTGTAGCCTGGGTTGTGGTGCCCTCGCTAAGCTGCTGGCTGCTCTCGTTCACCATCTTGCTGGATTCGGCGAGTGCTGATGCTCCGTCTTTGATGCGGTCCACAATCTCGGAAAGCTTCTGACACATATCGTGGAGATTCTCGGTCATGAGACCGATCTCGTCGTTGGAATCGTAATCGAATTTCTGCTTCAAGTGGCCTTCAGAAATACCCTTGATGGCAACCTGAAGCTGCTGAAGAGGACCTGTAAGCACTCTCCTGAGGCAGAATACAGTAAGTACAATTATAATTGCTATAATCACCAAGATAAACGAGGACATACCAATAAGCATAGTCCTGATTACAGCATTAAGCTTTTTGTCGTTCTCGGCAGAAATCAAATACCATCCTGGAGTATTGTCGATCAAATAATTGCTCATGTAAAGGTTTTGGGATACGCTCTCCCTGCTGTTGGAGCTTGCCTTGATGGTAACGTATGCGGAGATGTTCTCCTTGCGCTCGATGGCGGTGCCAATCTGCTCGATATTGTCGAAATCCTTTGGACCGTCAGTATTGATGTTGTAGTTCATTACGCGGCTCTCGTTGTCGGCGTCGGCAATTACAGTACCGTGCTCATCCACCATGAAATGGATGCGGTCCTCGTCGGAATTAAGGCTCTTTACTATATCGCTGAGAGTATTGAGGCTAACGTTGGCAGCCAGAAGACCTACCACCAGACCATTGTTCTTGATAGGAACTGCAAGAGTATATTTCTTCTCTCCGGTAGACCTCGAGATGTCAGGGCTTGTCATAGCCATATCCTTGCGGTTCTGGAAAATCTCCTTGAAATACTGACGGTCGCCGATGTTGCTCTGAGAGAAACCCTTGTTGGCCACGTAGTAATGACCATCAGGATATGCTACAAACAAAAGGCAGTATTCATCGCTTTTCTCACGAGCAAGGTCATTGAGAGTCTCGGCATACTGGCCCTCGTCCATAGTGGAGAAACACTCATGCTGGGCAAGCCATGCAAGCTCGTTGGTAAAATTAACAAGCTTGGCCGAAACCTCCGAAGCCACACGCATCGACAATTCCTTCTGATGGGCCTCCATAGCCTCTTTCTGACTGTTGAGGCTGTTGGTATAGTTTATATAAGCCATTAGCAGAAGCAAGAACGTAACTGCCGGTATCAGCAGCTTAAGAATCTTGGACTGAATAGTTGTTGTGCCTTTTGTTTCTTTCATAATTTATTTTGAATTTTGGGTGTTAAATTGATTGCCATCCTGAGGGCTGGCCAAATTTTGCACAAATATAATAAATATTTATGCAAAATACAAAATCCTCCAATACCAAAATCATGCAATTTTTTGGTAATTGGAGGATTTTTTTTCAGTTTTTTTTCAATGGGGCAATCAATTATCCCTCTACTTTCTCGGCATCTACGTCGTCGCTGGTCTCTGATGCTGCCTCAACAGGCTTAGCCTCAGCCACTTGAGCATCCGCTACGGGAGATTTGCCCTTAAGATAGTCGGGAAGCTCCAAACCGGCGCTCTTGAAGATGTCGTTGAGAGGAGGCAGGCTGCCCAACATTCCTGACAGGAAGCTTGCAGTGCTGCTCTTGCCGCCGTTCATCGAATCCCAGACTGTAACCTTGTCGATCTTGATGTTCTGTACGGCATCGGTCTGCATCTTCACGATCTCGGTAATCTTGTCGGCTATCATAAGCTTAACGGCGTCGTTAGGATTGTCGCCGGCGCTCTTTACCAACTGCTGGAAACCTTCGGCCTGTTTCTGGAGCATCTCCATGATACCCTTGGCTTTGGCTTCCATCTCGTAGTAGATGGAGTCGGCGTTACCCTTGGCTATGCGGCGGATACGCTCGGCCTCAGCCTCAGCCTCAATCTCTATGCGCTTGCGCTCCACCTCGGCAGGTACCAGGATATCGGCCTCCTGAGACGCGCGTTTCTTGTCGGCACGGGCAAGCTCGGCGTTTTTCTGAGCCTCGTACGAAGCCCTGAGGGTTTCGGCCTCGTTGATTTTCTCGGCCGACTGAGCCAACTTCTCAGCCTCAGCCTCAGCCTTACGACGGTCGGCGTTTGAGTTTGCGATTGTAATCTTGGCGGTGTTCTCACCCTCCACAGCCTCAGAGTTGGCCTTGGCCACTGATACACGCTGTTTCATCTGAGCGTCAGCCTCTCCGATCTTGGCCTCCGAATCGGCCGCAGCCACCTGGATGCGCTGTTTCATCTGAGCGTCGGCCTCACCGATCTGAGCCTCCGAGTTGGCGGCGGCCACCTGGATGCGCTGCTCCTTGCGGGCGTTGGCCTGGCCGATGGCACCTTCCTTCTCTTTCTCGGCCACGATGCGGAGAGCGTCGTTCTTGGCCTTTGCTGTAGCCTCCTTTCCGAGAGCGTCGATGTAGCCGTTCTCGTCGGTGATATCGGTAACGTTTACGTTGATGAGCTGGAGACCAATCTTGCGGAGCTCGTGGCCTACAGCCTCTGATACGTTGGATGCGAATTTCTCACGGTCGCTGTTGATCTCCTCGATCTCCATTGTGGCGATTACCTGACGGAGCTGACCAATGATAACATCAGAAGCCAGATCGTGGATGGTCTTGAGATTCAAGCCCAGAAGACGCTCGGCGGCATTCTGAACCACACCATCGTCGGGACAGATACCAACCATGAATCGGCAGGGAACGTTTACGCGGATGTTCTGCTTGGAGAGCGCGTTGCGGAGGTCCACATTAATAGGAATAGGAGTAAGATCGAGGAACTCGAAATCCTGGATGATAGGCCATACAAAAGCGGCGCCACCGTGGATACACTTAGCGGTGCGGTCGCCGGTTGCATTTTTGCCTACCTTACCAAATACTACAAGAATCCTGTCGGATGGACAGCGCTTGTATCTCTTTATAAACCAAGAGACTACCACAACGGCAACTATTACAAGCACTACCAAGATAATGATGAGATTATCCATAAAATTTTGATAGTTTTTTTTAATTGTTAGTAAATTTGTTGTATTAAAAAAAGGTGTAAGAATTATTCTATTGGTTTAGATTCAGAACCGTTTAGCGACATTTCCATACGGCCCACAAGAAGCACGTTGCCTTCCAGAACATCCAACACCACAATCCTCTCCTTGGGTTTTATGGGCAGGGGATCGTTAGTAACGGCCTCGAAAGTCTTGTAGCTTCCGTTTACCAAAAGCTCCACCTGACCGCCGGCCTTCATATCGGGCTGTATGGAGTAGTAAACCTCGCCATCCAGGCCTATGGTCTTGTCCATGGTGAGGATGGAATTTTGCTGAAGCTTCATCAATGATTTCAGCAAAAAGGCTGTGGCTCCCATTACGAGTGCACCGGCCAGCAAGCTCAGCAATACCACCACCACAACAGGGCTTCCGCCGTTGATAGCGGTGATGCCCGTCCACGAGGCTCCCATGAAGAAAGCCGCAATGGTCTTGAAACTAAGCAGATGCGGCAACGAACCGCCTCCAAGATCGCCGTCGGCATCAGCATCAGCATCGCCGTCCATATCGGCATCAGAGTCGGCATCGGCACCCATCATGCTCATGACGAAAACCACCAGAAATGTAAGTGAAGAGATAATGGCGACAGCCCAATACACCTGCGAGAGCGTATCGAGGCTGTACCACCATGAGCTTAGGTTCTCCATACTACTCGGCCTTGATCTTGAATGGCTGCTGAACCATCTCCTCCTTGCCCTTGCGGTCGGTGTAGAGAAGGTTTACGATGATAACCTCGTCGTTGATCTTCTGAGCGATGGATGGATCTATTGTAATCTGTACCTTGCCCTTGCTGAACTCCTCGATGGTGTTCTGCATAGACATGGCGCCTATGCCGGCAGGCAATACAAAGCCCACAATCTTCATAGTCTTGGGAGTGTCGTTGGGGATAACGATCTCCTTCTTTACAACGTCGGTTCCGATGTAGCCAACCGAGAGTATCTTGCTGTCGGCAAGGCCTCTGGTGTAACCGAACTGGAGCTCCTCTTCCTCGTTCTGTGCGAAGCAGGTGCAGGAGAATGCAATCATAATTGCAAGGATGGAAAGAATTCTTCTCATTTTCGTTAAGTTTATATTGTTATTAAAATATCCGCACAATATTAGCAAAAGTTTTTTGAAAGAAAAAAAATTTTTTTGCAATATTATGCTTTCTTAACGCAAAAATTTCATTACTTTGTATTCGATTTTGGAAATTAATCAATAAAAGTGGCCCAGAAGAGTAAAATATGGAAAATAACAAGGAGCCTGATGCTTATAGCGTGCCTGATGCCGCTGTGCATGGCAGGGCTAGCCACACTCATATTTGCCGTGGGGCCGGTACAGAGCTACGTATGCAGCCAGGTATCAGGGCTGATATCCAGCAAGATGGGCACTGAGGTACGCGTGGGCGGCATACGGCTGAATCCTTTCACAAAAACGGTGGGCCTGGAGGGAGTCCACATAGAGGACCTGACGGGCGACACCCTGATGCGCCTTGGCAGCCTGGAGGCCAAATTGCAGTCGCTGAGCATCTCCGACAACGAGTACGAGCTTTCCAGCCTCAGCATCAGCACTCTGGACGTAAGGCTGATGGCCGACAGCAACGGCGTGTTCAACTACCAGAAGCTTCTGGGCCTGGAGGAGGCTGAGGCTGATACCAGCGCATCAGACACCAGATACCGAATAAAAATAGGCAGCATCAGCCTTGAAGACATAAACCTGGCCTACCAGACCACACAGGGCGCCGACAGCAGCGTGGCAATGGATTTCGGAAACCTGAGGCTGCGGAACCTGGCACTGGCCGCCAACAGCCTGGACATCAGCAGCCAAGGCACAAGAATACGCCTTGTGATAGATTCGCTGAAGGCCCAGGAGCAATGCGGACTGATGCTGGAGAAACTGGCCGCAAAGGTGGATTTCTCGGACAGCGGACTATATATAAAGGACCTGGAGCTGGAATGTCCCGAAACAATGCTGACCGCCGACAGCGTAAACCTGGTGTACAACGGACTGGACAAACTATCGTATTTCATAGACAGCGTGAGTATAGAGGCGGCCATAAACGAGGGATCGCATCTGGGACTTAACGACCTTGGACACTTTGTGCCAGATATTTACGGCTACGGGATATCGCCGCAGATAAGGGCCAGGGTGGAGGGCCCGGTAGGAAACATCAGCATCAGCCCGATAGACATAAAATACGGCAGCGACACCCGACTGCTGGCCGACGGATACGTGAAGGGACTGCCCGACGTGGACAACCTGAGGTTCAACATAAACCTGAGGCAGATGAAGACCTGCCAGGCCGACCTGATGACGCTGCACGAACCCAACGACAGCACTCCGCTGATAGACATCCCCAACATAATAAACGAGATAGGAACGCTGAACCTGACCGCCAAGGCCAAGGGAACATCGCAAAACTGCCAGATGGAAGGCACGCTGGAATCCAAGCTGGGAAACGCCGACACCAGGATGCACTTCCGCCAGAACGGCAACACGGGACAGCTGACAGGATATCTGGACGCCAGCGCGCTTAACCTTGGGGCGATATCAGGCGACCAGCAGACTCTGGGACTGCTATCCACACACGATTCGGTGTGCGTGAACTTCATGCCCGACGGAAACATAAGCGGACACGTTGAGGGTCAAGTGGACTCGATAGGCCTGATGGGATACTACTACAAGCGCATAAGCATCGACGGCGATTTTACGAAGCAATCGTTTGACGGATTCCTGACCGTGAAGGACCCCTGCCTGGACCTGGATTTCGACGGAATAATAGACATAGGCGACAAGAGCCAATACAAATTTGCCCTGGAGATAAACCACGCCGACCTGAGGGCCACCAACATACTCTCCGACACCGTGGACAGGCTTCAGCTGGGAGTGACGGCAAACCTGAGCGCCAACAACCTCGACAACATAAGCGGAACCGTGCAGCTGACCAACGTGCTGAAATTTGAGCGAAACAGCCAGACTCTATATTTGAACAGGCTGAACTTTAAGTCGATAGTGGACCACTACATCTGCGGACTGCCGGAAAGAACCTACACCCTGAGCTCGGATTTTGTGGACGCAACCCTTAGCGGACGCACCCACAGCAACCAGATTCTGGAGATCCTCAGCAACTTCGCCTACATGATACTGCCAAGCCTCGACTACAAGGGCGAGAACATTTTCAACGTGAAGACTCCCCCAGCCCAGCCCACCAAACTGGACTACGACAACCCCGAATTCATGAGGTATCTGGGCAACAAGTTCGACTTCAAGGTGGCGTTCAAAAACATGAACAGGCTTACGAAGTTTTTCATGCCGGAGCTCTACGTAAGCAACAACACTATTATAGAAGGAGGTTTCCACACACTAAGGAAAAACTCGTGGGTAACTTTCAAGACCGACAAGATATCGTATTACGACTACGGAGTGGACAGCCTGAGGATTTCGGCAAGGCTGGTGGACGACAAGATGGACATGGAGGTAAAGAGCGATTCGATAATCCTATCGGAGAGCCTGAAGCTGAAGCATCCCCACATACAGGTGGAGGCCCGCAACGACACCATCAACTACGCGCTGGTATGGAACAACACCAAAGACGACGTGATGAACGAGGGCGACATATCGGGCCTTCTGGTGGTGACTCCGCACGAGCAGCCCAAGCATTTTCCGGTGATAAACGGCAAGCTGAACGAATCGCACTTCTACGCCTGGAACGACAAATGGGTGATGCCCGAATCGTATCAGGTGGTGGACTCGTCGTCGGTGGAGATAAAGAATTTTCTGCTGGAGCACGAGGGACAGTTTTTTGCCGCCAACGGCGTAATAAGCGAGAATCCCGATGACAGGTTCACCATAAAATCGCACAGTTTCGACCTCTCGCTGCTTAACCATTTCCTCGGCAACAATACCATCAGCGGCAACGCCACGGGCTTTACATCCATATCCAACCTCTACGGCAATCTTCCGCTGGTGGAGATGAACAACACCATAGACACCCTGAAGGTGAACGACGTAAACCTGGGCACCTTCATGGCCGACTTCAGCTTCCATCCCGGCGACTCGGTGGTGGCCATCGACTTCTACACCCTCAACAAGATGCAGAAGAAAAACCTTCACGGATACGGCGGCTACAACTTCAAGACCAACGAGGTGGATTTCTCGTTCAACATCGGCAACATGTCGAGCAAGGTCCTGAGGCCGCTGTTCCAAAACTACCTAACCGTGCCCAGTACTCAGTTCCTGGACGGACTCACCCACGTATGGGGACCGCTGGACAATCTAAAGGTGGAATCGAACCTGAAGCTGAAGGGCGGATACTTCAAGATAGACTATCTGGGCGCCAAATACACCATTCAGGACGCCCTCAACATAGAGGTAACGAACAACGTGATAAAACTCGACAAGGTGAAACTGCTGTCGGGACAGACGGGACTGGCGTATCTGGAGGGAAAAATCGACCACAACAATTTCGACAAATTCAAGATGACGGTGGACCTCCAGCTAAAGAACTTTACTCTGCTGAGTACTCAGAAAACCGACTCGTCGGCGTTCTGGGGCAAGGCCTACGCATCAGGAAACGTGAAAATCACCGGCGACCCAACCCACATGATCAACATCGACGCCAACGTAAGAACCGACAAGAACACTCAGGTGTTTCTGCCGCTGTACGGCGCAAGCGAGGTAAGCAACGATTTCAGCTTCGTAACATTCAAGAACCCAGCCGACACGCTCGACAACGAGTTCAAGCGTCAGAAGGCCGACCTCTCCGACATAAGGATGAACTTCAATCTGGAAGTTACCCCTGATGCCGAGGTTCAGGCCATATTAGACGAGAGCTCGGGCAACGAGCTGATAGCATCAGCAGCCGGAAACCTGAAGCTTGACATCACCGGATCGGGCGACTTCAGCATGTACGGAACGCTGGCCATGCAGCGCGGCGAATACACCTTCGTGAGCGGCCCAATTAGCAAGAAATTCGAGGTGGTGAAAGGCGGAACACTGCGCTGGAACGGCGACCCACTGGATGCCGAGGTTGACCTCCAAGCCATGTACAAGCTTAGGAAGGTGAACCTCTACAACCTGATGGTGGACGAAACCTACCGCGACAAGAAAGTGCCGGTGCAGTGTCTGCTGAAAATGAAGGGAAACATCATGACGCCGGAGATATCGTTCGGTGTAAAACTGGAGGACAACGGCGGAGTGGCCCAGGGACAGATCGACAACCTGGACGAGGGCAACATAAACAAGCAGATGATATCGCTGCTGCTGCTAAACCAGTTTCAGCCGCTTCCGGGATTGAGAAGCTCGGAGAACTCGATGTTCTCGGATTTCAATGCCGGCGAGATAGTGAGCAACAAGATAAACTCGATGCTATCCGACATCAGCGACAAATTCGACGTGGGCGTAAACTACCAGATGGGCGACGGCGCCGCCACCGAGGAACTCGACGTGGCGGTATCCACACAGCTCTTCGACGAGCGAGTGGCCGTATCCACAAATCTGGGAGTACAGGGCGACAGCAAGAACCAGACCAACCGCAACACCAACGGCGTGGTTGGCGAGGTGGAGGTAGAGGTAAAGCTGAACAAAAGCGGGTCCATGAAGATGAATGTCTACAACAAGGCCAATCAGGACGAGCTTCAGGAATCACCCTACAAGCAAGGCATCAGCTTCAGCTACAAGAAAGAATTCGATTCGCTGAAGGAACTCTGGAGAAGTTTTCTGGGAATCTTCAGAAGAAAAGAAAACTAATCGTGCCACTCCTTGATGCGCTGCTCCTGACTAAGCTGGCAGATGAGGAGAACATCGTTGTGCTCTGATACAATGCAGTTTTGGAGACCCTGGATTACCACGCGCTTGCCGTTTGGCACCTTTATCATATTGCCCTGGCTCTCTATCACGGTTACGGAATCGCCAATAACGGCGTTGTCGCTATCGTCGTGGGGAGTAAGGGTGTGCAGCGATCCCCAAGTTCCGAGGTCGCTCCAGCCAAACTCGGCGGGCTGAACGTAAGCTATCCTTGTCTTCTCCATAACGGCGTAGTCGATGGAGATTTTCTCGCAAGTAGGGAACAGCTCGTTTACAACCTGCTGCTCCTTATCGGTGAACATGTCAGGCAGAATCTTATCCATGATGGCCGCGATGCCGGGCGCGTATGCCCTAAGCTCGTTGACGATAGTATCAGCACTCCACATAAACATGCCGCTGTTCCATGTAAAAGTACCCTTCTGGATGTATTCTATCGCGGTTTTCAGGTCGGGTTTCTCCTTAAAGGCAGAGAGCTGATACATCCCCTCCTCTACCATTGCGCCCTGCTCTATGTATCCGTATCCGGTTTCGGGACGCGATGGCTGAATGCCGAGTGTGAGAATGCGGCTGCCCTTGGCTATGAAATCGAAGCCTTTCTTTATGTAGTTTTTGAATTCTGATACTTTCATCACCAGATGGTCGGACGGAGCCACAACGATCTGAGCCTCAGGGTCCTCCTTCTGGATTTTCCAGCTTACGTAGGCCACACAAGGCGCAGTGTTGCGCATGCAGGGCTCCAGGAGAATGTGCTGGGGATTGATGCCGTGGAGCTGATCGGCCACAATGTCCTTGAAGCTGGCGCTGGTAACCACCCATACGTGGTCGATATCGATAATGCCTCCGAATCTGTCGAAGGTCTGCTGAATCATAGTGCGTCCGCAGCCAGTGATGTCGATAAACTGTTTCGGCATCTGCGGAGTGCTCATAGGCCAGAAACGGCTTCCAATGCCGCCAGCCATAATTACGAGGTGTTTTGACATGAGTTTAATATTGATTTAAAATTATACGCAAAGATATTAAGAATTTTTTGATAAATTGGAATGTTTTCAATATTTTTCGCACAGGTTTGAAAACCTGTGCTGAGAGAATGACGCCCCGTTGGGGCTGGATAGGTATAAAAACACCTCAGCCCGCAACATTCACAGGGAATGATGCGGGCTGAGGAGGTGTTCAATCATTTCAACACTTCAATCACTTTCTCGTAAGATGCAAGAATCGGGTTACTTTTCTTACGAAACTCCGGTCTTTTTTGTCGATATATGCATCCAGAAGTTTTACGCCACCACACTCAGGGATGATGTCGTAATCGGCGATGGTGGCTGGTATTAGGCAACTGTTTCCTTCCTGAAGCTGAATCTCATAGCCCGTGGAGCGGATGCGGATTTTGCAGTTTCCTGATATGCACATCGAGATTATGAAGCTGTCGTATTTGATGAGGTTTCGGTGGAAAGGCTTGGTGGTATTAACCAACCTAACGCTGAAGTAGGGCGAATCAATAACGTGGCAAGCCCTGTTGTCCTCGGCGGAATATTCGGTGCGGTACTCGTCAACAACGTGGAAATCCAAAGCCTTGGCGGCCAAAACGGTGTGAAGTTCCCTTGGCTTGCCATCCATTCCGGGACGGTTGTAATCGAAGATTCTGTAGGTGATATCGCTTGATTGCTGAATCTCGGCCAGCATTATGCCGCCGCAGATGGCGTGAACGCGTCCGGCCGGAAGATAGAAAACGTCGCCCTTCTTAACTTCGTGCTTGGCCAAAACCTCACAGAAAGTTCCGTCGCTGATGCGCTGATGGTATTCCTCAAGCGAGATCTCCCTGTTGAATCCAGCGTACAAGAAACTCCCCGGCTCAGCATCGATGATATACCACATCTCCGACTTTCCAAGCTTGCCGTACTTCATCCGCGCCATCTCGTCGTTGGGATGAACCTGAATGCTGAGGTCGTGCTTGGCGTCGATGAACTTGGCAAGGAGAGGAAGCTTGTTTTGGTATTGGGCAGCGACCGCCTCACCGAGAATCTCAACGGGATTTTCAGCAATAACATCAGCAAGATTCCGGCCAGCCAAATCGCCGTTGGCGATAGTGGAAGTGCTGTAAGGAATCACGCTGACCTCCCAGGATTCGCCGATGGGCCTGTCCTGACTGGGCAAGCCCTTGAATCTTGTGAGCCGGTCGCCACCCCAAACAAGCGGATGAAGATTGGGATAGAAAAGAAGTGGATAAAGAACAGGCTTCAAATCCAGAATCTTTTATCTTTAAACTTTATTAAGGGAGACGCACGTCCGAGCGTCTCTACGTGCTATTTTATTACGCCCTTCTCCAAATATTCGGCGAGGTTGGTGCGCATTACGGAAGCCACGTGGTCGGCGGCCACCTTCTCCATATCGTGCTTTACCATAATGGAAACCAACTCCTCGAATGAGGTTGTCTGAGGATTCCAGCCGAGTTTTTCCTTTGCCTTGGTAGGGTCACCCCAGAGATTCACAACATCGGTTGGGCGGTAGAAGTCTTCTGAAACCTCAACCAAAGTCTTGCCGATAAGATTTGCAGGACCTGATACGCAGATACCTTTTTCTTCCATTCCCTCGCCTTCGAACTTGAGTTCAATTCCGGCGGCCTTGAATGCGTAGTAAGCAAACTCACGAACCGAGTGCTGAACGCCGGTGGCGATTACGAAGTCCTCAGGCTTCTCCTGCTGAAGTATCAGCCACATACACTCAACATAATCCTTGGCGTAACCCCAGTCACGGAGAGATGAGAGATTTCCGAGGAAGAGTTTGTCCTGCTTGCCCTGTGCGATACGTGCAGCAGCAAGAGTGATTTTTCTGGTAACGAAAGTCTCACCACGACGCTCAGATTCGTGGTTGAAGAGGATTCCCGAGCAGCAGAACATATTGTAAGCCTCGCGGTATTCCTTTACAATCCAGAAGCCGTAAAGCTTGGCAACGGCGTATGGAGAGTATGGATGGAAAGGAGTTTTCTCGTTCTGAGGAACTTCCTCAACTTTGCCATAAAGCTCTGAGGTAGATGCCTGATAGATTTTACAGGTGTTCTCAAGGTGGTTGGTTCTTACGGCCTCTAGTACGCGGAGAACGCCAACGGCGTCAACATCGGCGGTGAACTCTGGAGCATCGAACGAAACCTGAACGTGGCTCTGAGCGGCGAGGTTGTAGATCTCGGTTGGCTGTACCTTGCCGACGAGTTTTACGAGTGACATTGAGTCGCTCATATCGGCGTAGTGAAGGTGGAAGTTTGGAGTGCCCTCCAGGTGAGCGATACGCTCGCGGAAGTCAACAGAGCTTCGGCGGATGATGCCGTGGACCTCGTAGCCCTTGGCCAAAAGAAACTCGCTCAAGTAAGAGCCGTCCTGTCCGGTAACACCGGTGATAAGTGCAATGTTTTTCATATTTTGATATACAAGAATTTACGTGAAAAATATGTGGGCGCCAGAGGCGCTGGATTTTTTATCCGAAAAATGGAAAGAATGAGAAAGAATGAAAAGAATGCTTTTTATGGGAAACACGAATTACCATGAATTATCACGAATTACCCAAAATTTTCTATAAAATATTTATGATAATTCATGGCCATTCGTGGTAATTCGTGTTCAAAAAAAATTCTTTTTATTCTTTATAATTCTTTTAATTTTCGGATAAAAAAACGGCGCCGTAGGCGGCGATAGGCGATTTGTGGCGATTGTTGGCTATCGTTCTGCGCGCATTGGGTTGTGGAGAAAGTCGTCGTAGGCGAGGCGGATGCCGTCTTCGAGTTCGGTCTTGTATTTCCAGCCAAGTTTCTCGGCTTTGGAAACGTCGAGGAGTTTTCTTGGAGTGCCGTTTGGACGGGTGGTGTCCCACTTGATGGCGCCGGTGTAGCCTATCACCTTGGCGGTGAGTTCAGTGAGCTCCTTGATGGTGAGCTCCTTGCCTGTTCCGGCGTTAACGGTCTCGTTGCCGGAATAGTTGTTCATGAGGAACACGCAGAGGTTTGCGAGGTCGTCAACGTAGAGGAATTCTCTGAGTGGCGATCCGTCGCCCCAACAGGTAACCTCCTTCAAGCCTGCCTCCTTGGCCTCATGGAAACGGCGTATCAGGGCTGGCAACACGTGCGAGTGCTCGGGATGGTAGTTGTCGTTTGGTCCGTAGAGGTTGGTCGGCATTACAGAAATGTAATCAGTTCCGTACTGACGATTGAGGAACTCGCAATATTTAAGGCCTGAGATCTTGGCCAATGCGTATGCCTCGTTGGTTTTCTCTAACTCGCTGGTCAGCAGACAACTCTCGGGCATTGGCTGAGGCGCCATTCTCGGATAGATGCACGACGAGCCGAGGAACTCGACCTTCTTGCAACCGTTTTTCCAGGCGGCGTGTATCACGTTCATCTCCAGCATCATGTTGTCGTACATGAAATCGGCCAATGCCGACTGATTGGCGATGATGCCTCCAACTTTAGCCGCTGCGAGGAATACGTACTCAGGCTTCTCCTCAGCGAAGAATTTCTCAACCTGATCCTGACGGATGAGGTCTAATTCCTTGTGTGTTCTTGTGATGATATTAGTATAGCCCTGGCGCTGAAGCTCGCGCACGATGGCACTGCCAACCATTCCACGATGGCCGGCTACGTAGATTTTCGATGATTTTTGCATTTTTTGATGGGATAATATTTTTGCACAGGGTTAGAAACCCTGTGCTATGCGAATTTCGCCCCGTTGGGGCTAGGGATTATTCAGAATAATAATCTGTCAAAATTTTCTCGAGATATGGGATATATACCTTGTTAGTCTTACTTGACTTATACATTGCATATACAAGGTTGATATATTCTTGATCATGCAATTTGCATAATGTCTTCACCTCTGAGAATTGATTTAACAAAAACTGCTCAGAACCTTGCAAATAACCATAATCAAAAACCATAACAGTTCTTTTGGGAAAAGAAAATGATTCGCCAGTTTCAGGATTGACTCCTACCTCTACACAAGGCTCAAACACATAAGACATACAATCACCATTCAAATAATTGGCTCCATGTACAATTTTGTCAAATGGAACTCCTGCCCTATCCTGACTTGTGGTGAACTGTATCAATATATTTACATTCTCATCCCGGTAAAGAGAAATAGCATACTTATTCTTGGGACGATAAAGATTCTTTGCAAAACCGTAAATTATCTCGCCTGGCTGAAACATGATTCCTTATTTATTAATGATTGCATATAAACGGAATCCAAGGCATCTTCATAAATATCGAGATGAAGCTGATTGCCCTCATTTAAGGCGTTCAAATCCAAAAGGTAATCTGTTTTGGAATCGTGCGAGAAATCTATTTTATTATTCCTTACCACTTTAGACCACAATGATTCTGATCTATGGGTTTCATCAGTAAGTTCGTCAGCTGTCTTATTTTTACAATCTTCAAGAACACGGTTGATCAGATTGATTTCCCACTGACTGCAATAGTTCATATCCTTATCAACTAGGAATGCGGCATTCTTTTTCGGGAATACACTCCACTTGTTATCAGACTCAACCCTCTTGCAATATACAAAATCCGAAAAGGCACCGTTCTTTACCTCATAAACCTCCGGTGACACAGGGCCTTTTTCCCAAGCATAATAATCAAGCCATGTAATAGGAAAGGCACGCTCCAAAACAGCCTTCTCGTCAATCAAATAGATGATTTTCAAAAGCTTGCGAAGCGATACATTGGGAATACGGGAAGATATATATTCCAACATTCCACCAATTTTCTTATTATTTACCTCAATTCCTAATGACATAGTGATTTGATTTTATGTTTCTGACAGCAAAAATAGAAAGAATATTTGGGAATGCAAAAATAAATTTTATTATTTCAGATATTGCCTCTTATTATCCTCGAACCAATCCTGAACGGCCTCCTCGAAGGTCCAGTTGAATTTGTAACCGGACTCGGCGAGTTTCTTGCCGGAGATCAAAGACTACTCCACCAATCGTCTCGCTAATTTTTCAGGATCTTGTCTATTATCCCAAATATCAACCAAATATACTGCTTCAGAAAATCTTGTAATCCTCCACCGAATCAAGTAATTTTCTGATGGTATTCTCAATGTAATATTGTGGAACACTCTCAAACAAATGCTCCAATACAGCAGAAAACTGATTGGTAGAAACTACTTCCTTGCCCATGAATATTTGGTTCTGAGTCTATCAATCAAATCATCTACCAACTCCACCCTGCCATTCTCTATATCATCCTCTGCTGCTTCGAGACGGGTCACTACTTCCTCATGGGATTGAGGACCAAATGGCACACCAGGCTCAGCCGCAATACTCATTCTAGACACCTCATCACAAAGGCGCCTGCGATCCTCATCCGGCATTTGCATTATAAGGTCTTTAACCTGATAATAATCCAACTCCAAATTTACTGACATAATACAAAATTTTGTTTAGGCAAAAATGATAACAATTATCGAATTGTGCAAATTAATGGTTAGATTATTTTTCGGAGATTGCAAAAAATTTTATTTCTTAGAAAATTTCTCTTTCAAGATATTCCAAAGGAACAATGGATTACCAATTAAATAACGGGAATATATTTTTTGCAATTTTGCACAGGGTTAGAAAACCTGTGCTATGCGAATTTCGCCCCGTTGGGGCTGGGTTACAAAACTTTTCTATATTTGCGTTTCAAAGTTGATGAAGATTACCCTCTTCAAACATTTGCAGAAACCCTCATTAAATTAGCTGATTGATGAATATTGAGGCGTTCCTGATAAATAGACTTGTCACATTCGGTCATCTGTGACGAAAAATCTATCACTACATTGGAATTGTTGCTCTCGTGACGATCAAAAACCTCCAACAAGTTCTCTCTTTTGGCAGTCTCGTACCAAATGGAACCAGGTTTATGGACATACTTAACCAACTGGGTAGCAGTATAATGACCAAATTCATCCACGATTTTCTCCATTACACTTATCTCAGCATCAGAGAATTCGTCGTCACAAAAAGCCTTCTTAGGTTCTATGTATTGAGCATCTCCTCTCTGTACTACTTTTATATAATCATTCAACAAACCTGAAGCTCCGTCAGAAATCTCAATGTAGATATCCTTCTGAACGGGACCAGCTTGCCAAACCTCATAATCCAATCCCAAAAAAGGTGTCTGAAAGATAAGGGCACACTTCTCCTCCATCAAGTAAAGAAGCTTCAGAAGCTTGGTTTTACTTGTATCAGGACAACGCTCTGCTATAAAGATAACAGCATTCCCTAACTTTTCCTTGGTGATATTGGAGATTTTACACATATAAAGCAGTTTTCAAAAACTGAGCAAAAGTAGAAAAAGTTTGGTATATTACCAACAAATGTTGGTGGAAAATTAGAATTATTTCTAAGTTTTAACTTGATAATACCAATGAGGCACCCAGCGCATAGCAAAATTTGAAATTCTTTAAAAACAAACAAATCCATAGAAAGAACAATCTATGGATTTGTTTTCACATTACCTTCCCTTGTACATCGATTCGTAATATTTCTCGTAGTCACCGGAGGTGATGTTGTCCATCCATTCCTGATTGTCGAGGTACCAGCGGACGGTTTTCTCGATGCCCTCCTCGAACTGGAGGCTTGGCTCCCAGCCCAGCTCCTTCTGAAGCTTGGTACTGTCGATGGCGTAGCGGGCATCGTGGCCGAGACGGTCAGTAACATAGGTGATGAGGTTCATATCCTCATCGGCTTCTCTTCCAAGAAGCCTGTCTACTGTTCTAATCACCACCTTTATAATGTCAATATTCTTCCACTCATTGAAGCCGCCGATATTGTAGGTCTCGGCGATGGTGCCCTTGTGGAAAATGAGGTCGATGGCGCGGGCGTGGTCCTCTACGAAAAGCCAGTCGCGGACGTTCTCGCCCTTGCCGTAAACCGGAAGCGCCTTCTTGTGACGGATATTGTTGATGAAGAGCGGAATCAGTTTCTCGGGGAACTGGTAAGGTCCGTAGTTGTTAGAGCAGTTGGTTACTATTGTAGGCATTCCGTAAGTATCGTGGAAGGCACGTACAAAGTGGTCGCTCGATGCCTTGGAGGCTGAGTATGGCGAGTGTGGATTGTACTTGGTGGTCTCGTAGAAGAAGTCCTTGCCGTAAGCGAGGTGATGCTCGGAGCTGGAGGCTGTGGTTGAGAACGGAGGCTCGATGCCTTCAGGATTTGTCATCTCGAGAGCGCCGTAAACCTCGTCGGTGGAGATGTGGTAGAAACGCTTGCCCTCGTATTTCTCGGGGAGCGATTCCCAGTAGAGTTTTGCGGCCTGAAGAAGCGAGAGCGTTCCCATCACGTTGGTCTTTGCGAATGTGAACGGATCCTTGATTGAGCGGTCTACGTGGCTTTCGGCTGCAAGGTGGATGATGCCGTCGATCTGCTCGTCCTGCATGAGTTTATAGAATGCGTCGAAATCGCAGATATCCATGCGCACGAACTTGTAGTTTGGCTTGTCCTCTATGTCCTTGAGGTTGGCGAGGTTACCAGCGTAGGTGAGCTTGTCGAGGTTTATGATTTTGTAGTCGGGATACTTGTTGACAAACAAGCGGACTACGTGGCTTCCGATGAATCCGGCACCGCCGGTGATTACGATGTTTTTCATGATATATGTTTTTTTCCGTAAGATAAGAGCTCCGCTCATAATCTTACGGTTATTGATACTTTGTCCCCGTCGGGGACAGGATTTAGACTAAATTTCCAATGCACTTCTTCAGCGAGTCGGTCCAGTAGGGAATCGAGATGCCGAAGGTGGTCTTGATTTTTGTCTTGTCGAGTACGGAGTATGAGGGACGGGTGACGGGCGATGGGAACTCGTTGCTGTGGCAGGGCTGGATGTCGCAGTCGGTCTGACCAGAATACTCGGCTATCATCTTGGTGAAATCGTACCAAGAACAAACGCCCTCGTTGCTGAAGTGGTAGATTCCGGTGTTTCCCTCGTACTTGCGGCTGCTTACTATCTCGTAGATTGCCTTGGCGAGATCGAGCGCGTAGGTCGGGGTTCCTACCTGGTCGAAAACAACTTTCAGCTGAGGCTTGGTGGCTGTGAGGTTCAGCATTGTCTTGCAGAAGTTTTTGCCGAACTCGGAGTAGAGCCACG
>JAKSLV010000043.1 GCA_024401025.1 Bacteroidales bacterium
CAAATACTTTGCCGAGCGCCTCTACGAGGTGGATGAGTATGACGACGTGATATACTTGGGCCTCAATTTCGAGTATTTCGACACCACACAATACCACAACAACGAGGTGCTGCTCTTCATCAAGAATCTTACGGAGAAGATCATAGATTCGGGCGTGTATGTTTTCCAGACTCCGGGAACGGCTGCACAGCAGTATCAGCCCGTAGGCCCACTTAAGGCTGTGGCCCCTATATCAGGCATGAACCGCTATCACGACATGACGCCGTGGCAGGGCAACGAGCTTCAGCAGGAGGCATTGAGGAAAGTATCAGCCCTCCAAAGCCTTGTGAAAACCGCCAACCGCGAGGCGCTTACTGATATTTGGGAGAAGCTTCAGTGTTCCGATTATTTCTACTACATGAGCACCGAGTATTTCAACAACCCCACATACGGCTACAAGCCCAATCCATACAAGTCGCCATACGAGGCCTTCATCAACTACATGAACATCCTCGGCGACCTGGAGCGCAGGCTTAACGAGCGCATAAAGGAGGATGCCGCCGACTCGCTATCCGACGAGCAGATACATGATATCATATCGCATTATGAGAAGGAGATTGCGATGCTGAAACAAAAATTATCAAAATGATATGATATTTAAATAATTATCATTACTTTTGTAGCGATATTCAAGGTTATAAAAAAAACAATCAAATCGTATTATGATAAACGAACAGATTAAACAGATAGCAGAGCGTCTGAAGGGATTGCGCGAGGTATTGGACCTCACCCAGGAGGACGTTGCAAAGAAGACCGGATTCGCCGCCGACAAGGTTGCCGTTTTCGAGTCGGGCGAGGTTGATATTCCCATGAGCTTCATCTGCGATGTGGCACAGGCATACAACATCGAGCCTTCGGTACTCATAAGCGGCTACGAGCCAAAGATGAACTCTTACTTCCTTACCCGTGCAGGACAAGGCGTAAGCATGGAGCGCACCAAGGCATACAAGTACCTCGCATTGGCCGCCGGTTTCAAGAATGCCAACATCGAGCCATTTGAGGTAAGCATAGAGCCTTTCGAGAAGCTTACACTCAACACTCACGCAGGTCAGGAGTTCGACTACGTGATAGAGGGTCGTGTAAAGATTCAGATCGGTCAGAAGGAGATGATCCTCGAGAAGGGCGACAGCCTCTACTTCGATTCATCGATACCTCACGGAATGCTTGCCCTCGATAATCAGAAGGCCAAGTTCCTCGCTATCATCACCAAGTAATATATAAATTATGGAACGCCGATAACGTAGATTTGTATATCTGTGTTCTAAATCATTGCAACTTAAATATAAAAATGTTAGAGCGTTTTTTAAAACAGACAGAATTCAAGGATTTTGAAGATTTCAAGAAAAATTTCGAGATAATTGTCCCTGACAATTTCAACTTTGCCTACGACGTAATGGACGCTTGGGCCGAGGAGCAGCCAGACAAGCTGGCCATGATCTGGACCAACGACAAGGGCGTAGAGAGAAAATATACATTCGCCGACCTCAAGAAGGAGACCGACAAGACTGCCTCTTTCTTCATGAGTCTCGGTATCGGCAAGGGCGACAAGGTAATGCTTATCCTGAAGCGCCACATCGAGTTCTGGTTCTCTATCCTGGCCATCCACAAGATTGGCGCAGTGGTAATCCCAGCCACACACCTTCTCACAAAGAAGGATATCGTATACCGCAACAATGCGGCCGGCATAAAGGCTATCGTGGCCTGTGGTGATCCTCTCATCCTGGAGCACATCAACGCAGCCATTCCTGACAGCCCAACAATCAAGGCCCTCATCTCTGTAGGTCCCGAGGTTCCCGAGGGCTGGCACGATTTCCAGAAGGGCAAGGAGAATGCAGCTCCATTCGTTCGTCCAGAGAAGAACGACAGCGACGATATCTCCCTTATTTACTTTACATCAGGCACATCGGGCGAGCCTAAAATGGTGGCCCACGCACATACATACGCTCTCGGACATATTGCCACAGCCTCTTTCTGGCACAATATCAACGAGACTGATATCCACCTTACAGTGGCCGATACCGGATGGGGCAAGGCCGTTTGGGGCAAGCTCTATGGTCAGTGGATTGCAGGATCTGTGGTATTCGTTTACGACCACGAGAAGTTTACTCCTGCCGATATGATCAAGATGATTGTGAAGCACAAGGTAACATCATTCTGCGCGCCTCCTACAATCTACCGCTTCCTTATCCGCGAGGACCTCTCTAAGTACGACCTCAGCAACCTCCGTCACCTCTCTACAGCTGGCGAGGCTCTCAACTCTGCTGTTTACGATACAATGCTTCAGCTCACCGGTCTCAAGATTTTCGAGGGATTCGGTCAGACAGAGACCACACTCTCTATCGGCACATTCAAGTGGCTGGAGCCTAAGTCTGGCTCAATGGGCGTTCCCAACCCATTGTATGATATCGACATCGTGACACCTGACGGCCGCAGCTGCGAGGAAGGCGAGCAGGGCGAGATTGTAATCCGTATCAACAAGAAGCGTCCATGCGGTCTCTTCAAGGAGTATTACCTCGACCCAGAGCGCACTGCCGAGGCTTTCACCGACAATGGCACTATCTACCACACCGGCGATGTGGCCTGGCGCGATCAGGACGGCTACCTCACATTCGTGGGCCGTACCGACGATGTTATCAAGTCGTCTGGCTACCGTATCGGACCTTTCGAGGTAGAGTCAGCTCTCATGACACACCCTGCAGTAGTGGAGTGCGCCATCACAGGCGTTCCCGACGAGATCCGTGGCAAGGTTGTAAAGGCCACCATCGTACTCGGCAAGGGTTACGAGCCTTCGGAGGAACTCATCAAGGAGCTTCAGGACCACGTAAAGAAGACCACCGCTCCTTACAAGTACCCACGTATCATCGAGTTCGTGAAGGAGCTTCCCAAGACAATCTCCGGCAAGATCCGCCGCGTAGAGATCCGCAAGAACGACGAGGCTAAGTAGTTTTTTCTGCTGCTTGGTGATTTTTATAGGACTCCCCATACAGGCGATGAGGCTTGTGTGGGGAGTTTTTTTGCATTTTTTGACATTTTTAGGGGTTGAAAGTTTGCATATTTTGACATTTTCAGGGGTTGGAAGTTTGCATATTTTGACATTTTTGTAAAAAGTGTTTGTTTTTCAAATGATTATGAGTATATTTGTTCCGTAATAAATAACATAAGAAATGGAAAGGGTTTTCAAACGAAAAATATATCAGCAACTACTTGATTGGAAGCATAAAGAGAACGGGAAAACTGCTCTTTTGATAGAAGGTGCCAGACGAGTGGGCAAGTCGACTATTGTGGAGGAATTTGCTAAAAATGAGTATGAGTCTTATCTGATAATTGACTTTGCGTTTGCCTCCAAGGCTACCCGTGAGTTGTTTGAGGATATATCAAATCTCGACCTGCTTTTTACAAGCCTTCAGCTTGCGTATGGAGTTTCTCTTGTTCCCGGTAAGTCGTTGGTTGTTTTTGATGAGATACAAAAATGTCCTCTTGCCCGGCAGGCGATAAAGTATTTGGTTAAGGATGGACGTTATCATTACATAGAGACTGGTTCGTTGCTCGGTATCAAGATGAAGAAGAAGCCTCAGCCACAGGATACCAAACTTCTTATTCCGAGCGAGGAACACCGTGTTTGTATGTATCCTATGGATTATGAGGAATTCAGATGGGCATTGGGTGATAAGGCTACGATTGGTTTGCTGAGTAATGTTTTCAACAGTCTGCAGCCTTTGGGTGATGCCATGGTCCGTAAGTTGATGCGTGATTTCCGCCTTTATATGCTTGTGGGAGGTATGCCTCAGGCTGTGAATGAGTATCTTGATTCTCAGAATCTTGCACAGGTGGATCAGGTGAAGCGCAATATTATTCAGCTCTACGACAATGATTTTTATGAACTTGATCCCAATGGGCAGACTTCGATGCTGTTCCATGCCATTCCTGCGCAGTTGAATAGTAATGCTGCGCGTTATCAGGTAAGCAGTGTGATAAGTGGCAGTAGGGTGGAGCGCCTTATGCGTCCCATAGCGATACTCAAGGATTCCATGACCACCAATATCTCGTATCATTCCAACGACCCGAGTGCCGGTCTCGCATTGCATATCAATACGGAGCAATTCAAGTTGTTTTGCCATGATACAGGATTGTTTGTGTCCTTGGCGTTTTGGGACAGTGATTTTACAAGCAATACAATATATCAGAAATTGCTCAATGACAAATTGAATACCGACCTTGGATATGTTTTTGAGAATATGGTGGCGCAGATGCTTGTTGCCAATGGCCAGAAGTTGTACTATCATACCTGGCCAATAGAGAATAGTACACGGAACTATGAGATTGATTTTCTGTTGACAAGGGAGAGCAAAATTTGTCCGATAGAGGTAAAGTCCGCTCAGTCACGAGAGCATAAGTCGATAGATGCTTTTCAGAACAAGTATTCAAGCAGGATACTGCGTCGCTACTTGCTTCACACCAAGGATATAAGAAAGGATCAGGATTTGATATGTCTTCCTATTTTCCTGACTCAATTTTTGTGAGGTTTTCTGGTGAGGATATGATGTTTTGTGATTTTGCACACGGCGTATGCAAAATTACAAAACACCCTTCTTCAAGCCACCTTACCTAGAAGCACAATTTTTGCGCATTGAAGTAAGGATGCCCCCAACATAAAATCAAAAACCCCTCTCCGGCGGAAACCTGTCCGTCAGAGAGGGGTTGATTGCTTTATAATGCGTGGTTGGGATGATTAAGGCAATTCATCAACAGGAACGCCATTTACTTTTACTGTGATATAAGTATTTCCGTTACAATCTTTCCAATAATTTTTATAACTATCGTACGAAGCCTGAGAAATATTGATTACAGTACCGTTAGGACAAAAATTGTAATCGTTCTTATCAGGATCATTTATTGAAGGATTGCCTAATATTGTTATTGATTTCAAACTTGGGCAACCAAAGAATGCATCATCTCCTAAAAATTCAACATTAGACGGTATAGTGATTTGCTCAAGGTTTATGCAGTCTTGGAATGCTTGATTTCCAATGTGGTCAACAATATCAGGAAGCGAGGTCAGTACAAGGCTTGTGCATCTATAGAATGCTCTATTTCCAATGTTGGTAACGCCTGGCATCTCAATTGAGAGGAGATTTGAGGTGCCCATGAATGTCTCTTCGTCAATTTGGGTTATACTTCCTGGCAAAACAAGTTTCACTTTTTTGTCAGGATTGTAAAACAGCGCATCCCCTACTTCGTTATACAAATTTTCACATTCAGTTACAATAACCTCTGCAACCTCTCCCGTAAAACTTGCGAGATAATCACTCAATGATGCCCCTTTCGGTAGTGTATAATAGAACGCCTTATCTAACTTCTCTGCCTTAATGTTGTTCACCTGATTAGGCTTCGCCTCAAAATCTTTTGTTGTGTAAGCACCTTGTTTGCCGGTTTCCTCAATGAGGGTGAGTGTGATGCCTTTTGTGAATTTGGCTGGGGCATATGAAATGTAATACTCCTTGCCCTTCTCCATTGTGCCCGAAAGGGTTATGGAGGTTGCTGAAGCGTCTGATACTGTAATGTCAGAGTAGCCTGATACTGTGACATTGCCGGCTATGGCCTCACCGTTGTTGCCGGTCATTACCACTGATTTCAGGTTTCTTGGTGCGGTGATTCTTATGAAGGCGTTGGCTGTCTTGAACTTGAATTCCTTCTTGGCTCCACTTGCCGATGCCACCATCACGTGGGCTTTCTTATCGAAAGTTCCGGCCTCGGCATCCTGTGCTGAAGGAATTTCGACGGATGCTGATGAGGCGGTCATTTTCTCAACCTTCAATGAATAAACCGCGTAATAATTCTCTGCATCAGGATCTGCTGTTCCTGTAAAGTTGCAGGTGGCTGAGGTTCCACTTGTGATATCTCCGTAAAAAACAGAAGACTCCTTGCCGTCAAAAACCGTGATATTGTCACCTTCTGTGAATACGAGGCAATTCCTGTTCTCTACGGCGGTCTTCGAGATGCCCTCGCCGTCGGAATATACGGCCTTGAAGGTGATCTGTTCCTTGTTGTCGGTGGCTGGGGTCTCTACTGTCTTGTCGCCATCAACAGGCAAAACCTGAACGTCCTCGTTCTCGGTGCCACACGATGCGAGCGCCATTGTGGCAATCATCGCAATTGAAAAATAATGCTTTCTCATCTTTCTGATACTTTGGGTTTTAGAGTTCATCGCCTTCATACATATCCGAAATGCTGGCTGGACCAAAAGAGGTGCAGATAATGTCGGTCTGATCGACTACTACGATTTCAAGTTCTGCTGGCTTGTAATCTTTTTTGGGTGAATTTTCTGTCATCTTTTATAAAGATTTGGTTTGTAATGTTTTGATGGCAAATTTCAAAAAAAAAAATGACACGGCGAATTTTCGGATTTTAAGTTTGGGTTAATTTTAAATACCAAATCCCACATCCATTGCGTTTGATGTAGAAAAAATATATAAACACATCTTTTTTTACACCCTAAAACACTAACGCAACAATGAACAGCAAATCTTTTCTTATCATTGCCGTGCTGATGCTGATGTTTCAGACGGCTGTGGCGCAGAGGTTCAGGCAGGCCTTCGTGGATCTCGACGAGGGATATTTTCTGGACGCCAACGATCAGTTTTCCTCAGCCATCAGGAAAAAGAAGGACCTCCCAATAGCCAACTACGGAATGGGGCTTCTGCTTATGGATGCCAAATATCCCAAGCACAACATCAAGCAGGCCTACAGCTACTTGGGCAAGGCTCAGAAACATTATTCCAAGCTTCCGGAAAAAAAGGTCCAGTATTATACCGATAGCTACGGCATCAGCATCGACACCATCAACGCCAGGATAGATGAACTAGTAAAACCAGAGTTCCTGAGGATAGAGAAACTAAACTCTGCCACTCTCTACAGGGCTTTTGCGCGTCAGTATAGGTCCAGCGTGCTGTACAGGGGACTGGCCATCCACAGGGCAGATTCCATGGAAGCCATCAAAAACCGTCTGGCCAGCGATGCCGAGCAGCGATGCTGGAATTTCATGGTGGATCCCAATACCGACCTTAAGACCGTAGTGGACATGGTTTCCAGGTACACAAAAAAATACATGGACACGCCATTCATGGGGAAACGCAAGCATCAGTACGACTCGCTCCTAGCCGACATCAGGAACAGGATAGTGGCTACCGACAACCACGGCGCGGCGCGCAATTTCAACAAGCTGTTTCCCAATCAGGCCACTCCCGCCACCCTGTGGGCAGAGGTTATTAAAGATCCAAGATATGGAATAATTGCCATGGGGTCGGTGAAACGGGCTGATGCAAAAACCTACAAGATAGTCACCAAGAAAGAGATGGACAGCATTGTGGCCGAATGTGAGAAATATGCCGTACTTGTGGGAGAGGGCAAGGATTTCGAGTGCATGTACAGCCCGGAATCCAAGCGTATGCAGAAAATCCTCGACAGCGTATATCACCGTGTTCCGTTCGGCAAGAAATACAACATCAGCCAGCTGCCCATCTACGAGGATTTTATTGCTGAGGCTGCCCCACATGAGCTTGCGTATCAGGCCGTGCTTAAAATCATGAGCCCATACATCAAGGCCAAGGACTATGCCGGGGCGGCTGAGGTTCTCCGGCACTACCGTCCGCTGTTTCCGCACATGGATGCCAGGATAGAGAAAACCATCGACCTCCTTACCCTGAGCGCGCCGTCGTTCAAGGATTTCCGGAAGCTGCCCGAGAGCGTCAACTCCAATCATGTGCACAGCCCGGTGCTGACCGCCGATTTCAAGACACTCTATTTCGCCATCAGCACCAGGCCAGACAACATCAACTACATCGATTACGACGAGCAGATCATGATGTGCGACTACGATGGCGGACAGTGCAACAACGTGCGTAAGTTCCCTAGAATCCAGAATCCATACTGGTACGAGGACCCCGCCGACATATCGCCCGACGGCAACAACTTCCTCTATTATTACAGAAACCTGATGTACACCATTCCGGTGTTCGACACCACAGCCAAGGGCCGCCCGATGGACCAGATAAACTTCTGCTACCAATGCAGAAACTGCAGCAGCTGGACTCCTGATGCTTCCTACACAAGCGATGGCAATGCCATACTCTTTGCCAGCAATTACAGCTGCCAAAACGAAAAGGTGGGTGGCTACCACCAGTCGAACTACGAGACCTTCCACGGCGACGACGCGGGTACAGCCGATATCTTCGTATGCCTGAAAGACGAGGACGGAAACTGGGGCGAACCCATCAATCTGGGGGCCACCATCAATACGCCATTCTCCGAGAGGTGTCCCGTGCTGGCCTCTGATATGAAGACTCTGTATTTTGCAAGCACCGGACATTACGGGCTTGGCGGCTCCGACCTCTTCATGAGCCGACGCCTCCGCGACGACAGCTGGACCGAGTGGAGCGAGCCTGTAAACCTGGGCCGAAACATCAACACAGAGAATTATGAGAGCTCGTTCAAGATAGCGTCCGACGGCAAACTGGCCTTCTTTTCCAGCAACGGCAACATCTACTCCTTTATATTGCCCGACAGCCTGCAGGCCGAGGAGGTGAGCGTGGTTTCGGGCAAGGTGCTCGACAGCAAGGGCAACGCCTTGAAGGCCAGCATCTCCTGGGAGGATCTCGACAACGGCCGCCTGATAGGAACGCTAAACAACAATCCTGAGACCGGCGAGTTCTACATAACCCTGCCCACCGGCAAAAACTACGGCTACACCATAGAGAGCGATGGATATTTCCCCACCAGCGGCAGCCTGGATACCAAGGGATCGTCCAGGGCGGTAACCGTAAACAGCGACGTAAGGATGTATTCGCTGGACGAGGTGGTGGAAGGCGGCATATCCATCGTGCTCAACAACGTATTCTTCGAAACCGGAAAATACGACCTCAGGCCCGAGTCTTACAACGAGCTGATACGCCTTGTGTATTTCTTCGACCAGCACGCCGGCCTCAGGCTCGAGATATCAGGGCATACCGACAATGTGGGCAACCGCGACACCAACCTGAAACTTTCCGAAAACCGAGCCAACGCCGTACGCAACTTCCTGCTAGATATCGGCCTGCCCGAATCGTCAATAGAGGTGCGGGGCATGGGCGACTCCAGTCCTATAGCCGACAACTCCACTCCCGAGGGCCGCGCCCTAAACCGCCGTGTGGAATTCAAGATTCTGAAATAGCAACTATAAAAAAAACTGAAAATGACAAGAATACTTATTATAATACTCGCTGCCCTGATGCTGGCCTCTCAGGGCGCATCAGCACAGAAACTAAAGAAAGCATTCTCGCAGCTGGAGGCCGGCAGAATAGAGGAGGCTCAGGGCAAATTCCGCAAGGCCGTGGCCAATAAGAAGGATTTTGTGGCCGCCAACTATGGAATGGGCCTCGTGTACCTAAACGACTCCAACCCGAGAAAGGACAATAAACTGGCCTATATGAGCCTGGCCAAGGCCAAATCCACCCTGCGCGACAAGTGCCGCCGCAAGGAGGTGGAATATTACGCCAAGGCATACCATCTGGATACCAACGCCATAACGGATAAAATAAGCATCGCCGTAAGGGATATATTCCAGAAAACCGAGCAGGCGG
Organism: Bacteroidales bacterium; assembly: GCA_024401025.1. Classification (GTDB taxonomy): domain Bacteria; phylum Bacteroidota; class Bacteroidia; order Bacteroidales; family UBA3824; genus UBA3824. The sequence goes on from JAKSLV010000043.1 coordinate 9,654, forward strand.
GCACCTTGGAGCGCTATTATCAGTTTATATCGCAATACAAGGAGGCCGGCCCGTACTACAGTACTGCCAGGCGCCGCTACGATTCGCTCGTGGCCGAGCATCAGAAAAAGATAGCCGCCGAGGAGGAGCGCCATTGGAATCTGATATTCGCCAATCCATGGGTTGGCAGCGCCGCATACGACACCCTGCTGCTCTACGAGAAAAAATACAAGGGCACCCAGTACATCAAAAACCGCAACATAGATTCCGCCATCTTCTTCGCCAAGAGCAGGATAGTGGCGTGTGCTGATGCTGAGGCTTCCAGCAGATTCTGCGTCCACTACTCCAAGCTCAGGGACAAGGGGCTGGACTGGATTGTGGCCGACAAGAAGACTATGGCCGACTGGCCCACATCCGGGCAGCTCCACGCCTGGTGGCACATAATCAACAACCATCATTACCGTACCGATCATCAGCTTTATGACAGCATAAGCAGGCTGTATACCGAATATGCGTATCTGTATGGCCCCATGGCAATGATGGACGGTACCGAACCCATCGATGCCGATCAGCAGCGCATCCAGGATGTGGTTTTCAGCAAGTACGACAGGATGCCGTTTGGGCAGGAATATCAGCCTAGGCACGAGTCGTTTTACAGATATTTCGCCAAGGAGGCGGCTCCCCACGAGCTGGCTTTCGTATCGGTGCAGAGGCTCATGGCTCCGCACATCAAGGCCAGGGACTATACCAGGGCCGCCAACATTCTCAAGGAATTCATGCCGCTGTTTCCCCACAAGAAACACATGATGAACGATCTATACCGTCTGCTAAACGGCAAGCCTGCCGAGGTCTCCAGCTTCAGGAAACTGCCTGATGCCATCAACAGCGGACATAATGTGGGCCATCCAGTATTGTCGCCCGATATGACCAAGCTGTATTACTGCGTAAAAGGCTACGAGGTTCCCGAGCATAGGAAGAATCCGGTGTATTACGAGGAAATCATGGTGTGCGACTACGATGGCGGCAGATGCAGCAATCCCCGGCCCATGCAGCAAGGTAGCCCGCATAATTTGGGCCATCCGGTAGGAATATCGCCCGATGGCAGGTTTATGCTAATAACCTGCGGCGATAGATTTTACGGCGACAGTGTAAGCAGGACAAAGATTGTGGGCGACAGCCTCCGTGGAATAATAAAGGCTCAGCCATGGCATACGGGATTCGAAGACGGCGCCTGCTATTCCAGCGATGGCAGCGTAATGCTCTTCAGTTCAGCAGGGCCGCATTCGGCGGGTCCTGGTTACATGTCGGCCAATTTCCTTTACGTGATGGATACCATACCACGTGTGGGAGAGGAATGTGGATCTCCACTCTATTATACTAATTCGTTCGGTCGCGGTGACACATTGGGCAACTACGACATATACGTGATGCGCAAGGAATCCAACGGCAAGTGGGGATATCCCATGAATATAGGCGGAATTATAAACACTCCATTCTACGAGGGATCGCCCGTGTTGGCAGCTGATATGAGGACTCTGTATTTTGTGAGCGACGGCCATTATAGTCTTGGAGGAGCTGATATCTACATGACCAAGCGCATCCACGACGACAGCTGGACACAGTGGACTCCTCCCGTAAACCTAGGCCTCAGGATAAACACACAGGCAAACGACCTCGAGTTTTGGGTAGCCTCCGACGGCAAGCACATGATACTCCAGAGAGAGAATCAGCTCTATTCGCTAGAACTTCCAAAGCATTTTTGCGCCGATCCTGTCCACGTAATCTCCGGCAGGGTTAGGGACACCAAGGGCAATCCTATAAAAAAGGCCAGAATAGTTTGGGAAGACCTCCATAACGACAAGATGCTTGGCTCTATGCTGGCAAGCGACTCTCTTAGTGAGTTTTACGCCACCCTGCCCACCGGCAAGTACTACGGCTACACCATCACTGCCGACGGCTATCTGCCTGTCTGCTCCTATATCGACACACTCAGGGGCAAAACTCCGGAAATCATCAAGGACAGGGAGTTTGTGCTTGTGTCGGTAGCCCAGGTGGTGCGCAGCGGCGATGTCTACGAGCTCGGCAACATCTTCTTTGCACCAAATGGTAGTGATCTGATGCTTTCGTCTAGACCATCGCTCCGCCGTTTCAGCAAATTCGTTGATGATACCAATGGCGCCAAGGTGGAGATTTCTGTATATGTGGATCATGGAGCCGACGGCAAGACCGCCGAGGAACTCTCACAACTCCGCGCCAAGGCTGTGCGTGAATACTTGAGCAAGATATACCCCTCGTCGAATATTGAGGTCAGGGGAATGGGTCAGGGCCGCAGCCGTGTGGAGTTCCGTGTGGTAAGGTAGCTATGATATTTTAGAAATTTTTGCGTATGAGCCGATTATTCATTACCTTTGTAGTTGAATAATTGGCTCATATCAATCATGGTACTCAATTACATTTGGATAGCGTTTTTCGTATTGGGATTCTTGGCGGCGCTGTATCAGTTGGTGTTTCAGGGCAATGCCGAGATTTTCCCGGAGATGGTTACGCAGATTTTCAGTTCCGCCAAGACCGGCTTCGAGATTTCGCTTGGTCTTACGGGAATACTCACCCTGTGGTCGGGATTGCTGAAGGTGGGGGAGAAGGGCGGTATGACCAATGCCATCGCCAAGCTCTTCGGCCCGTTTTTCCGCCGACTGTTTCCCGAGATTCCCAAGGATCATCCTGCAATGGGCAGCATAGTTATGAACTTCAGCGCCAACATGCTGGGACTCGACAATGCCGCAACGCCTCTGGGTCTGAAGGCCATGAACCAGATGCAGGAGCTTAATCCCAATAAAGACACGGCCAGCAATGCGCAGATTATGTTCCTGACTCTCAATGCGTCGGGCCTCACCATTCTGCCCATCACCATAATGATGTACCGAATCCAGATGGGCGCGGCAGATCCTTCCGATATCTTTATCCCGATACTCCTTGCCACCAGCGCAAGCACTTTCTGCGGACTTCTGGCCGTCTGCATCTGGCAGAAAATCAATCTTTTCGATAAGGTGATAATGGCCTACATAGGCGGATTCCTCTTGCTGGAGGGCTTGCTGGTCTGGCAGTTCTCGCAGATGGACCAGGAGACAATATCGCGCATCAGCTCCGTATCAGCCAATCTGATAATCTTCACCATAATAGTGCTCTTCATCGTTATGGCGGCCGTGAAGAAAATCAATGTCTATGACGCCTTCATAGAGGGCGCCAAGGATGGATTCCAGACAGCCGTGAAGATTATTCCGTATCTTGTGGCCATGCTGATAGCCATTGGAGTTTTCCGTGCGTCGGGTGCGTTGACCTTGATTACCGACGGCCTGGCATCAGGACTCGGCGCCATAGGCGTGGATACGCAGTTTATCCCAGCATTGCCCACCGCCTTGATGAAGCCTCTAAGCGGATCGGGAGCGCGTGGCATGATGATAGACTGCATGACCAGCTGTGGTGTGGATTCCTTTGCCGGACGCCTAAGCTGCACAATGCAGGGTGCCGCTGATACCACCTTTTATATAGTAGCCCTGTATTTCGGCAGCGCCGGAATCAAGAACACCCGCTATGCAGTATCAGCCGGACTGATAGCCGAGGTGGCTGGAATCATAGCCAGCATTGCCGTAGCGTATATGTTTTTCAGGTAGTAAGACGGCCTATTGATGGATTTTATCTTGTGCGGAGTGTCGGGTAGAAAGCGTCCTCTATGTGCTCTATCTCAAGCACTTCGCAGTTGTGGTGGACTACTGATATTATATCCATGCGCACCTCCTCGTCGCGCTTGTTGAATTTCACGTAAGCATTGGCCGCCGATATCATGTTGCGCTGTTTGGTGGAGTCAACAGCGTCTTGTGGGGACAATTGTGCGTTGTAGTCACGGGTTTTCACCTCGCAGAAAACGATGAAATCTCTGTTGGCGGCAATGATGTCCACCTCCAGATGATTAAGTCTCCAGTTTCGTTCAAGTATGGTGTAGCCCTTTTCTATCAGGTGGTTTACGGCTGCTTCCTCTCCGAAATCGCCAATGTTTTTTGTTGTCATGGGTTTAGTTTTGTTGTTGATTATTAATAACAAAGGTATTGAATTATCCGCAAATAACAAAATCTTTCTTTTTTTTGCTAATTCTCCATTTTCTCCATATCTTTGCGGAATAGAAACCATTAATAATTAATGATATGCCAAGCGAAGGATTGTACGAGCGTTATGTGAATTTCTATACCGATTTCGCGTTCAAGAAGTTTTTCGGAACCCCTGCCCACAAGGAGTTTCTGATAAGCTTTCTAAACGCATTGCTTGGTCTTAAGGGTGCTGAAGAGATTCTTGATATCACTCACCTGAACTCTGAGCAGCTGCCCAATGTGGAATCGGACCGCAAGGCCATATACGATGTGTATTGCGAGAACAACAAGGGCGAGAAATTCATAGTGGAGATGCAGAAGGCCTCTCAAGTCAATTTTGTGGATAGAAGCATTTATTATGCGGCGTTCCCCATTCAGGAACAGGGCATAAAGGGATACCTGTACAAAATTGATGACCGCCATTACGTAAACTGGGATTATTCCTTGAAGAAGGTTTATGTGATAGGCATTCTCAATTTCTGTCTCGACGATGATAATAAAAAGCATGATGAGGTAATAACCCATGCTAAGCTCAGATACGATGAGTATGACAATGAGGTGTATTCCAACAAACTGGAATTCATCAATATAGAACTTCCAAAATTCAAGAAGAAGGAGAGCGATCTTTCCGACGACAATCTTCTCGACAAGTGGCTTTTTGCCATCAAGAACCTTTATCGTCTCATGGACCGCCCCAAGGCATTGTGGGAGGCTATCTTCAAGAAGCTTTTCAATCTTGCCGAAATCAGCCATTACGACAGGACCGAGCGTCTTGCATATCAGGACAGCTTGAAGGACTATCGTGATTATTACAATACCATAGACTCCGCCACTCTGAAGGCTATGGCAGAGGGCGAGGCAAAAGGCATGGCAAAAGGCATGGCTAAGGGCATGGAGCAAGGCATGGCAAAGGGCATGGAGCAAGGCAGAACAGAGGAAAAACTTGCGATGGCCCGTAAGATGAAATCGGACGGTATGCCAATGGATGTAATTGAAAAATACACCGGCCTTTCTGCTGAGGAGATAAAAAATCTTTAGCGACTCTCAATAACAAAATTAAACAATTATGTCGATCGTCAGCACCATAGCATCTATCAGCCTGCGTGGGCACAGTGAGCGTGTGGATATGTATTCGCAGTATCCCGATGAGTCTCAGTTTCAGCTGTTTGGCAATCTTCTTAAAAGGGCTGCCAAGACTGATGTTGGCCGCAGGTATGGGTTCGGTAATCAGTACAATATGGGCCCCATGGAGTTTGCCGACATGGTGCCTCTCTGTCGCTATGATGATGTGAGCGATGTGCTTGCTGAGGCTCCGCGCAACCGCAGTGTAATGGATAACAATGAGTTGTCGGTTAGGGACGTAATCGCATCCTATCTGCGACGGAATCCCGACAGCGCCATTTTTTCGGGCAAGATACTGCTGATGGGCGGCAAGGATTATTTCGACAAAATGCCTTTCTGGCTCTCTGGTAACTGCATTTATGAGTCGGAAAACGCTTATAAAGAGGATGTTGCTTGTATCTGCGGATACCCTTCCAATATATTGGTGTTCTTGCGCCGGGTGCTCGGAAAATCGGGCAGGCAGAATATCCATGAGGTTTGGCCCAATCTCGAGCTTATAGTTTGTGGCGGCATGGATGTTTCGCCGTATGTGACTGCAATAGAGGATGTTGTCAGCTGCCCAAAACTAAAAATCATATCCACGCTTAGTGGTCCAGAGGGCTTCTTGGCGTTTCAGGACAATGCCTCTGATGGCGGTCTGCTTCTGATGCTCGATAATGGTATTTATTACGAGTTGATACCTGAGCCCGAATTGCAAAACGCTGACAGCAAGGCCATTCCGCTGAACGAGGCCAAACTGGGAAATCGTTATGCGCTGGTAATCAGCGGTAATGGATTGTGGAGATATGTGTGCGGATATATTGTGGAGTTTACCTCGCTGAGGCCGCATAGAATCCGTGTTGTCGATAATATCTATCTGTTTTCCAATGCGTTTGGTGAGAAAATCTCCAAGAATCAGGCTGCCAAGGCTATGAGGTCGGCCTGTATGACAACGGGCGCCGAGGTCAGGGATTTTTCGGCTGAGCCCGAATTTTCTGATGGAAAATCCTGCGGACGACTGGTTTGGAATATTGATTTCACCCTTCCTCCCAACGACAACGATAATTTCGTCAAGACTCTGGATTTTGAGCTCCGCCGTCTCAATGAGGTTTACAATGATTTGAGATTCAAGAATATAGTGGATGAGGTTTCTTTAAAATAAAAAATACAATGCGAAAGATTTTGTTTCAGCTGATATTGCTGATGCTGTGCGGTGTGTCTATGGCTCAGGACGTTGTTGATGAATACGATTACCTGAAGCGCACCTCTATTTATGATACTGCCGACCGTCTTAGCCTGCGTATCTACGGCCACAGCTTCTTCAAGAACAACGAGTATTTCGGTGATTTTGTAAAAGGCTATACATTGCCGGGATTCCATTTTCAGCCCGAGATCACATACAATCTCAATCGTCAGCTGTCGTTTCAGCTGATGTGGAATGTGCTGAAATATCACGGAACAGAGAAGTTTCAGGAGGCTAACCCGTATTTCCGCATCGTGTTCCGTCCCAAGGATTATTTCACTATTATAGGCGGATACCTGGAGGGCAATGTAAAGCACGACCTCGTGGAGCCTATCTACAATCCAGAGCGTTATTACTTAGGCACTTATCCCGACAGATATTTTGCCCGCAATATCGAGAACGGCATTCAGCTGAAACTCAGCAAGCCGCGATATCAGGGCGAGCTATGGATGAATTGGGAAAACTTCATCCTCTGGGGCGACGACGACCAGGAGCGTTTCACCGTTGGCCACGTGTCGAAGTTCAAGGTAGTGGACAAAACTTTGTGGAGGGCTGATGTTGTGGGCGAATTCCTTGTGGCCCATCGTGGTGGTCAGATAGACAGTAGTGACGCCCAGATGCAGAGTCTTGAGAACGGAGCGTTTGGCTTGGATTTTCACCGTTTGGGACGCAATGGTTCCAACGATGGAGCATTCCGTCAGCTATCACTCCGTGCCATGCTGGTGCAGTATCACTCGATGTCAGGGACTGATGATCTTCCGTGGGACGATGGCTGGGGTACATATATAAAGGCGCACCTCAGGATGTGGAATTTTGGACTTACAGCCGGGCATTGGTACGGACACAAGTTCCTGAGCTTCAGGGGCGACCCGCTTTTCAGCGGCTGGGCTCTGGATGATGCTGATAATAAGGAGAAGCGCTCGATGCTGTTTGGCGAGCTGTATTTCAGCAAGAATTATTTCGACGATGTGTTTACCTTGCGCACGGGAATCAATGCCTATTACGATGTCAAGGCCGGTCAGCTGGAATACGCCTATATGTTAAGCATGATTGTCTGCCCGAGATTCACAATTCTGCCTCGAAAAAAAATCTGAAAATTTTTAATAATTTTTGTGACTAAAAATTGATTTATTCAGAAATAATACTTTATATTTGCCAATAAAATAAAACAATATTTTAACCCTTTTAATTGTATACTAAATTATGATCAATCAACCAGTAGTGAAGCTCGCTATCGTAGGTGTAAGCCGCGACTGCTTCCCAATCGAGCTCACCAAGGCACGTTTGGCTGCTGTAATGGCAGAGGTAAAGAAGGCAGGCCTTCCTGAGGTATATGACTGTCCAGTAGTAATCGAGAACGATGTTGATACATACAAGGCTCTCGACTGGGCCAAGGCTAATGGCATCAACGCAGTATGTATGTTCCTCGGCAACTTCGGTCCTGAGGGTCCTACAACTCTCTTCGTTCAGAAGTTCGGCGGTCCAGCCATGGTAATCGCTGCCAAGGAGGAGGGCAAGGCAAACCTCGCCAACGATCGTGGCGACGCTCTCTGTGGTGTTCTCAACTTCTCTTACTCAGTAGGTCTCCGTCGCCTCAAGGTATATATCCCAGAGTATCCTAACGTAACTCCTGAGGAGGCTGTTAAGGAGCTCGCTGACTTCCGCAACATCGCTCGCGTTGTTATCGGCGTTCGCAACCTCAAGGTTATCGGCTTCGGTCCACGTCCTTGGGACTTCCTCGCTTGCAACGCACCTATCCAGCCTATGTACGATCTCGGTATCGAGGTTCAGGAGAACTCTGAGCTCGACCTCAAGAAGTCATACGATGAGCATGCCAACGATTCTAAGATCGATGCTATTGCTAAGGATATGGAGAAGGAGCTTGGTCCTTCACGCAATACTTACCCAGAGATCATCCGCAAGATGGCTCAGCTCGAGGCTACACTCCTCGACTGGTACGAGAGCGGCAAGGGTGGCAGCAAGTACGCTGTATTCGCCAACAAGTGCTGGCCAGCTTGGCAGCCAATCTTCGAGTTCGAGCCTTGCTACGTTAACTCACGCCTCACCGGCCGCGGTATTCCTGTAGCTTGCGAGGTAGACCTCTACGGTGCCCTCTCTGAGTACATGGCAGAGTGCGCTACTGAGAAGCCAGCTACTCTCCTCGATATCAACAACTCGGTTCCTGCCGATGTAATTCCTGCTGGTGCAAACCTCGCCGGTGCTGATCTCAAGGACCTCTACATGGGCTTCCACTGCGGTAACACATGCTCACAGTGCATGAAGGACTGCAAGATCAAGTATCAGCTCATCCAGGCCCGTCTCATGAGCCCAGATATCACAAAGGGTACTCTCGAGGGTCAGATCAAGCCAGGCAAGTCAACAATGTTCCGTATCCAGTCTAACTCTGACTCTAAGCTCGTTTCTTACATCGCTCAGGGTGAGTTCTTGGATGTTGACCCATGCTCATTCGGTGGTATCGGTATCCACGCTATCCCTGGTTTCGCACGCTTCTACCGTCACGTATTGGTTGGCAAGCGCTTCCCACACCACGGAGCATACGCTTTCGAGCACTGCGGCAAGGTTCTCTTCGAGGCCCTCAAGATGCTCGGCGTAGAGGATATCAACACTCCTCTTCCAGCTGGTCAGCTCTACCCAGGTGAGAATCCATTCGCTATCTAATCCGTTCGCTGATTAGGATATAAACGAATAAAAATAATGACAGGCTGTACCGAGAGATTCTCGGGACAGCCTGTTTTTTTTGTTCTTCCGCAGTGGGGGAGTGTATATATATACGTATCCGCAGGGGTCGCCATTTCCGCAGGCTCAACCCGTACCGGGTCTCACCAGCGGTTATTCATAAGACGCCTCTCCGAGGCTACGGAAGGTGACGCATAGCCTCGGAGAGGCGACATATGAATAGCCGTGGGTGGAGCAATGCAACGCATTGCGGAACCTGCGGAAAAGGAGAGGCGTCATATGAATAACCGCTGGCGTGCAATGCTTGCATTGCTAAGCCTGTGGCTCATCATCCTTTAGAAAGTATTCCTCATTAATTTCCACACCGTTTTCGATTAGCAAACGGCGTAATTCGTCTTCATAGGTTTCGGAGGTGTGATGCGTTTTCTGGTTTTTGATATAGTTGATAATTGTCTCTTTCTCTTTGGAACTGTATGAGAAAATTCCGTATGTTTTGCCCCAGCCTATGAATTTTGGAAATTCCTTTTCAAATTTTTTCAGGAATCCTGATGATGTTGATTTCAGGTCCCTCAAAAAATCTGAGATTGCTATTGTGGGATGAATGTCGATAAGTATGTGGATATGGTTGGGCATTCCGCCTACTCTGTAAAGTACGGATTTGTTTTCCTGTGCAAATTTCCAAATGAATTTGTAAAGTATGGTCTCGTGTTCTATCGTTATTGTGTCTTCCCTGTATTTTGTGGAAAACACAATGTGGTATAGGAGATTTTTGTACATGATTTTTATTTGTTTTTGTTTGATGTATCCGCAATCGTCGCTGTATCCGTCATATCCGCAGGCTCAACCCGTGCCGGGTTTCACCAACGGCTATTTATATGACGCCTCTTCGAGGAACCGCAGGCTCAACCCGTACCGGGTCTCGCCCACGGCTATTCATATGACGCCTCTCCGAGGCTACGGGTGGTGACGCATAGCCTCGGAGAGGCGTCATATGAATAGCCGTGGGTGGAGCAATG
>JAKSLV010000044.1 GCA_024401025.1 Bacteroidales bacterium
GGATGGCCTGCGATAGCTCGTAAACCTCCTCTATGCTGAGTGTGCGGATGGTCTCCGGTGTCTGCGCCGCATCCCAGGGGCACTTCTCGCGGATGGTGGCTATGGTATCGAGCAGTTTGTCGAATGTCTGGTGCAATGATTGTCTGTCCATTTTGATTCTTAAGATTTTATGATTATTGTTGCTGTATCAGGATACAAAAAAAATACTAGATCTCCACTCCCACAATGCAGATGTCGTCGCGCTGAGGCTCTCCTGCGGCCCATTCCTCTATGTGGCTCTCCACAAAAGTCTGCTGCATATCGAGCGGCATGTGGCAGCTGTTGTGCAGGATGTCGCAGAAACGGCGGCTGCCCAGCGACCTGCGGTTGGGGTTGTTCTGGTCGATGGCGCCGTCTGATGTCAGGAAAAACCTGTCGCCATTGTTCAGCACCACCTCCCTGTTCTCGAAACTGTGCTTCATCTGGAAATCTATGATGCCGCCTATGGAGCGCTTGGCGCCCTTCAGCAGTGTGGTTTCTCCGCCAGAATGGTATATGAAATAGCTCTGGGCACCGGCCACGGTGATTCTGGCTCCGCTGTCGGTGCGCTCTATCCTGCATATCGTTATGTCCAGGCCGTCGCAGTTGGCGGCGTCTCTCTTGCGCAGCGATTTTATGATGCTCTCGTCCAGAAGGTCCAGCATCTGCTTGGGGTCCAGTATGTGGCGTATCAGGGCTATCTCGTCCAGGGTCTTGGTGCTTAGCACGCACAGCAGCGATGCCGACGGGCCGTGTCCGGTGCAATCGCCCACAGCCAGATAGCTTACGTTGTCTACCTTGTTGTACCAGAAGAAATCGCCCGACACGTATTCCTTGGGGCGGAATATCACGAAATGCCTGAGGTCCAGCCTCATGTTGTCGAGGTTTGGCATCAGCAGGCGCTGTATCTCGCTGGCGTTTCTAAGGCTGGCCGTTAGCTGGTTGTTTATCATGCCCACGGCCTTGGTCTCGTTTTTCAATGTGGATACGTCCACATCCTCCACCACGTATCTGGAAATCTTGCCATTGTCCAGCACGGGTGTTATCGTGGTCTTCACCCAAATCTCGGTATTGAACCCCGTCCTCACCTTCGATACCATGCTCTGCGATTCCTTTATGGTCATGCATTTCTCGAAAGCCGATCCGCGGCCCTCTATCTTCGTTATCAGGAAGGCGTTGTCGCCGTATGTAAGTATAAACTCGTTTCGGGTAGATCCATACAGCTTCTCGAAACCCGGGTTCACCCACGATATCAGACCGTTGCTCTCCACAATGGATACGGCGTTCTGCGTGTTGCCCAGCAGCGATGCCACCGGCACTTGGTCGAGGGAGTCGCTGCCATCCACGGCGCCGCACTGCGGGGCTTCTATGGGCACAGCCTTCCGGCGTTTTCTTATGTATCTGAGGCTGATGCCTGCGATACCTGCCAATCCCGCTATGGGCCACAGGAAGGGCAGACTGCTGGTGTTGCGCTGCTGGGGGCAAGCCTCAGCCACCGGATCCGACACTATCACCACTGTGTGGCGGTCGATATATTTGCTCTGGATATTTTGCGGAAACACAAGGAAACACATTGGCAGCCTGCCGCAGCTGATGGTATCAGACAGCTTGCAGTACTCGTCGATAAACCTGAGGGCCAGCCTGGAGTTTCCCACGCTCTGATAATAATCGCTCATGATGCGCAGGCTCTCGCAATACAGCAGCGTCAGGAAAGGCCTGCCCGAATCCACCCCGTACGACATGATGTTTTCCAGACACGGCGCCGATAGATCGTGCCTTCCGGTGCCCTTGTAGCACAATGCCAACAGGAAATCCAGGTAATTGCGCTGGTTGGAATCATGGGAATACTTGCTGGCCGCCGACACCATGGGCAGAGCATCAGAATACATCTGATTGTTGATGAAACACACGCCGGCAAACATCCTGGACGCGCACATGAGACGCTCGTCGGCAGTGGAATCGGCCATGCGGGTAAGGCTGCGCATGAGGTCACGTATCTCCTGGCCTGATGCTCCCGCCAAACCGCGCTGATACCGCGCGATATGCAGCAAGCTGGAATCGGGACAGGAATATGTGGACCTTATGCAGTCAAGAATGTTCCTGGGGCTGTTTTCAGCCACAGCCGCCAAGCCTGAAAATGTGATAATCAGCGCCAGGAGGGCTGGCATCAGTTTCTTAATCATAATAATATTGCACAGAGTTTCATAAAAAATTTTCTACGGTGCAAAATTAATGAATTTTATCATAAAGTGGAAACAATACACTCATTATTTTTCCAAATTCATATCGGGCTTTGCGTACGATCCGTTTTCATGCACAAAGAGCGACATATCTATCTTGTCTACAAGCACTTTGTGCTCCTGCATCATGTTGGTGGCCAGGCCCACGGCCTTGGCGGTGTTTTCGGCGTTCTGTATTGCGCCATACAGCGACAGCACCTTGTCGTACACGCATCTCTCGATGTTGCTGCTGTTGTACTCGCGTCCGCAGATGGCTCCCACATACGAGTTGCCGTGTATCTTGCATGCCACCATGCATGACTTTACGTCGCCATTGTTGCCTCCGCATACACCGCCCACATTGTTGGTGCCATCCACATCGCCGTAGTTGGCGCATCCTATGATGGAGCTTCCCGACTTGTTGTCGGAGCAGATGCCGCCCGATGCGGTCTCGGCCTTCACGGGGCCATTGTTGAGGCATCGCTCTATTATCACGTTGGCCTTGGAGAGACCCATGATGCCGCCGGCATTGTTGCCCGATGACGCCACAGGGCCATTGTTGATGCACGCCTTTACTACGCCGCCCTTGCCGGCAATGCCGCCCACCGACAATGTGCCGCCCACGGTGCTGTCGTTAAGGCAATACATCACAGATCCGTCGTTGAGGCCCACAATGCCGCCCGAGCAGTCGCCGCCGTCTATCTTGCCGCGGTTGTGGCAGTTGACGATATGCGAGTAGGAATTCCTTCCCGACATGCCGCCCACATTGTCCACACCTTTTATATTACCAAAGTTGAACGAGTGTGTTATGGTGTCGTTGTTGCTGCCCGAGATGCCGCCGATGCAGCTTGTGCCAGAAATGGTTCCCAAGTTTACGCAAGTATCCACGCGGCCCACGCTGTTGCCGGCAATGCCTCCGGCATAGTAGTCGCAGGCCACGGTGCCAAGGTTTGTGCACTTCTCCAGCACTCCTCCGGTGTATCCGCAGATTCCGCCGGCATAGTTGGTGCCCATCACCTTCGACGAATCCAGCGAGCATTGTGTAAGCGATCCCACATTGTAGCCGCAGATTCCGCCGGTGTAGTATCGGCCCTGAATCCTGGCCTTGGCCACTCTTACGCCATTGATGCGTCCGCTGCTGTAGCCAAACATGCCCACATTGTCCCTCTCGGGAAGCATGCATTCGAAACCGTATATGGTCTTGTGGTTGCCCTCAAAATTTCCGGCAAAGGGGAACATGGAGTTGCCTATTGGCATCTGCTCCTCGTCCTGAGGACAATAAATGTTGCTGGATAGTATAAAGTAAACATCCTTGAAACCATCTATACAGGCGTATCCCTTATAGTCGGTGCCGTAGTTTACGGCCTTCCTGAACTTGTCGAGATCCTTGTATGAGGCAATCTCGAGAGGGCTCTGCTCGCTGCCCAGAGGGTCCAGCAGCCTGTTCACTATCTTCACGGTGATCTCCTTGTCTACATCGCCGCCCGACACGGTGAAATTTACGGCGCCCTGCTTCTGAGGCCAGGCCTTGTCGGGGGTAATCCTCAGCATCTCCTCCTGTCCGCAGTGATACGAAATATCCATCACATTATTGAGCTCTATGTAGGATTTTATGTGGTAGACATCCTCGCCATCGGCCACAAACACCGGAGTGCTGGCCACCCTGGATTCTATACCCCTCTTTATGGAAATGGGGCTTGGATACATGTTTTCCTCCATGTAGAAATTCTTGTAGGCGTCCTTGGCCGATGCCAGGCGCGAGCCCACCATGTCGGTGGTGTAGTAGCCGTCCACATTAAGCACCTGAGTCTGGTCGGTGGCTCCTATCGCCGCCATGCCGGGGCATATCTGCCTGTCGAAGGCGCAGTTTTTCACCGATCCTGATACTGCGTTGCCACACACGGCTCCGTACGATCCCGGATATCCGGTAACGGTGTTTACGTGGATGCAGTCAAGGATTTTGGCGCCATGGGCAAATCCCACCACGCCGCCGGTATAATAGTGGCCCCTCACAGATACGGCAGTAAGGCACGACTCCACCTCGCCCGTGGTGTATCCGCAGATGGTGCCGGTGTAATCGCCGCCCACCACCAGGCCGCCCACTATCACCAGCCTGCTGATGTTGCCCTTGCAGTATCCGAACAGGCCCACGTAATTATCGAACGGGCATTTTATGAACAGATTGGATATTGCGAGGCCCTGGCCGTTGAAGTTTCCGCAGAAGGGAGCTGTCTCGGTGCCTATCGGGGTCCAGTTGGATCCGGTAGGCATGTGTATGTTTTCTGCCAACACAAACTCCACATCCTTGAAACCATCGATATTGGCAAAACCCTTGTAGTGGCTGTTGCAGTTTACCGCATTGGCCAGACACTTAAGGTCCTGAGGCGTGGATATCTTGATGGGCGCGTTGCGTGTGCCCACGAAGTCAAGTGTTGCATTCTTCAGCTTCAGGTTTATGATCCTTACAACGCCGCCGCCCTTAACCTCGAGCGGAGCGCAGGCCTTGGCCTTTAGCTTGCAGACGTTTCCTGATATCTCGAGATAATGAGGACTGGCCGGGCTGGAGAAGCTTACGTCCTTGGGGGCGCCAAGCTGGATATCCTGCACCACATTGCCCACATTTTCCTGCTGAGGCAGCATCAGGGGATACAAGGCAGCCCTTATGGCCGGGCTTTGCTCCGACACCGAAAGGCGCGGATACATGCCCTCCTCCTGCACAAACATCTCGGCATCCAGGCCCTGGGCGCTCATCACCTGTGATGTGGACAGGCCCTGTATGCCCCTGAGGTCGCCATTGCCGCAACCCTTCTTCAAGGGGCACATCTGGATATCGTATATGCACGACATCACTGTGGATCCCGTGGCCGACGAGCCCACAATGGCGCCGCACTGATTGCCGGGCTGCACATAGCCCAGGTTTATGCAGTTGCTGATACGGCCGTTGTCATAGTTTTTGCCGCAGATGCCGCCGCCGTAGTTGGCGCAGATGATGTTGGCGGTATTGATGCAATACTCCACCAGACCCGAGTTGTGGCTGCAGATGCCAGCGCCGTAATACTGGGTGTTCACCATACCGCCCGCAATCACCAGATTGCGGATAACTCCGCCGTTGTAGCCGAACAGAGTGCCCGACACGCCGCCGCTGGATATGAAATTCTTGATGCAATGGCCCTGACCATCAAACTCACCCTCGAACCTGCACGAGAAATGCGTGCCGATGGGTATCCATACGGGGCCGTGGCTCTGTCCGTCGGCGTCCACAGAACCCTCCATATCGATATCCTTCGACAGCACCACCTGCTTTCCGGTAAAGCTGAAAGAGGAGAAAACCCCCGACGTGCCGTTTACTAGGGCGGCAAAACCGGCCAGCTCGTTGGCATTGGAAATCTCGTAGACATCGGCGTGTATATCCTTCATATACCAGTCGATATCCAACGCCAGAGTGCCGTCGGGATTATATTTGAGACCAAATACTGTATTGGTTATCAGCAATAATGCTATTACAATTAACTTCTTCATCATGCAAAAATTTTTCTCAAAGATATTCAAAAATAATGCAAAAACGAAAACTATACTACTATTTTTTCAAAAATATGAAAATTTTAACGCAAAGTGATGCTTTTATTAAAATTATTGCTTAATTTTGTACTTTCGAAAAAGTGTATCAACCACAAAGCATGCAAATGGACCTACAGGGCATAAAACAGCGTTTTGGAATAATCGGCAACAACGAGGCGCTGGACCGCGCTCTCGACATAGCCGTACAGGTGGCCCCAACCGACATATCCGTGCTCGTGATAGGCGAGTCGGGTGTGGGCAAGGAGCATATACCCAACATCATACACCAGCTAAGCGCACGCAAGCACGGCAAATACATTGCGGTAAACTGCGGCGCAATACCCGAGGGCACCATCGACAGCGAGCTGTTTGGACACGAGAAGGGCTCTTTTACCGGAGCCAACGAGATGCGAAAAGGATACTTTGAGGAGGCCGACCACGGCACAATATTCCTCGACGAGGTGGCCGAGCTGCCCTTGAGCACCCAGGTAAGGCTGCTTAGGGTGCTGGAATCCAAGGAATTCATAAAAGTGGGATCCAGCAAGGCTCAGAAAACCGACGTGAGGGTGGTGGCCGCCACCAACGTAAATATGGCGAAGGCCGTTAGGGAGGGCCGCTTCAGGGAAGACCTCTACTACCGACTGAACACCGTGCAGATAAACATGCCGCCCCTGCGCGACCGCGGCAACGACATAATACTGCTGTTCAGGAAATTTGCCCAGCAATATGCCGAAAAATACGAGATGCCCAGCAAGATAGTGCTCAGGGACAACGCCCAGCACGTATTGCTTAACTACAGATGGCCCGGCAACATCAGGCAGCTCCGCAACGTGGTGGAGCAGATGTCGATAATAGAGCAGGACAACAGGGAGATTACCGCCGAGGTGATGGCAAAATACCTCACCGACTACAACGAGGACCCTCATCCAGTGCTGATACCGGCTCAGAACGGTATGGGGGCTCAGGGCAACGCCGACTTCTCTACCGAGCGCGAGCTGCTCTACAAGGTGCTCTTCGATATGAGGAACGATATTGCAGAGCTTAAGAAACAGATACGCGACCTGGTGGGCGGCAACGCCAAAACCGTGCACCACGCCATGGACGAGCAGGCCGTGATAATGCAGGACGATGGTTTCGACGAGTATCAGCCCGCCATAAACCATCCTCAGATAATGACCCACGTGCCGCCAAAACAGGACATAAGCCACAACGTGATGTCACACAACGTGATAGACACCGAGGAGGTGGTGGACGACAACCTGTCGCTGGCCGAGCTGGAGCTTATAAACATAAAGAAAGCTCTGGAAAAATACAAAGGTAAGCGCAAGGCCGCGGCCCAGGAGCTGGGCATATCGGAGCGCACCCTGTACAGGAAACTTAAAGAATACAACTTAGCAAAATGAAGACGCCTTCTATAATAAAAGCGCTGGCCGCCATTTTGCTGATATCAGCAATTGTATCGGCAATGGCATCATGCGGAATCTACTCGTTTACCGGAGCATCGTACGGCACCGCCAAAACAGTGTCGATCGACTACATCCAGAACCGAAGCACGTATGTGAACGCCACCCTGAGCAACACCATCACCGAGGCGCTCAAGGACAGGTTCATAACGCAGACTCCGCTTACGCTGGTGAAATCGGGCGGCGACCTCCATTTTGAGGGCGTAATCACCGGATACACGATATCCACCGGCGGTATCAAGGCCGGAGAAACCGCCGCCAACAACAAGCTGACTATTACAATGAAGATGACTTTCACCAACTCGACAGCTCCCGAACTCGATTTCGACAAGAGCTACTCCAGATACACCGAGTTTGATGTAAACAGCTCGTTTGCATCGGTGGAGCAGGGCCTGGTGGAGGAGATCGTGAAACTGCTGATAGACGACATCTTCAACGACTCGGTGGTAAACTGGTAAGAAAAGCCGGTAGCCGAAAACACAAAAAAAATTGAGATTCAAAAACCATACACTACTTTATAAGGAAAAATATTAAAAACTTTACTACTATGACCTCTAAACAATTCTTCAAATACCTGCTGGAGCCTGAGCAGATGAACGACAGCACCGTGGTGGAGATGGAGCAGCTGATAAAGCAGTTTCCATATTTCCAGACCGGACACCTTATGTATCTTGAGGCGCTAAGCCGCATCAGCAGCAAGCTGGTGAAGGAGAAGCTCCCAAAGGAATCGCTGTACATTGCCGACAGGGCACGACTCTACTCCATACTAAACAGGGCCAAAGCATCAGACACAAATGCAGCCGCTCCCAAACCAGCAGCAGAGGATAACAAGACAGAGGCCACAAAGGCCAGCTCCACAACAACTGTTGCCGTGGAAACCAAAACCACAACAACAGAAACTGTAAAGGCAGAGGCCGCCAACACCCCAGCAGAAAAGCCTGAGGACAAGAAGGACAGCGCACCGGAGAAAAAGGCCGACGACAACGCCAAGGCAATGGCAGCAGTATCAGCCACAATAGCCGCCGCTGCAATACAGCCCAAGGAAGAATCAGCCCCCAAAAGCGACGAGAAGAAAACCGCCGAGGCCAAACCCGCCGACGCAAAAACTGAGGCCAAGGCCGACGACAAGAAGGATTCCGCAATACAGCTGAGCAACGAGGAGCGCAAGATAAACCACGAACGCCTGGTGAAGGATTTCTTCGAGCTTAACGAGATAGAGAAATACGAGACCGTGGCCACCAATGTAGCCGACGACGGATCCATAAAGGCCGCCGCCGCTGCCGAGCTCGTGGCCAGAAACAACGGCATCAGCACTCCTGCAAAGGAAACCAAGAAGGAGGAGGTAAAGACCGTAGAAACCAAGACTGTAGAGGTAAAGACAATAGAGGTAAAGACCGAGAAGGCAAAGCCAGAAGAGCCCAAGGCTGAGGCTGCCAAAGTAGAGGAAGCAAAGGCTGAAGCTCCTAAAGTAGAGGAAGCAAAGACTGAGGCTCCCAAGGTAGAGGAAATAAAGGCTGAGGCTCCCAAGGTAGAGGAAGTAAAGGAAGACAAGGACCAGATTTTCGCAAAGATAGCCGCCCTCCGCAAGGAGCAAGAAGAGGCCGACAAAAAGAGAATGGAGGCCGAGAAAGAGGCCATGGAGATAGCCGCCAAGGCCAAGGCTGACGAGGAAAAGCGCAAGGCCGAGGAGGAAGAACTAAAGGCCAAAGAGCAAGAAGCAAAGGCTAAAGAGGAAGAGCCCAAGGCCGAGGAGGTTACCACCACCACAACTACTACCACCACCACAACAACTACAGTAGTGGAGACCGTAACCACAACAGTGGAACCAGAGAAAACCGTGCAGACTCCAAGCATGCCAACAGAAATTCTGGACATTGTGGAGGAAAAAACCGAGACCGCGCCACAGCCAGCTCCCGAACCAAAGGAAGAGAAGAAGGAGATGTCGGCAGCAGAGAAACTCATGGCCCGCCTCAACAAGATGAAACAGCAGGAACCAGAGCCCAAAAGCAATCCCAACAGCCTGATAGAGAAGTTCTTGAAGGCAGAGCCTCATCTTGATAGAAACAAGGAGGTGAAGGAAGGCGACATGGGCGAAGACTCGATAAAGCAACCCGAACTATACTCCGAAAAACTGGCCAAACTATACATACAGCAGGGACTTTTCGACAAGGCTATTGCAAGTTATGAGAAATTAAATTTGAAATATCCAGAAAAAAGTGCTTACTTTGCAGCCAGAATTGAAGAGATTAACAAATTAAAGAACAATAATCAATAAACAAATCATGTATACAGCATTAATCGTTTTAATCGTAATCGCTGCCGTATTGCTGGTACTCATTGTACTTGCTCAGAACTCTAAGGGCGGCGGATTGGCATCCAACCTGGCAGGCGGCGCTCAGTATGGCGCTGTGGCCGAGCAGAAAAGCAAACTTGAGAACTACACATGGGGTCTTGTTATCGCCATAGCAGTACTCAGCATCATTGCCAGCATCTCTGGCGGCAACAGAACAGTTTCTTCTGACGATCAGTCAGACCTCAAGAACCGTTTGATTAACCAGTCAGGCGTTCAGTACAACACCACACCAGCTGAGCCTGCTGCTGACTTCGTTCCCGAGAACTAATAAAAGGATTCCGTGCTTAAGATAAATCTTTAGGCTACAAGTTGCAAGACCGCGCAAAACCGGTTTTGCAACTTTTTTTTTTTGATTATAAGGCTTTTTTTTAATATATTTGCAGCAATAGACGAAATTACTTAATAGCGAAACCAATTACTTTTTAAATGAAATTATTTATATACATTTTTGCACTAATATTTGCTACCGCAGGGATAGCTACGGCCCAGTCGGCATACCTGTTCAATCAAAACAAGGGTCTGCCAAACAGCCTGATTAACGACATATCCATCGACGACAACGGATTTATATGGACCGGCACAATAGACGGACTAAGCATCTACGACGGACGCGAATTCAACAAGTGCAACATCAAGAACCAATCGATAAACCGCATATATCAGATGCCCAACCATGACTACCTGATAGCCACCAACCAGGGCATGATACGCTACAACCACATCACCACAGAATTCAGCGAGATAAAATTCGAGACCAAGAAACAGAATTTCCAGCCATACGTTACCGACATTGCCGGCAACGACACCATAACATACGTAACCACATCGGGCTTCGGAATGTACAGCCTGGCCAAGGGCGATTCGCTGTTCAGGACCAGCAGCCTCAGCAAGCTGATATCCGAGCAGTATCTGAAATCCATCTTCATAGACAGCAGGCAAAGGATCTGGATAGGCTCGTATCAGGAAGAGGCGTTTCTGGTGGAAAACGGCAAGCTGGCCAGATGCCCCGCCCTGCCCAAGGAGATAAGCAAGTTTGCCCAGGACGACAACGGCAACATATACGCACTATCCACCAACAACGGCATCAGCATAATAGACCCATCGTGCAAAAACATAAGCAGGATAACGCTGCAGGGCATAGGAGTGGATTTTCCGGCCAGCGCCATTGATTTTGCCAGCGACGGCAGGATACTGATAGGCACCGACGGACTTGGCCTCTGGGAATACAACGCCGACAATGGCATAAGCTCGCAGGTGCACCTCAGCGAGGTGCCGTTCGATTTCTCCAGATCCAAGATCCACGACATTGCCATCGACAATTTCGGCAACACATGGCTGGGAGTATACCACAAGGGCCTGCTGCTGATAACCAAGGAATCGCCGATTTTCCAAAACTACGGATACAAGCCCAACAGCCCATACGGAATAGGAAGCAACTCCGTGAGCGCCATGACGCTGGTGGGCAACGATATCTGGCTGGGCACCGAGGGCGACGGAATATACATCATATCCGACAACAAGCCCACCGAGCACATAGAGATTTTCGACAGCCACGGCAAAAACGTGCCTGCCAACATCGTAAGCATCCACAACCAGGACAACAAATACATCTGGATAGGCACATACAGCAACGATTTCCTGAAGATAGACATCAGCAGCAGAAAAGTGGCCAAGGTGTACAACCTGCCCTGCGACAAGATTTCGTCGATATCCGACGGAGGCAACCAGAAACTGCTGCTGTCGTCGTTCGGAAAGGGCATAGGAACCTTCGACACCAAAACAGAGACCTTTGAGCAGGGCCTGATGGTGAACCCGCTGTGGAGCAACTGCATAAAGAAAGACCACCAGCAAAACTTCTGGATAGCAACATACTCGGGCCTCTGGTATGTGGACAGCGACCTTAAGGGCAACCGACACTACAGCACCGACGACGGATACCTGCCCGACAACTCGATAAACTACATATACATCAACAAGCAAAACCACGTATGGTGCGCCACCAACTCCGGCATCATGGTGCTGAACCCTATGACCGAGGAACACCGCCACATGCTTACAGGCCACTCGGTGTGCTCCATAATAGAGGACGCCATGGGCATAATGTGGATAAGCACCATGGACGGCCTCTTCAGATACAACCCCGACAACAACGAGATGCAGGAGTTCGGCATAGAGGACGGCCTTCTGGGCATAGAGTTCTCCAGGGGCGCGTGTCTGCTCATGAACAACGGCATGGCCTGCTTTGGCGGAGTGATGGGCGTCACCAAGATAAAATCCGACGAGCTCACCGACTCGGTGGTGCCGGGCATAGTGGTGCCCAGAATGTTCGAGGTAAACAACCAGTACATCAAGCTGGGCGACACCCTGGACGGCAACACCATAATCACCAAAAACATAGCCGACATCGACACCATACATCTGCACGAGAGCCAGAACTCGTTCTCGATAGAATTCTGCACATCAAACCCTGCCCACCTGGAGCAAACCACATTCGAATACAGGATGCTGGGCATGGGCTCCGACAGCACATTCTACAAGAGTCGCAGAGGCCTGATGCATGCGTCATACACAAACCTAAACCCCGGAACATACACCCTGGAGGTAAGGGCCATAATAGGACACAGCACCACCCCCATCCGCAGAATCACCATAGAGATAAAGCCATTCTGGTATCACACCACGGCCATCAAGATATTGGCGGCAATCATCATATTGCTGATACTTACCCTGCTGTACGAATACATCAAGGAGAAGATCAGCCGCCGACAGAGCGACGAGATCAACGAGATGAAGATGCAGTTTTTCATCAACATATCCCATGAGATACGCACACCGCTCACCCTGATAATAGATCCCCTGGAAAAACTGCTGGCCAAGGGCACATCCGACATGGAGACATCAAGGCTGTATTCCATCATGAAAACCAACAGCCAGAGAATCCTGAGGCTTGTGAGCCAGCTGCTGGACCTCAGGAAAATCGACAAGGGACAGGTGGTGACCAAATTCGGCAAGGCCAACCTCTGCCCATTCATAAGGGAGATTGTGGACAGCTGCGGCCCTATGATGGATTCCAAGGAGATATCAGTAAGCATAAAGAGCAACCAGCCAGAGATATACGCCTGGGTGGACCCAGAGAGTTTCGAGAAGATAATCCTGAACCTGCTCCACAACGCCACCAAGTATACACCCATGGGCGGCGAGATAGACGTGGAGATATTCCAGGACGACGAAAACCAGAAAATCCAGGTAACAGTGCAGGACACCGGAATAGGACTAAACGCCGAAGACATCAGCAAGATATTCAACAGGTTCTATCAGGTGAAATCTCAGCAAAACCGCTACAACACCGGCACAGGAGTGGGCCTGCATCTGGCCAGATACCTTACAGAGCTCCACAAGGGCAAGCTGTACGCATCCAACCGCAGCGACAGGAAGGGAAGCCGTTTCACCATAGAGCTGCAGATGGGCAACAAGCACCTGAACCCCGGCGACATTGTGGACGAGGTGATAACCACCGCATCCACATGCAACATCACCAGAACCCTGGCCATGGACTACAAGCAGACCAAGACCGAGGAGCAGAGGCTGAACTCCAAGAAAACCATATACATAGCCGATGATGAGGAAAGCATCAGGCAATACCTGAAAGAAGAGCTGGAAGACGAATACAACGTGGCCATATTCGAAAACGGAAAAAAAGCCATGGAAAACATCCTGATACAGAAGCCAGACCTGATAATCTCCGACATAATGATGCCAGAGATGGACGGATGGACCCTCTGCAAAAAGATGAAACGCAACTACAAGACCAGCCACATACCCGTGATACTGCTTACGGCCCTGGGCGACGACGTGCACAAGGGGCAGGGAATCGACATAGGCGCCGACATGTATCTGGAGAAGCCATTCAACACCGAAATCCTGAAAAAGATTATCCGCAACATGCTGATAAACCGCGACAAGGTGATAGCCAACATTGCAGGAAAGGCCGAAGGCTTCAACATAGAGAACATAGAGATAAAGTCTCAGGACGACATACTGATGCAGAAGGTGATGCAGATAATAAGGGACAACATATCCTGCCGCGACCTCAACGTGGAAATGATATCAGACACGATAGGCATATCGCGCGTACACCTGCACCGAAAGATAAAGGAGATAACAGGACTATCGGCCCGCGACTACCTGAAAAACACCAGGATGAAACAGGCATCGTATCTGCTTACCGACAAAACCCTGTCGATAAGCGAGGTGGCATACGCCGTGGGATACTCCAATCCTGGACACTTCTCATCATCCTTCAAGGCCTTCTACGGAGTATCGCCATCAGAATACGCACACAGGCAGAAAGAGGATTTCGAGGACGAGGAATTCGACGATGACGACGACGCCGAATAACCACAGCACGCCCCTGATGCCGGCAGATAAAAAAATTACAAAAATTAACACGCAAATGATGGTAATCTAAAAAAAACGTCTTAAATTTGCAGATAGCTGCCCGTATGAGGGCCGCAAAAAGAAAGCAACATTGTAAATAATTAATAATTAGATAACTAAACAAAGCGTTAATATGTATTTATTAGGATTTGACATCGGTAGCTCATCAGTAAAGGTATCGCTGATAGAGTCGGAATCAGGCAAATGCGAAGCATCTGCATACTACCCAAAACAGGAAATGAAGATTACAGCCGTAAAGGCTGGATGGGCCGAGCAGGAGCCTACCCTCTGGTGGGAGAACGCAAAACTGGCCCTCGCCGAGGTTATGAGAACTTCATGCATCTCGGCAGCCGACATCAAGGCTATCGGTATCTCTTACCAGATGCACGGCCTGGTGGCTGTTGACAAGGACCAGAATCCTCTGCGCCCTGCCATCATCTGGTGTGATTCCAGAGCAGCCCAGATTGGCGCAAAGGCTCTCCAGGACCTCGGCAACGACCTCTGCCTGAGCTCGCTGCTGAACTCTCCAGGCAACTTTACAGCATCCAAGCTAAAGTGGGTGAAGGACAACGAGCCCGAGATATACAACAAGATATACAAGATAATGCTTCCAGGCGACTACATCGCCATGAAGCTTACCGGCGAGATAAAGACCACCATCGGAGGCCTCTCCGAGGGTATGTTCTGGGATTTCAAGAACAACTGCGTGGCCAAGTTCCTCATGGACTACTACGGTTTCAAGGAGGAGTTTATCCCAGAGATTGTTCCCACATTCTCGGTACAGGGCGAGCTTACTGAGGCTGCCGCCAAGGAGCTGGGCCTCGTAAAGGGCATCAAGATCTCTTACCGCGCCGGCGACCAGCCAAACAACGCTCTCTCGCTCAACGTACTCAACCCTGGCGAGATTGCTGCCACAGGCGGCACATCAGGCGTTGTTTACGGTATCAGCGAGGAAATCAAGTACGATCCACTCTCTAGAGTAAACACTTTTGCCCACGTAAACCACACACAGGAGCTCAACCGTCTCGGTATCCTCCTCTGCATCAACGGTACCGGCATCCTGAACTCTTGGCTCAACAAGCAGGTAGGCGGCAGCGCCATCAAGTACTCCGAGATGGACCAGAGAGCAGCCGAGATTCCTATCGGATCTGAGGGCCTCAGCATAATGCCATTCGGCAACGGCGCCGAGCGCGTGCTCCAGAACCAGAACCCTGGCGCAGCTGTGATGAACCTCAACTTCAACATCCACAAGGCCGACCACCTCTACCGTGCAGGCCAGGAGGGCATCGCATTCTCGTTCAAGTACGGTATGGACATCATGAAGACCATCGGCATCAACAGCAAGGTAATCCGCGCAGGCAAGGCCAACATGTTCTTCTCTCCAGTATTCCGCAACACACTGGCCACCACCACAGGCGCAGCCATCGAGCTTTTCAATACCGACGGATCTATCGGTGCAGCACGTGGCGCAGGCTATGGCGCAGGCATCTACAAGAACTTCGAGGAGGCTTTCAGCAACCTCAAGAAGGTAGAGGTTACCGAGCCAGACGTTAAGAACCAGCAGGCCTACGACGACGCCTACGGCGCATGGAAGGAGAATCTCGAGAAGATTACAAAATAATTTCCCCGTGCATCTCAATAAATAAAAAAAAGGCTGTCCAGATATCTGGACAGCCTTTTTTTTCATCCATCTATCGGCGGAATTTGCGGCCGTTGCCGTTCCATTTCCGGGAGGCCTCTCCCCTATCGCCGCCATTGTTTTTGGGCTGATACTGCTGATATTGGTCCTGACGCTGCTCCTGACGCTGCTCCTGATACTGCGGCCCATTATTACGCCCCTGCTGCGAGGCGCGGTATTTGTCGCAATCCAGCTCCAGAGTGCAGGTAACCACGCCGTGGTCGCTCTTGCACTTGTCGGGACGCTGGTCGGTGAAAGTGCGGTCGATGAGGTGGTCGTTGAAAACCTTCACCATGCCCACGCGGCCCACATTGCGCGGATTCTCGGTAACAAGCTCCTGACTAACCATGATGTGGTCGAGACTCTCGTACATGCCGTTGTGGATATGCGTGTAATAGAAATCCTGATAGCTGCGGCGCGCCTGTATGTCCTTCACGTGATACAGCAGCACATCCCAGACGCTCTGCTTTACCTGGTCGGAGAGCTTGTGCTGAGGCACCTCGCCCGATATTATCCTGGTGGTAACCGAGTTGCCGGTATCGTTTACATCGCCGAACACCACCACGGGCCTGTTCTGGTTTCTCATGCTGCGCATCAGCAGCGATCGCACGGCGCACGATTCGGCAGCCCGCAGCATCAGACTCCTAACCTGAGCCTTGGCAAGGTCGACGGGATTGTTCTCGTTTTCGCCGTCGTAGAAAATCGGGCGCTTGGATTTAAGGTGAACCACGTAGAATGTAACCACGCCAAAGGGCTTAATCCTGATGTCGGCCTTCAGTACCGGACGCGAGAAGGTATCGAACGGCAGGAAAATCTTCTGATACACACCCTTGGGCTGCACATGGATGATAGATTCGGGCGGAAACCTGTCGAAAAACTCCACATCCTCTATCGGGTATCTGGATAGCAGCGCCACACGGGGGAGGTCGCCGGTCTCGTCGGCCATGACAACCTCGGCGTCGCGGTAGTTTCGGTTGCCGTTGATTATGGAAAGGAGCGCCTGCTTGTGGAAACACTCCTGAAAACCAATAACATCGGCGTTCATCTGGTTGAGCATAAAGTTTACCCAGCTCTGTTTTCTGTTGAATTCCTCCGGGGTATATCCGATGCCGCCAAATGCGGTATGGTTGGGGAGCATCAGGTTCATAAGATTGAACGTACCCACCTTTATAGTCTTGATATTCATGGCAAAACAGCTATTAGGTTCTATAATATGGAATTGTGCATATTGTATTGATGCAGATGAACAAAGATAAATTCATTTTTGGGAAAACAAAAATAATTTTGCTAAATTTGCAGCATGAAACGCATAAAAATCACCATAGCCTACGACGGCAGCAGATATAACGGCTGGCAGATCCAGCGCAGCACCGACAACACCATTCAGGGCAAGATATCGGCCGTGCTGGAGCGCATGTGCGGCCATGTGGTGGAGGTAAACGGCAGCGGACGCACCGACGCGGGTGTGCACGCCAGGCAGCAGGTGGCGAGTTTCGATATCGACAGCAAGCATCAGCCCGCCGACATACACGCCTATCTGTGCCAATACCTGCCCGAGGACATTGCCGTGCTGGATGTGGAGGAGGCTGAGGCTGCCTTCCACGCGCGATACTCATGCAGGAGCAAGACCTACATGTACCGCATACACACCAGCCGCGTGCCTAATGTATTTGAGCGCAGATACCTTTACACATACACCGACAAGGCGCTGGATATCAGCAAAATGAGGGAGGCTGCCCGACTGCTGTGCGGCACCCACGACTACAAGGCTTTTTGCGGAAACCCCAAGATGAAGAAATCTACCGTGCGAACCATAACCGACATAAAAATAGAAGTATCAGGGCCCGAGATAGACATAAGCTACACGGGCGACGGATTCCTGCAAAACATGGTGAGGATACTTACGGGAACACTGATAGAGGTGGGCAACGGCAGTTTGCAGGCATCAGCCATGACAAGGATACTGGACAGCAAGGACCGGCAGATGGCGGGTTTTACGGCGCCGCCTCAGGGCCTTACGCTGATGAGAGTGGAATATTAATAAAAAAAACAAATACACAAAAAAACGATGAAGAATACATTTTTGACAATGTGCGCCGTGGCGCTGATGATAATATCGGCAGCCTGCGGCAACGGCAACAGCAACGGCAACGCCGAGGAAAACAAGGCCGTGGAGATAAAAACCATTAACGTGAAGACCACCAGGGAGTTTCTGGAGGCGATAGGTTCCAACAGAACCATCGTGATAGAGCAGAACATGACCGACCTTACCGCCGAGCTCACCAAGATGGTGAAGGAGGGCAAGGTGAAGGAGAAGGGCATCGTGGAGCCCATACAGCCCGAGGAGAACGGCTGCATAAGCGCTACCGCCATGGAGGAGGGCTACTCGCTGAACATCGTTTCGGTGGAGAACCTCACCATAGACTGGGCCGACAATGCCAACGGCGTATGCTCCATCCAGGTGGACCCAAGCGACGCCAATGTGATGGGCTTCTACCACTGCAAGAATGTTACCCTGAAGCATCTCGGCATGGAGCACAAGAAGCAGGACGGCTGCACCGGCGATGTGGTTTACATCTTCGGCAGCAACAACATCAGCCTGATATCTTGCTCGCTGAACGGATGCGGCGTCATAGGCGTGGATGCCGTTAAGAGCAAGGACATCAATGTAACCAAGACCGGCATTTTCGACTGCTCGGCTTACGGCGCCAGAATCAAGGACTGCGAGAATGTGGCTTTCAGCGAGTGCAGCATCACAGATATTGGCGTAAAGGAGTTCGATCTCTACGACAGCAAGAACATCTCTGTAAGCAAGTGCGAGTTTGAGAAACTGGATTCGCTGGTATCAGGCAACATGAATGCGGCTGATATCGCCTTCAAGGACTGCAAGCAGTTCAACGGCGGCGCAGAGTAACTCTCTTTATAAATCCCAAACAACAAATCCCTGCCGTAGCATGCCAGAGGGCATATCTACGGCAGGGATTTTTGTTTTTGTTGGGATTTGCAATATGCTATCTCCAAAGCAGGGAGGCGTCCTGGCCGGTTGTTACAAAAGGCTTGCCGTCCATGTGCAGGTATTCTCCTATGAAAGAACGCTCGGCTTCTCCCTGTACAAAACGATCCATCCAGTTGCCGGCCCCTATGGCATAATTATCGGCGAAAGTGCAGTCGCAGAGATATGTTTTGCCGTTGATCATTATCCTGTTCCAGGCGTGAGGGCCGCCGCTTATGGTTCCATCCCACATCTCGCACCAGAGACCGGCCTGCCTGCACAGGTAGAGGAATGTCTCGGCATATCCAGAGCATACCGAGGTCTTGTTGATGATTACATTGTAGCATGGCCAGTATGCGCCCTGGGTTTTCAGAGATTTGTCGTAGGTGTTGTGGACGTCGATAAAAGTGGCTATGTAGCGGTACTTGTCGAAATCGCAGAGGTTTTTGGGCATGGCCTTGATGATTCGGGCAACGGCGGCGTCGAACACCTCCTGATATGCCTTTATGGATTCCTTGTCGGTATTTGTAAGTCCGTGCTCTCCCGGCTCTATCCAATCGGTATATATTACGCTTCTGGTGCTTTTAAGCGCCATGTCGAAATACTGGGTAAGTTCGGGATAATCTTTCCTGAGCGCGTCGTAAGCTCCCAGAAAATCAGACATGAAAAACTTGTCGTTGAAATTCTTGTCCTTATCAAGCTCGGAGCCGTCGTAGAAGAATTCCTCAAGTCTTAGTGCGCAGTGGTAGAGACTGTCGTACACCGACTTCCCGAGGTCGTTGAGTTCCTCTCGGGCAGGTGCCTTGTAGTATTTGGGCACAGTGAGCGTGTATGTTTTTGGGTACTGATACTCACGCATAATGT
>JAKSLV010000045.1 GCA_024401025.1 Bacteroidales bacterium
TGCAAAGGTAAGAAGGATTTTAGAATCCGCCAAACTTTTTTACGTTAATTAATTGTTAATTTGACTTTCGTTCGTTTTTGAATTTTGATTAAATCAACAATTAATCTCAACCGCATTTTCAATGTTCGTTTCTTTCATTCAGCGGATGCAAAGTTAGCAACATTTGCATCAGTTTTCCAAATCTTTTTGAATGTTTTTTTGAAAAAAATTATCTTAAGTTTGATTGATAGCATTTTACGGAATTTGAAATCTCAGCTTTCTAAATACAAAAAGCGCCCAGGACAATACCTGAGCGCTTTTTCTATATAAAAGTATTAGTTACCTTGTAGACTAAAACTACTTAGCGGCCTCAGCTGCCTTCTTAGCGGCGAGCTTCTTGAGAACCTCCTCCTGAGTAGCTGCGTTGAGCTGCTCGTACTGAGCAAACTCCATAGAGTAGCTAGCACGGCCAGAAGAAATGGTACGGAGGTCGTTAGAGTAACCGAACATACCGGCCAATGGGCAGAGAGCCTTGATAACTGTGATGCCCTTGCGGTGGGTGTGAGGACCCTGCTGCTCGATTCTACCACGACGCTTGTTGAGGTTACCGATGATATCACCCATGTAATCGTCTGGAGTGATGATCTCTACCTTCATAACAGGCTCGAGGAGAACTGGGTGACCCTTCATAAAGCCTTCCTTGAAGCCCATAGAAGCACAGGTCTGGAATGCGAAGTCAGAAGAGTCAACTGGGTGGAACGAACCATCATAGAGGTTGATCTTAACGTCTACTACAGGGAAGCCTGCGAGTACACCCTTCTCGAGAGTCTTCTGGATACCCTTGTCAACAGAAGGAATAAACTCACCAGGGATATGACCACCCTTAACGGTATTCTCGAACTCGTAACCCTTGGCTGGGTTTGGAGACATAATCATCTTGATGTGGGCGAACTGACCCTTACCACCAGACTGCTTAGCGTACTTGTACTCGATATCCTGCTCCTCGAGGAATGTCTCGCGGTAAGATACCGAAGGCTCACCGATCTCACACTCAACCTTGAACTCTCTCTTGAGACGGTCAACCATGATCTCGAGGTGAAGCTCACCCATACCAGCGATTACGGTCTCGTTGAGCTCCTCATCGTACTTGGCTGTGAATGATGGGTCCTCAGAAGCGAGCTTGTGCAAAGCCTCGCCCATCTTCTGCTGGTCTTTCTTCTCCTTTGGAGCAACCTTAAGCTGGATCACTGGAGGTGGAACTGTGATAGACTCGAGAAGTACTGGGTGCTCCTCGTCGCAGTATGTATCACCAGTCTTGGCCTCCTTAACGCCGATAACGGCTACGATATCGCCGGCTACAGCCTCCTCGATCTCGATGTGCTTTTCAGCCTTCATCTTGAAGATACGGCCTACGCGCTCCTTCTTGTCGCGGTTGGCGTTGAGAAGCTGCATACCTGGCTTGATAACGCCCTGGAATACACGTGTGAACACGAGCTGTCCAAGGTACTGGTCGTTGATAAGCTTGAATGCGAGAGCAGCTACAGGCTTGTTAACATCGTGAACAACCTCGATAGTCTCGTTCTCGTCGTAAGGGTTTGTACCCTTGATAACTGGGAGGTCGAGTGGTGATGGGAGGTAGTCAACGATAGCGTCGAGCATAAAGTGAACACCCTTGTTCTTGTATGATGAACCGCAGAATACTGGGGTGAAAGCCATATCGATACAACCCTTACGAACTGCGCGCTTGATTTCCTCAACAGTGATAGTAGAAGGATCAGAGAAGTACTTCTCCATGAGAGCCTCGTCAACCTCGGCTACCTTCTCGAGAAGGGTGTCGTGGCAAGCCTGGTACTCATCCTCGTACTCGGCAGGACGTGGCATCTCTTCGAACTCCTTGTCAACGAACTTGTAAGCCTTACCGTCAACAACATCGATGAAACCATAGAAAGCATCCTCGGAACCGCAAGGAACCTGCATCTTAACAGGATGTGCGTCGAGCATATCGTCCATAGCCTTTACTACCTCATCGAAGTCGGCACCTGAACGGTCCATCTTGTTTACGTAGGCAATACGTGGAACGCGGTACTTAACAGCCTGGTTCCAAACAGTCTCAGACTGAGGCTCAACACCACCTACTGCACAGAATACTGAAACCAAACCATCGACAACGCGCATTGAACGCTCTACCTCCATTGTAAAGTCAACGTGACCTGGGGTATCGATCAAGTTAAGGTCGTAGCCTTTCCATGTTGCGGAGATTGCGGCAGACTGAATGGTAATACCACGCTCCTGCTCCTGTGCCATGTAGTCCATAGTGGCGGCGCCATCATGAACCTCACCGATCTTGCGGTTTACTCCGGTGTAGAAAAGAATACGCTCAGATGTGGTAGTCTTACCAGCATCGATATGCGCAGCAATACCGAAGTTTCTTAATTTCTTCAAATCCATTTTATAAGTGATGTAAATTTTTAATAATAATCTTTTGATTTGGGCGCAAAGTTAATACTATTTTTTCGTTCCACATAATTTTTGCAGATTTTTTTATCAGATTTTTTCATTTTTTTGTTTTCATCGGGCTGAGGCTTACGAAAAACCGTCCGTCCCCTGCCACGCCAAACCACTGCATACAGAGCTTACACACCTTATATAATATATATCAAAAAGCAAGCTGAAACGCCCATAAAGCGTATACATCTGACAATCAACACAATAAACACAAACTTAAAAATTTTGATAATTTTATAGGCAAAAAATTTGGTAAAAAACAAAAATGCGATTAATTTTGCACCCGTACTTCCAAAAAGCGGATGTGGCGTAATTGGTAGCCGCGTTAGACTTAGGATCTAATGGTTTAGGCCGTGGGGGTTCGAGTCCCTTCATCCGTACACATGAATAATGACCGCTAATACTTGAGAATAAGGATGTTAGTGGTCTTTTTTTTTGGAAATAGAAACCGCAGGGCGCGGAAAATTCAAAAATCTCTTATTTTTTAAAATGGAAATTTTACAGAACAATATTGATGAGCTTAACGCCACAATAAAAATCACAGTTGCCAAGGCTGACTACGAGAGCCAGGTAGATGCTTCGCTCAAGAACATCAGAAAGAGAGCCAACGTAAAGGGTTTCCGCCCTGGCCAGGCTCCTATGGGTCTTATCAAGAGAGAATACCTTCACCCAGTAATGGCTGAGGAAATCAACAAGGTGCTCTCTAAGGCTCTTTTCGATTACCTCAAGGACAATAAAGTAGATTATCTCGGCGAGCCACTCCCATCTATAAAGGAGAAGACCGACGTGGATTTCTCTAAGGATACCGACTACACATTCTATTTCGACCTTGCACTCGCTCCAAAGTTCGAGGTAAGCGTCGACAGCAATCTCGCACTCACACAGTATGTAATCGACGTAACAGACGAGAACATCGAGAAGGCAATGGAAGGCTACAGAAACGCCGCCGGCAAGCACGAGCCTGCCGATGAGTCTGGCGAGGAGTCGTTCCTCAAGGGCGAGGTATATCAGGTAAACGAGGACGGTTCAAGAAACGCCGACGGTCTCTCAAACAAGACCTCTATGCTCGTAAGCCGCATCGAGAACGCCGACCAGAAGGCCGCCTTCGTTGGCAAGAAGATTGGCGACGAGGTACAGTTCAACCTCAAGGAAGTTTTCAAGGAGGCTGAGGCCAAGTCTGTATTGGGCAACAAGATGGTAGACTTCAACACCATCAACCCCAACTTCGCATTCAAGATCGAGGAGATCAGCAACTTCGTAAAGGGCGAGCTCAACCAGGATACATACGACAAGCTCTTCGGCAAGGACAAGATCCACAACGAGGACGAGCTTAAGGCAGAGATCCGCAGCCAGTTCGAGGCTTCTTACGAGCAGGAGAGCGACTACAAGATCATGATCGACGCCAAGGACGAGCTCATCAAGGCCAGCAACTTCAACGTTCCAGTAGAGTTCATGAAGAGATGGATGCTCAACCTCGAGCAGTACAAGGACTTCGACGAGGCCAAGCTCGACGAGCAGTTCCCAAATCTCGAGAGCGACATCAAGTGGAACCTCATCGAGAACAAGATCGTAAAGGACAACAACATCGAAGTATCAGAGGACGAGGAGCTTGAGGAGAGCAAGAAGCTTACAGCTGCCGAGTTTGCCCGCTACGGCATTCCTATGTCTCAGATACCTGCCGACATGCTCGACAACTTTGCCAAGGAGCGTCTTGCAAAGAACCAGGACCGCAACATGATCCGCAGCCAGGTAATCAACAACAAGGTAGTGGCTCTCGTAAAGGAGAAGGCCACCCTTACAAAGCAGAACATCTCTTACGATGATTTCGGCAAATTGTTTGAGTAATATTACCGAAAGGCAAGATATATAAAAGGCAAGGAGTATTTTGGCGGCGTGGGGTTCCATAACGGAATATCCATCCGTTGAAATACTCTTTGCCCATTTTATGCAAGTATGAAACATACAAAAACAAACATACTATGACAAACGAATTCAGAAAGTACGCCGTTTTCAACCACGGCATCAGCTCCAACACCTTCGACCAATATGCCGGCGCCATCACAAACATGACCCGCGCTGTAATCGAGGAGCGCGACATGCCTTTCCGCGAGGTAGACGTGTTCTCGCGCCTTATAGCCGACAGAATCATCTTCATAGGCACACAGATAAACGACGAGGTGGCCAACATAATACAGGCTCAGCTGCTGTTCCTCGAGAGCAGCGACCCAAGCAAGGACATCCAGATATACATCAACACACCCGGCGGATCGGTATACGGAGGCCTGGGCATATACGACACAATGCAGTATATCAGCTGCAAGATATCCACAATATGCACGGGCATGGCCGCAAGCATGGGCGCCGTATTGCTGGCAGCAGGCGATCAGGGCAAGAGATACGCCCTGAAACACTCTCGCATAATGATCCACCAGCCTTCGGGATACATAGGAGGCCAGGCTTCTGATATCCAAATTAATGTAAACAACCTGCTCTCCGTAAAGGAGGACTTGTATGCAATACTCTCCGACCACACCGGAAAGCCCGTTGACCAGATTATAAAGGACTCGCAGAGAGACCTCTGGATGTCGAGCACCGCAGCCATGGAGTACGGATTGATAGACAAGGTGATTACACGCGAGAAGAAGTAAATATCAGCAACCTTAAAAACCAAGACAAAAAATGGCAAAATTCAACGATAATTGCGAGGGCTCAGGAATGGGCCACATCATAGGCGCGCTGGCCAACGGCAAGTTTGCGGAGAAGTTTCTGGAGAAGCGCTGCATTTTCCTCTGGGGCGAGGTTTCCGACGAATCGGCAGAGAAAATCATAAACCAGCTCATGTATCTGGAGATGCAGGAGCCCGGCAAGGAGATTACCATGTTCATCAGCAGCCCAGGCGGATCGGTTACTTCCGGCAACGCCATCCTTGATACGATGAAGCTAATCAGCAGCCCTGTAAAGACTGTATGCATAGGCCTGTGCGCCAGCATGGCCTCTCTCCTGCTATCGGCCGGCGAGAAGGGCCGCCGCGAGATTTTCGAGCATGCCGAGGTGATGATACATCAGCCTCTCATAGGCGGATACTATCAGGACAAGGCGTCGAACCTGGAGATTACCGCCAACAATATCCTGAAAACCAAGCGCACAACAGCCGAGATTCTGGCCGCAAACTGCGGCAAGGATGTGGAGACCGTGATGGCTGATATCGAGAACGACCACTGGATGGATGCCAAGGAATCCTTGGAATACGGCATTGTGGACAAGATTACCGACAAGCTGAGTTTCTAATTTTGAGTTTAAAGTTTAAAGTTTAGAGATTAAAGATTAAAGATTAGAGATTAGAGATTTGAGTCTTGTGATACCCTTGAGCTATGGGGTTTGCCCACAGTTCAAGGGTATTTAGTAAACTGAATTTTGGATATGAAGATAGCATACGACGCAAAACGCCTTTTCAACAACAATACAGGTCTGGGCAACTACAGCCGCACCATGATAAACATCCTGAGCGAGTATTTCCCCGATAACGAGTATCAGCTATATACCCCGCTGATAAAAAACAAGGATTTCGAGGCCGCCTATTCCGGAAACAGCAGGTGCAGGATCGTCAACAGGGATTCCAAGTTGTTCGGCTCGATATGGCGCAGCTACTGCCAGGCATCAGAGATGAAGAAGGATGGCGTGCAGATATACCACGGCCTCAGCAACGAGATTACCAACGGCCTCAGCAACAAGGGAATAAGGTCGGTGGTAACTATCCACGACCTGGCTTTCATAACTTTTCCCGGAATGTACAAGCCCATAGACCGCTGGATATACAACAGCAAGTTCAGGAAGGCGTGCCGCAACTGCGACGTGATACTATCAATAAGCAAGAGCACCGAAAACGACATTGTAAAATACTACGGCATCAGCCCCGAGAAGATACAGACCATATACCAGCCCGTTAACCCCATATACTACAAGGCGATGGACCTGGAAGAGGCAGCTTCAGCCACACAGAAATACAAACTGCCCAAAGACTACATGCTGTATGTGGGATCGATAAACAGCCGCAAAAACCTGCTGGGAATCCTGAAGGCCATGCAGACCATAAGCCCCGGACAGAGGATTCCGCTGGTGGTGGTGGGCAACGGCAGAGGCTACAAGCAGGAGGTGATGCAGTACATAAGCTCCCAGAAGATGGAAAAGGACGTGATAATGCTGGGCACGCAGGACAACCGCGAGCTGATGTCGCTGTACAGGCTGGCAAGGCTGTTTGTGTATCCATCGTTTTACGAGGGTTTCGGACTGCCCGTGGTGGAGGCCATGCTGTGCGGATGCCCCGTGGTGAGCAGCAATGTATCCAGCCTGCCCGAGGCCGCCGGACCTGCATCGCTGCTGGCCGACCCATACAGCGTGGAATCCATAGCCGACTGCATACAGAAGGGCTTGGAAGACAGCGCGTTGAGGGAGCGCATGATAGACGAGGGCTACAGATACGCAATGGAGAATTTCGACCCCGGGAAACAGGCCGGAAAGGTAATGGAACTTTACAAAAAACTGATATAAAATGGCAAACTACGAAATAAGGCCGCTCCAGATGAAGCTGCTGGAGATAACCCTGGCCATACACAAATGCTGCCAGGAACACAATCTAAGGTACTATCTGGTGGACGGATCGCTGATAGGCGCGGTAAGGCACAAGGGCTTTATCCCATGGGACGACGATATGGACATCTGCATGCCCCGCCCCGACTACATAAAGCTTACAGAGCATCCCGAATGGCTGCCCAAGCAATACGAGTTTGTCTGCTACGAGAACGACAAGAAATATCCGTTCTCGTTTGGAAAAATCCAGGACGCCAACACCACCATCATAGAGCGTCCCCACATGTATTACCTGGGCGGCGCGTATGTGGACATTTTCCCGATAGACGGCGCACCCGACGGCAAACTCAGGCAGACGCTTTTCAATATGAAATACAAGTTTCTGAGGAAGGTGCTCTATTTCTGGTTCAGGGATCCCTACAAGCACGGACACGGCCCCTCATGCTGGC
Source organism: Bacteroidales bacterium (assembly GCA_024401025.1). GTDB lineage: Bacteria > Bacteroidota > Bacteroidia > Bacteroidales > UBA3824 > UBA3824. The sequence goes on from JAKSLV010000045.1 coordinate 7,521, forward strand.
TGCCGCTGCTGGTGAGGAAGATTTGGACTTTCGACAAGGCGCAGGAAAACATCAAGCGCCACATGATGAAATACGATTTCGACAAGTGCAAGACCGTGGCCATAAACCTGGAGGACGGCACCAAGAGCATGGGCGACAAGGAGAGCGTACTCGGCAATCCCACCCCCGTGGAGTTTGAGGGACATCAGCTGATGGGCCTCAGGGACAACCACGCCTACCTATCCAAGCTCTTCGGCGACTACATGACTCCGCCGCCTGCAAGCGGACAGCATCAGCACAATTTCCATTTTCTGGACCTGAACCTGCCCTACCGCGAATACAAAGGCTAGCTATTTCTTGGGGTCTTCTTCCCAGTCCTTGTCCTTGATTTCCTCGCGGTGGAGCGCGGCGGCCACTATCTCGTTGGCGCCGTTGATGATGTCGCGCTTGATTTTTGTGGTGCTTACTCCCTCAGTATAAGGGAAATACACCACCTCCTTGCCGGGCTGCTGTTTCATCCACTCCAGCCCTTCCAGGTACTTGTTTTTCCAGTCGTCGCCAATGGTTACAATATCGATATTCTCGCGCTGAAGCTGCGCAATCTCGGTAAGCTTGGTCTGCTTCACCACCTTGGTGACGCACTTGATGGAAGCCACAATGCGGGCGCGCTCCTCGTAGGGGATTATTGGTTTCATACCCTTGTATTTCTCGATGAGCTCGTCGGTAGACACACCCACGATGAGCTCGTCGCCCAGTGCGGCCGATTTTTCAAGAATATTCAGATGACCCACATGGAAAAGGTCGAAAGTGCCTGATGTAAATACTCGTTTCATTTGTCTGGTAATTTCTGGAATTATCTTGATTCAATCTCGTGGATTGCGGCAGCCAGATTGTCCAGGTCGTCGTTGGTCTGCAATCCCATATGGGAAACTCGGAAGAAATTGGGTTTTCCGCATGGCATTATGAAGATGTCTTTTTTCTGAAGCTCCCTGAAAAGCACGTCGCCATTGCGGTTTACGAAGAAACCTGTAATAGCATTGCTGGGGCACTCGGCAGGAACCTCCCAACCATATTTCTTGCACAGACTTCTGAAATACAGAGCCTTGGCATTACATTCCGATATAATCTGTCTGATACCCTTGGCCGTGTTGCGCAGCATACGCTCATGAACCTGCATGAAAAGCGTTGTGGCAGGGCTAAACGGAGTCTGTCCGCGCTCAAGATTCTTCAGATTATCCTGAAAATCAAAGTAGTAGTTGCGGTGCAGGAATTCTTTCTTTAGTGCTGAGGCTGACAAAAATACCAAAGCTGCGCCCGGAGGCACGTTGAGTCCCTTCTGAGTGCTGGTGATGGCCACGTCGATGCCATACTCATCCATATTGAGCTCGTCGGCCAGGAAAGAGCTTATCACATCCACCACAAGGCTTACTCCATATTTCTTGCAGATGGCAGAAATCTTGGGAAGGTTGAATTTCTGTCCCGACGATGTCTCGTGATGCTGACACAGGAAAACCTTTGGCTGGCTCTTGGCCACCATTGATTCAAGCTCGTCGTAGTTGATGTCCTTGGCAAATGGCACAGCCATTACGTCGTGGTCCACACCGTGATACTCGCAAAGCTGAGCCCAGCGGTGGCCGAACGATCCGCCGTCTATTACGAATGCCTTGCCCTGGGCAGCCACGTAATTCTCCACCACGGCATCCATGGCGCCTGTGCCTGATGCTGTATAAAACATCACACGGCCGCCACGGCAGCCTATCATATCGAGAAGCATCCTCTCATTCTCCTTCATAATGCCCGAAAACCACTCGGTGCGCATATAAGGAATCTGCTGTGCGGCAATCTGGAGAATGTCGTCCTCGATGTTGCCGGGAAATGCGTATGTGTACATTTTTTATGATAAAGTATTAATACTTCCAAAAGTTTTTATATCGGTATAGTTTTTCTTGAGCTCCTTGATGTCCACCGTATTGTATGGCGTATCGAAATCGCAATACTCGTAGAAATGGGCCCTGCGCTGCTCCATTGGCGGAAGCTCCATATAATCTGAGCCATACATCACCGACAGGAAATTCTCGGCATCAGAAGGAGCCATACAGTTTATCCCCTCGAACTCCACCACCCTGCCAGGGCCGAAAAACTTCTTGTCGAACGAGCGGAAACCGTCGTCATGGGTCATGACAGTATCGCAGTTGGGCTTGTCGAGATATTCCCTGAGGATTTTCTGCGACCAGGCGTGAACCTTTTTCCTATCAAAGGCCCACTGCATAAACCTTGGCCACCAAGACCTTGGGCCCTTGCCTCGCTTGTAGGGATCGCGGTACATAAAATACAGCATCTGACGCGAAAACATGAATTTCTTGTAGTGCCACCAGCGCTTAAGTTTGTTGTTTGGCACATCGTCCAATGCGAAGATATCCATATAGATTCCGCCTGCATATCCCAGATAGAAACTCTCCACCACAGTGGTGCTGGCATCCTCCAGTTTGGCAAAATATTTGGGATAATGGGCGCAATTCTCGTGGGTTACGATATGGAAAGGCTTTGGCAGCCATTCCTCGGCATGCTCCATCAGCAGATCGTAATCCTTGCGCATAAGGCCTATATCCATATCATCATCCCAAGGGATAAATCCTTTGTGCCTAACCGCTCCAAGCAATGTTCCGGCAATGACATAATACTTGATATTATGCTCTCGGCAAACCTTGTCGATAGTCTCCAGAAGACAAACACTGCGCTCCTGAAAGGCCCGCAAATCGTATCTGTATTCAGTTCTTTGATTAAATTGTGCCACAACTAAAATTTTAAATTCGGCGCAAAATTATATATAATTTTTGAATATATTGTCATGATTAGATTAATTATTACATCAATGCACAAAATATAATGGCAGTCTGCTAGCCCCGCATCCTCGAGATCAAGAAAAGTTCACAGAAAAAGTAACAATAAAGCTCACAAAATTACAAAAAGCGGACTTCAGAGAAAAAATCTCCTGAAGTCCGCTTTTATCATATAAGTGCAAGAAAAATCCTTAGAGCTCTCTTACAGCGCCCTTGTCGGCTGAAGAGGCGTGTGAGGCGTAGAGCTGGAGGGCCTTGCTTACCTTGCGGTCACGCTTTGGCTTGTAGCCGTTAGGATCTGCATCCATCTTGGTGCGGCGTGCATTGAGCTCCTCGTCGCTTATCTTGAGGTTTACGCTGCGGTTGATGATATCAAACTCGATGATGTCGCCATTCTCGATGAGGGCGAACTCACCGTGAGAGGCAGCCTCAGGGCTTACGTGACCTACCGAGAGGCCTGATGTACCGCCTGAGAAACGGCCGTCGGTGATGAGCGCGCACTGCTTGCCGAGGTGCTTAGATTTCAGGTAAGAAGTTGGGTAGAGCATCTCCTGCATGCCAGGACCGCCCTTAGGACCCTCGTACTTGATAACCACAACGTCGCCAGCCACAACCTTGTCGCCGAGGATGGCGGCAACGGCCTGATCCTGCGAGTCGTAAACTTTGGCTGTGCCAGAGAATGTGAAGATGCTCTCATCAACACCGGCGGTCTTTACCACGCAGCCGTCCTTGGCAATGTTGCCGAAGAGAACAGCGATACCGCCGTCCTTTGTGTAGGCGTGGTCCACATCGCGGATGCAGCCATTCACACGGTCGGTGTCAAGCGACTCCCAGCAAGTATTCTGAGAGGCAACCTTCAGGAGACCAACCTTTCCTGAAGCAGCCGAAGAGTATATTCTCTTGGCCTCGTCGCTGATGTTGGCCTTTGTGATTGAGTACTCGTCGATGGCCTCTGCGAGAGTGCGGCCGTCGGTGCGCTTGCAGCTGAGGTCAAGGAGGTTCTTCTTGGCCAGCTCGCCGAGGATGTTGAGGATACCGCCTGCACGGTTAACCTCCTCGATGTGGTAGTCGTGAGTGTTTGGAGCCACCTTGCAGATGCATGATACACGGCGAGAGAGCTCGTCGATATCCTTCATCTTGAAATCTACGCCAGCCTCCTGAGCCACTGCCAAGAGGTGGAGAACTGTATTTGTGGAACCACCCATGGCGATATCGAGGGCCATGGCGTTCATGAATGCAGGACGTGTGGCGATGTTCAATGGGAGCATTGAATCGTCGTTGTCGCGGTAATACTTGTATGCGAGCTCCACGATGCGCTTGCCGGCATCCTGGAAGAGTTTCTTTCTGTTAACGTGGGTAGCCACGATGGTGCCGTTGCCGGGGAGAGAGAAACCGAGGGCCTCGGTGAGGCAGTTCATAGAGTTGGCTGTAAACATACCTGAGCAGCATCCGCAGGTAGGACACGCAATCTTCTCTACCTTAGAGAGTTCCTCCTCAGAAACGGTATCGTCGCCACCCATGATCATGGCGTCGATGAGGTCGATCTTGCCCTCCTTGTAGCGGCCGGCCTCCATTGCGCCACCCGATACAAAGATTGTAGGGATGTTCAATCGCATTGTAGCCATCAGCATACCAGGGGTAATCTTGTCGCAGTTGCTGATGCAGACCAAAGCATCAGCCTTGTGAGCCTGACACATATACTCAACACTGTCGGCGATAATCTCGCGGCTTGGCAATGAGTAGAGCATGCCGTCGTGACCCATGGCGATACCGTCGTCGATGGCGATGGTATTGAACTCACAGGCAAAACAGCCCATGCTCTCAACAGTCTCCTTTACAATCTTGGCACACTCATCGAGATGAACGTGGCCAGGAACCATCTGTGTGAAGGAATTGGCGATAGCGATGATAGGCTTGCCGAAGTGCTCCTCCTTCATTCCGTTGGCGCGCCAGAGACCGCGGGCAGCGGCCATCAGACGACCAGAAGTATTTACTTTACTTTTAAGATCCATTTTATATAATCATTTTTGATTTTTAATTTTCGATTTTTGATTTTGCTTTCGCCAAAAATTGAAAGAATGGGAAAGAATTAAAAGAATTACGTTTTAGTTATTTGGGCGCCTACGGCGCTGGGGTAAACACGAATTACCACGAATGGCCACGAATTATCATAAATGTTTTAAATAAAAAATTTTTGGTAATTCGTGATAATTTATGGTAATTCGTGTTCTCCTCCCCAAAAGACCGATGCTTCCCCGTGGAGACGGACCGCGGTCCGTCTCTACAGCTATTGCTCGGGAACGGCGGCGAAGAATACGAGGTCTTCCTGTCCATCGTTCATCAGGGTGTGGCTGCTGCCTTTGGGGCAATAGTGTGCCATGTTGGCTGATACGCGCTCCTCTACCCCATCGAGAATAAACTTGCCGCTGCCGCTGATGAAATACATCATCTCGCTGCTGGTCTCGTGCTTGTGGAGGCCGATGGATGCGCCGGGCGCAAGGCTGGCCTTGAAGAAACGGCACTTGCCGTCGAAAAACATGCAGGCGTTCATTTCCTTCTCGCCGCCCTTGAAGTTGGGGAGTACCTGAAACTCCTCCTTGTTGTAATCCTTTATCATGATTGAATGTTTAATATAATCCTAGTAAATTTTCGATACCGGCAGATAAGCCTGCACGCCCTCATGGCTCCTGAGACTCTTGATGAAACGTGTTTTCTCGTAAGCCTCCTCGCCGTAGAAGGTTTTCGCTGATACTTCCATGAGATCGTCAAGAATCCTCGTAAGCTCGTCTTTCTGCTCGGGCAGCTCCTTAAGCTGGTAACTCTTTATGTCGGCCAGCTCGGCAGCATAGTCGATGGCATCAGAAAGATCGCCAATCTTGTCCACAAGGCCAAGCTCTAGAGCGCTCTTGCCGGTCCATACGCGGCCCTGAGCAATAGAATCCACAGCCGCCTCAGTCATATTGCGGCCGCTGGCCACGTGCTCGAGAAATTTAGCGTAAACATCCTCCACGCTGCGCTGCATTATGGACACCTCCTCGTCCGGCATGGGATTTATGGAGTGCATCATCATGGAGTGCTTATGTGTGGATACATCCTCGAAACTGATGCCGAGTGTATTCTTGAGCAGACGGTCAGGAGTAAGCATCAGGCCAAAAACGCCTATGGAACCGGTGACAGTGGTGTTCTGCGCAAAAATCATGTCGGCAAGCGACGAAATCCAGTATCCGCCTGATGCCGCATATCCGCCCATGGAAACCACAAGGGGCTTGCCGGCTTCCTTCAGCTTCATGAGCTCCCTGTAGATAATCTCGGCATCCACCACCACGCCGCCGGGAGAATTAACGCGCAAAACCACAGCCTTTACATCGCTGTCGGCGGCGGCATCGCGTATGGCCTCGCCAATCTCCTGTGACGAGAAAGCGTCCTGCCCTGATTCTGTGGAAATCTCGCCGTCGGCATATATCACTGCCACACGGCTCTTGGGATTGGCATTGTCGCTGATGCTTTTGTTGTAGTCTGATACTGACACAAATGTGGGATCCTCGTCATCGTCGGAAAGGTTCAGCATGGCTTTCATACGGCTCTTGAAATCGCTCTCCAGAATGATGTCGTCCACAAATTTCTCGCTGATGCAGAGAGCATCGTTGGAATACAGGTCCATCATATCAACATGCTGATTGATAACCTCTACGGGGATATTGCGGCTCTCTGAGATATCAGCCACCATCACATCCCAGAAATCATTGAGGTATTTCGAGATTTGCTCGCGGTTGGCATCAGACATCTTCTCCTGAAGGTATGGCTCCACAGCCGCCTTGAACTTTCCGTGACGCACAACAGTGGCGGTGATTCCAAACTTGTCGAGAGCGCCCTTGAGATACATCTGCTCGCTGCCAAGACCGCAGAGAGAAAAATCGCCCATCTTGCGCATGAAGAGGCTGTCGGCCGCCGACATCAGGTAATAATCGAAATTATTGAAATTGTATGCGAAGGCAACAACGGGTTTTCCCGACTCCCTCCTGAAATCCATTACCATTCCCCTGATGGCCTCAGCCGTGGCAGGATCGGGCACATTGAAATCCGGACAGTGCAGATACACCATCTTTATCTTGGAATCTGATGCCGCATGGCCGAGGGCGCGCTTCAGGTCCAGAAGGCCGGTGCGCTGAATCTTCCTGGGCTGCATCGACATGTACGACAGCGAGAAATCATCGCCCGAACGCTCGCAAATGGCGTTCGACAAGTCGATCTTGAGCACCGAACCGTTTTGCACATTCACCGGAGTCTCGGTACTTACGCTGCTGCTCAACAGGCCAACGAAGAAAACTATCGAGAACAAAAAGGAGATTACTCCAAAAATCATAAGACCCAGCAGCACGGCGCCGGTCATTTTAAGAAAATCTTTCATATCTTATTCAAAATATTAGTTGTTCTTGGATGCAGATGTATCCTGCTTAATAACAATAGGTTTGCCCAGAAGCTCCAGCAGACGGGCATCAAGCTTGTCGGCCTGGAGGTTGATCTCGTGGACCGTAAAATCCGGATATATCAGATACGTGGCAGGCAGCTGACGCACTCCGTAAGCCTCCACGGCCTTGGAGTTCCAGCCCTTGAGGTCTGATACCGATATCCACGACAGCCTCTGCTCCTTGAATCCCTTCACCCATGAATCGTAGCTGTCGTCGATGGATACCTGATACACGCTGAGCTTGTTGTGGTAGAATTTCCAGTAGAGCTTGTTGAGGTTTTCGGAATTCTTTCGGGCCACATCGCTCCACGACGACCAGAAATCCAGCAGGATATACCTTCCCTTCAGCGACGACAGCCTTACGGTATCGCCCCTCTGATTTGGAAGCGCAATGTCGGGAGCCTTGTCGCCGCTCTTTATGGAAGCCCAGAGCTGAGTCTCACCTGCCTGAGCAAGCCTCAGCTTATCCACGTAAGCCATCAGCTTGCGCGCGTGATAGTTTTCGGGGTACGATTGCGACAAAGCATCAGCCACACCTTTATAAATAGAGAAATCCTTCTCGGGATCGAAAACCGGATTGCGTGGGGCAATGTACTGCGACAGGCACACAATCTGCGATAGGGCTCCGGGATTATCCTTTATGAATTTTTCGGAGAACTGACGCTGCGCCTTGTATGTGGCTGAATACACGCTATCGAGCCTCAGCTTTATCCCGGCCAGGTTTGGAGCGTTTACATTGGCCCTGAAAATCTTGCCGAGCGAATCGCAGATGGCGCGCGTATCAGCAATCTGATGCATCAGAGAGCATATAAGCTCGCTCTCGGGCGATCCCGACACCGAATACGAGTTCTCGAAATCGGAATCGGCGCACGCCATGGTAATGTGCTGACATGTGTCGGGTATCAGCGTAATCTGCCTCTCGCTGTTGGAGAAATGCAGGATATAGAAATCGGGCTTGGAAATGGGGCTCTCCAGATGGAAAACGCCGTCGGCGCCCACCCGGGCCGAATCCACAAACTCGTTGCCGTTTTCGGTGATAAGTTTCAGGTAGGCGGTATCGCCAGCCATAGACGCAAAATTGCCATCCACGCTGAAATTGAGCCTGTTGGGCTCCTCCACCTTGGGCGAGCAGCTCCACAGCGCACCCGCCGCAAAAGCCATTGCCGCAATAGTTACTAATGTTCTCATTCTGATAAGTAAATATACTTTGCAATTGCAAAAATAATCACTTAGCATGTTATTACAAAATTTAGTTTCCCCAAACGCAAGAAAAAAAACAATTTTTTATTTTATTTTGAAAAACTGAGAGAAATATCGCAAAGAATTATTAATTTTGACACGGAATTTTTAAAACACAACATTCACAAAACACAAAAATGGAATATCTGGAAATACTGAAATACGTAACACCTTCCATCGTGGTATTGGTATGCGCCTATCTGATACTCAACAAGTTCATGAAGCGCGAGGCCGAGAAAGACAAGCTTCTGCTTCAACAGAAACAGGCCGACATGCTGATAGAGAACAGGAAACAGGTGCTGCCCGTAAGGATGGCAGCCTACGAGCGCCTGGTGCTTCTGCTGGAAAGAATAGAACCTCAGAGCATACTGGCACGCACCGTGGAATCCAACATGATGGCCATAGAGCTCCAGAAGGCCCTGCTGGTGACAATAAGGGCAGAGTTTGAGCACAACTACTCACAACAGCTATACGTGAGCGACTCGGCATGGAAGGCCGTAAAAGACACCAAGGAAGTGATAATACAGCTTATAAACCAGAGCGCGCAGACAGTTGCCATAGATGCCAAAGCATCAGAACTGGGCAAACGCATAATCGACAACTACGCCAGCCTTAAGGAATCGCCAATAGACGGCGCCATAAGCATCCTGAAACAGGAACTGGCTAGCACTGTTTAAAAGTGGAAAGATTAACATAATCAAATACAACCCTATGAAAAGGATTTTTATTACAATGCTGGCACTTATGGCAATAGCCAATATGTGCCTGGCGCAGAAATACTTCGACAAGCAGAAGTTAGCAACCACCAACGACTCGCTAAGCTACGCCATAGGCTTGGTGATGGCAGAGAGCCTTGGTCAGCAGGGGTTCAACGACCTTAACGCCACAGCACTGGGCAAGGCTTTTGCCGAGGTTCAGCAAAACTCGCCCACAGCAATGACCAACGAGCAGGCCGAGGAGTTTATCCACAACTATTTTGCAAAAATCACAGCCGAGAAAAACGAGAAGGCCAAAGCTGCCGAAAAGCTGTTTCTGGAAAACAACCTAAAGGAGCCCGGCGTAAAGGTTACTGAATCGGGTCTGCAGTACATCGTGATAAAGGAAGGCACCGGCAAGCGCCCAACCATCGACAACAGTGTGAAGATACACTACGAGGGCAAGCTTACCGACGGCACCCTGTTCGACAGCGATTTCGACAACGAGGAGCCCACACAGTTCAACCTCGACAACCTGATAACAGGCATGAGCGAGGGCATAATGCTGATGAACGAGGGCGCCGAGTACATTTTCTACATCCCCTCCGATCTTGGCTACGGCGACTACTCTCCTGCCGAGGTGATTCCCGCATACAGCACATTGGTTTTCAACGTGGTGCTGATATCTGTGGAAGACAAAATCGAGGAGGCAAACCCATACAACATCGACCTAAACGAGATGGGCAACCTTTTCGACTCTGACGACGAGGCAGATGAATAAACAAAAGCATATTTATTTGAAAATCTCATAATAAAAACATGAAATCTTTAACAAAAGTTTTGTCGGCCACAGCCATTTCGGCCCTGATGCTTTCGTCATGCGGCGGACAAATAAACAAGAACGAGGCTCTCAAAAACGACACCGATTCGCTTAGCTACGCATTCGGCTCGCTTATGGGATATCAGTACGAGAAAACCGTAGAAGAGCTGCAGAAGCAGTACGACATTAAACTCAACTACAAGGCATTCCTGGCAGGATTCCAGACTTCGGCAGATATGGACACACTGCATCTGAAGTTTAAGTCTCCACAGGAGGCTCAGATGTATCTCCAGTCGGTAATAGGCAAATACGACCAGGCCAAGATGGCTGAGCAGATGAACGCCGAAGCCAAGTATTTCGAGGAGAACGGCAAGAAGGAAGGCGTGGTATCGCTTGAGAGCGGACTCCAGTACGAGATTCTTGAGGAGGCCAACGGCCCCAAGCCAGAGGAGACTGATACCGTACTCTGCGACTATGTAGGCACACTTACCGACGGCACCGTGTTCGACAGCTCTATAGAGCGTGGCGAGCCTGCCAAGTTCCCTCTCAACAGGGTAATCCCAGGCTGGACAGAGCTCATCCAGCTGATGCCTAAGGGCAGCAAGTGGAAACTCTACATTCCATCAAGATTGGGTTATGGTCCACAGGGCACACCTGATGGCAGCATTCCTCCTAACAGCACCCTGATATTCGAGGTAAAGCTCATCGACATCATGAAGGGCAAGCCAGCAGGCAAGTAATAAGAAACAAATCACTAACCTTATAAAAAATTAAACACAAATGGCATTAGAAATTGAAGGTAAATTGAAGGTAATCCTCCCAATGCGCGAGGGTGATAACGCAAGAGGTCACTGGACAAGCCAGGAATTCGTTATCGACATTCCAGGACAGTTCGAGAGAGTAGCATGTTTCTCTGTTTTCAACAACAGGGTAGACATCAACTCAATAGCAGTTGGCGAGAACATCAAGGTATCTTTCGACATATCAGGCCGCGAGTATCAGGGCAGATATTACAACTCCCTGAACGCCTGGAAGATCGAGAAAGTAGGCTACGGCGCTCCAGCAGCAGCCCCAGCTCCAGCAGCAGCCGCTGCCGCTCCATCAGGCCCAGTAGAGCAGACTCAGGCCGGTGGCGACGATTTGCCTTTCTAATTTGATTAGAAGCAGGTTACAAGCTGACAGATATAAAAAACGGATTCCCTCAGAAAAAAATGAAGGAATCCGTTTTTTTGTGGTCTGAAGCTTTCGCCATTAGCAAGAAACTCTGCGCAATAAAAAGCGAAAACTATTTCTCCTTGTTGTTGAGTTTCCAGTCGCGGATCTTGTTGGAAGTCTCAGCGGCCTTGTTGAGCTCCTGGAGATAATAAGTGAGCTCCTTGGCTGGCTTGGTGACTGCCACGCGTCCACTGCGGGCAAACTGTAGGATGCCGTATGGCTTCAGCTGCTCGAAGAGTTTCTGAGTCTCGGCCTTGAATCCGGTCTTCTCTATCACGAAAAATCCCTGCTCGATATCGAGAATTCGGGCACTGCTCTCGCGGATGATGCTCTCAAGCGACTTGTCGCCATCCTTTAATTTCTCGGTGCTTACCTTGTAGAGGGCTATCTCCTGTGCTATCACCTCATCTTCCACGTAGGAGAAGGCGCGGAGCACCTCGGTGAGCTTCTCTATCTGGTCCACCACCTTCTTCATGAGGCTTGGAGTGCACTTGGTGACTATGGTGTAGCGGAAAATTCCCTTTACCTCGCTCTCCGATGTGGTGAGCGAATCTATATTCAAGTGACGACGAGTGAATACTATTGTGATACGGTTCAGGAGGCCCACCTTGTCCTCGGTGAAAACCGTAACAGTATATTGCTGTGGCTGTTCGTCTATATTCTG
>JAKSLV010000046.1 GCA_024401025.1 Bacteroidales bacterium
TGCAGGACGAGAGCCTGAGGCTCGAGTTCTCGATATCAGCCACCACACGCGCGCCACGCGGTCAGGAGGTGGACGGCAAGGACTACCATTTTCTCTCTGTTGAGGAATTCGAGAAAAAGATAGCAGAAAACGGATTCGTGGAATACGAGCAGGTGTACGAGGGCAGGTATTATGGCACTCTCAAGAGCGAGATCGACCGCATTTTCCAGAACGGCAACAATGTAATCTTCGACGTGGACGTGGAGGGCGGCATCAACCTGAAGAAGATTTTCGGGGCTGATGCTCTCAGCATCTTCATTCAGCCTCCTTCCGTAGAGGAATTACGGAAACGTTTGATAGGACGCGCCACCGACTCCATGGAGGAGATAGAGAAGCGCCTGGCAAAGGCCGAGCAGGAGATAAGCCGCGCGCCCAAGTTCGATACCATTGTCATCAACGACGACCTGGAGAGAGCAGCATCAGAGTTTAAGAAAAAAGTAACAGATTTCTTGCGCTAATACCAAGATGGGTAAAAATATCCTTTTCATAGAAAACAACGACAGCGAATACCTGAGGCTGAAAAACCTTGTGGAGCCATTTGGCTACGAGGCGCATCAGGCCAACGATTTCGATTCCGCCATGCAAACGCTGACGGAAAGGCACTTCTATGCCGTTCTGATAGAGATAGACGCCATACAATCCATCGGCCACATCGACACCATAATACAGGCGGCCAAGCCATACGCCATGGTGATGATAAAAGGTACAGAAAAATACGAGGATATTATATGTCAGGCAATTGGACTGGGCGCCGACGATTTTATACGCACGCCTTTCTCCGACAATATCCTGGTTGCAAGATCCAGAAGCGTGATAAAGCGAATGATTGAGATGCGCAACTCTCATTCCAGAAACCTGAACAACCTGATAGACTTCATGCCCGTGATGATGCTGGTGACCGATGGCAACAGCAACATAATAAGCGCCAACAAGACCGCGCTAAACAAGTTCGGAAAATCGATAGAGGAATGTCGCGGCAAGAAAGTGGGCGCGTTCCTCAGCTGCGACAATGCAGTGGATGGCGCCGTATGCATGCAGGACTGCTCGCTGTGCAAGATTCCAGATATGGAGCAGGAGGTGATATCCACCGGCAAATACATCATCAGGAAAGAAGTGAAATTCAACCAGATACGCAACGGCAAGAGCCACAAGAAATCGGTACGCGTATCCATGGCGCCCATCGAATACGACAATCAGAAGATGGTGATAACCACCATAGAGGACATCACCGTGGAGAGGAACGCCTTCGAGGCGCTGTCTACGGCGATAGACACATTGCAGAAGTCGTATTCCGATTCTCAGGACCAGGTGAAAATATCCAACGAGCTTACCGACTACCTGAAACAGATAAACGACAACCTGAAGGCCGAAAAGAGCAAGCTTCAGATGCTGTTCGACAATATGTCGTCGGGCTTCATATTGTTCCACAAGAAGGATGGACAAATCCTGTTTGAGGAGGCCAACGCCAAGGTGAACGAGCTTTTCAAGGCTGATGTTTCGAAATTTTTCGGATACAAGCTGCTCGACATCGCCAAAACCAGCAAGGCCAACATGAAATTCTACTCCGCACTGGAGATGGTGATGGAGAGCGGACAATCGGCCAAGTTTGATTTCAGCGCCGAGGAATTCAACTCGTCGTTCAGCGTAAATATGTATCAGCCCGAGCCAGACTATGTGGCTGTGCTGATGAACGACATCACCGACGAGATACGCAGCCATCAGGAAAACAAGATGCTGAACCGGATGCTGAAAAAGCAGAACATAGAGCTCGACGACAAGAACGTGGAGCTAAAGAAGGCCGTGGAAACCAAGAACAAGTTCATATCGATAATAGCGCACGACCTCAGGAACCCCTTCAACGCCATCAACGGCCTGTCCGACATGCTGGTGAAGAGGCTGAACCCTGATACCGACAAGCGATCGTTCGATATGGCCAAGATAATACACGATTCGGCCAAGGGCGCATACGAGCTGCTGGAAAACCTGCTGGTATGGGCACGCTCTCAACAGAATACAATCCAGTATCAGCCCGAGATGCTTGCTCTCCACAGAGTGGCAGGCGAGGCCATAAGCGAGATATTAGCCCAGGCCGAGAAAAAGCACATAATGCTGATGAACCAGACCGAGATAGGCGGACAGATATGGGCCGACAAGCAGATGCTGCTCACCATAATAAGGAACATAACATCCAACGCCATAAAGTTCACCAACGAGGGCGGCCTCATCGTGATAGGATCCGACCAAAACGAGGTGGCCACCACTATTATAATAGAGGACAACGGCGTGGGAATGACTCAGGAGGTGATCGACAAGCTGTTTACGGTATCCAAAAACAAGAGCACCAAGGGCACATCGGGCGAATCGGGATCCGGAATGGGACTGCTGATAACCAAGGAATTTGTGGAGAAACACCTCGGCACCATCAACGTGGAGAGCCAGGTGGGCATGGGCAGCAAGTTCATCATCAATTTCCCAAACATCCAGGAAGCCAAAGACTAAACAATTAGGAAAAAAGTTGATATAAATTTTGGTACTATCAACTATTATTAATACTTTTGGATAGCATTACTAACACTAAAATATGGGCACTATCAACAATAACAAGTTTTCGGAAACACACGCATCCACAGTGGAGAGTCTCAACAATCCGCTGCTGGAATCCATTGTTGATTCCCATGACGATCCTGTAATACTCTGCAACAGCGACTTCCTGATAGAGAAGATCAACAGCGCGGCATACAGGATGTTCCAGACCATAAACAGCAATGCCATAGGCGGCAGCCTGTTCGACTATCTGCCCGAGGAGATTCCTCTGCAGGAATGCAGGGCAGAGATTAAGGAGCGACTGCTGGAGATAGACAACCTTGTGGAGTTTGTTTTCCCTCATAAGGACGACACTTATAATGTAAAGGTGTCGCTGCTGGGCAGCAAATACATAATCATAATAAAAAACCTGATAGCGCACACCGAGCACATAGAGGAGAGCAACTTCAGAATGCTCTTCGAGAACATGTCGTCGGGTTTCGTGTTCCTGAAGGCAGTATCAGACGACTCCGGAAACATCATAAACCATCAGATAATAGACGTAAACTCCACTTTCGAGATAATATTCAACAAAGACAAGCATGATGTGGTGGGCCACAATATAGAGGATGTGCTTCCTGATTTTGACGAGACATGGAACAAGGCCCTCGCAAAATCGGCCCGCACTGGTGGCTCATACTCAGGCAACTACCACCTGAAAAACTCCAACAAGCATTTCGAGGTGAGGACATACTCGCCACGAAAAGGCTACTCGGCAGCCGTGTTCAACGACATAAAGCAGGAGATGGAGATCCGCAACGACCTCATAATAAAGAGCGAGGTTTCCAAGGCTTTCGCAATGGGGCACGACAGCAATGTATACAAGGTGGTATTGGACCTCGTGCTGAAAAACACCGAGAGCCAGTACGGCTTTATTGGATACGTGCAGGACAACGAAGTGGTGTGTTTTGCCAAAAACGACGACAGGATGGCCACCACGATAGACGAGCACGGCAACGAGGTATACCGCATAATAAGCAACACCGCGGTAGGCCGATCGTACGAGACCAGATCGCAGATTCTGGTGACCGACTACAACGAATACAAATATATCCTGGTGACTCCGGTGCTTACCGACAACGACACAGTGGTAGGCTTTATAGGATCGGCGGATTCCAGCAACGGATACTCCTTTAAATCCAAAAACTTCATCAAGGGACTGGCCGACTACATAAGCCCGCTCATGGTGTCGGAGGTGAGGGAGCGCAACTACAGGCGCGAGCTTGTGGAGGCCAAGGAGCGCGCCGAGGCCAACGAAAGGCTAAAGACTACATTCCTGGCCAACATTTCGCACGAGATACGCACTCCTATGAACGGAATATGCGGATTCAGCGAGCTGCTCGCCAAGAGCGACAACCTGAGCGACAAGCAGCGCAAGTTTGTGGATTTCATCATAAAGAGCACGCATCAGCTACTCCATATCGTGGAGGACATCATGGATATGAGCAAGCTTCAGACCCAGCAATCCAAGATAAACCTATCCGAGGTAAACATCAACAAGATGCTGGCCGAGGTGTACAACGAGACCCTGGCTCAGGCCAAGGAGAAACACATATCGCTGGACCTCTACACCACCCTGCCCGACGACGAGAGCGTGGTATCCACCGACTACTACAAGTGCAAGAAGATAATATCATGCCTTGTAAGCAACGGCATAAAGTTCACCAACACCGGCGGAGTGTCTTACGGATACACGGTGGAGGGCAGCTATATGACTTTCTTTGTGGAGGATACCGGCATAGGCATCAGGAAAGAGCTCCACGAGGGAATATTTACATCATTCAGCCAGGCCGAGAACGCCATGGAGCGCAAATACAACGGCGCCGGAGTGGGCCTGTCGATCTGCAAGGGCTTTGTGGACCTGCTTGGCGGACAGATTTGGCTGAACTCGGCACCTAACGAGGGCAGCACTTTCTACGTGAAATTCAACTTCAACAAACAATAAAAAGCGGTCTCAAGGCCGCTTTTTCACCCTTTGTTATTTATATTAATTATAAATAAGTCTGCAATTAATAAATTCTTAAAATTGGATTAAGGTTTTAGAAATCACCTTTGTAATTTATAATTTGCATTTGTTGCGTATTATTAACCAAAGATAATAGAGAGAAATTATTTAGTTTTTACCAAATTATATAATATTTTTCCATTCGGTAAACTCCGCATTACTTGAACATTCAGAAAATTTGGCTGCTAAAAAAAAACTCACCAACTTTGCAGTGTCATTTCAAAGGAACAACATTCCGGCGGATTCGACAATTAGTGAACCAATTTTTCCAGTTATGAAAAAATTAACCATGCTCGTTGTAATGGCATTGCTTCTGGTGATGTTTCCAGATATGAAACTTATGAGCGGCAAGTATCAGAGCGACGACGACTATGAAAAACAGCCAGGCAACTACGACATAGAAAACGGCCTAAGGCTGAGCGATGCGGAGAATTTTGATATTGCAATTGAATTCATCAAGGCCCACGAGGGCTACGCCGGCGGCAACAAGTATTACTGCGTATCCGGCAACCTTACAATCGGCTACGGCCACGTGATAATGGAAGGCGAGGAATTCCCCGACCACATCACGATGGAACAAGCAGACAGCCTGCTTAGGAGCGATTTCGGCAAGTCGCTGAAACTTGCCAACATGTACCTCCCAAACATGAGGGGCAGCAGAAAGGCAGCAGTAACCCACTTTATTTTCAGCAAAGGCATTGGCGCTTTCCTTAGAAGCGGATTGTACCGCGAGATAAACGCCAATGGCGATGTGGACAGCGAATTTGTAAAGTGGTGTTACTTCATAAGCCCAAGCACTGGAAACAAGATCTACTCTTCCACTGCCGCCAAAATCCAGAATTGGGAAAAGGACATGTGGCACAAGGACGACAAGTACTACGCCAAGGCTGGTCTGTTGAAAAACAACAGGTTCTAATCTTTAGTTTTAATATATCCGCAAGGTTCGTCTCATGGATAGAGGGAAATAAAAAATGAGATTACACACGGACTTTGCAACGTGTTTCACCAAAACAAAAGAGCGCCGGGCAGCAATGTCCGGCGCTCTTAGTGTTTATGTATCTATCCAATTCCCTACTCTATCACGTGGATGTAGAAATCCTTGAGAACAATGTCGTCCTGCTTGGTGTAGGATCCGGTGATGGTGCCCTTCTTTACGGTGCGCTGTCCGCGGTCCTCTATCACGAGGGTGAAAGGTATGGTGGTGGATTGCAGTTTCATGCCGCGGTGCAATGGGCAGCATTTTATCGTAACACGGTATTTGCCGCTGTTGGCCTTGCTCCAGAACACGTTTTCCTGAGGATCGGTGCGCGCGCGCTCAGGATGGTTGGTGGCGTCCTGGTTGGCGTCGATGTCGAGTGTTCCCACCGAGCCGTTGCATGTGCGTTTAAGGTTCCTCGGGCCTATCTCGTTGCCACATGGGTCTATCACGTAGATGTCGAGGTCGGCCTTGTTGTTCCAGCTAAGGTTGAACCTAAGCTCGCCCTTCTGTCCGCGCAGAGGCGGCGTTGGCTCGTCCTTTTTCTCCTCCTGTGGAGGCTTTGGAGGGTCGGGCTGCTTGGGTGGGTCCTGCTTTGGAGGCTTGGGCGGATCCTGTTTCTTTGGCGGATCCTGCTTGGGCGGCTCTGGCGGCTTTATGGGCTCCAGGCGCAGCTTGCGCTCGCTGTCGGGCTTGGCCTTTATGTCGGAGGCGCTGCCTCGCATGGTGTCGTCCTTGAATCCCTCCTTGGAGGCCGTAATGCTTACTTCGGCGCAGGCTGATACTTCGCCCATTGCAAACTGCCCTGATGCGTCGGTGGTTACGGTCTGCTCCTGTCCGCCAATGTTTATCCTCACGGTGGCGTCAGGCAGGGGCGCGCCGGTCTCCTTGTTCACCACGGTTATGGTGGCTGATGCTGTCTTGGGAGTCATGTATACCTTGTTGAGGTCCTGCTTCACAAAATCCTGATAGCAGAATTTTCCGCCGGCTGATGAGCATCCGTTCTCGCACGATACGCGCAAGGAATCGGTGCAGCCGAACAAAACGTGCCATAGAGGCTCCCTTATCGGGGCCACGGTTATCACGCCATCGCTGGATGTGGTGGCGCTCAATGTCTTGTCGGTATGGGTGCCCAGAGTGGCGATATCAGGATACACCACTCCAGCGGCATTGCCGGCCACAGGGCTGGTGCCGTCCAGGAATTGTATGCTGATGCTTCTGGGTATGGGTATCAGCAGCAAAAGCGGTATCAGCAGCAGGAAAATCCACCATGGGAACTTGCGCCTGCTCATCACCAGCACCACCTCGTCGGAGGCGCCGGATGTGGCTGTTATTGAGTTTGATTTCATATAATCTGATGTTAATCTTCTGGTATCTCGAATTCGTAAACCTTGAACATGTCGATGCCGCCGGTCATGTGGTCGTGCTGAAGCTTCTCCTTTGGATACGAGCCTGATATGTCGGTGCAGTCGTCGAAGAGGATTACCGAGACATTAAACTCTATAGGAAACTCGTAATCTACGGTGCGGCCCTTGTGGTCCCAGCCCACCACCAATACGTAGTATTTGCCGGGCGATGCCTTCTTCCAGAAGATGTTTTCCTGAGGATCGTCCTTGAGGTCGCCCTTGAAGTTGGCGTCCACATCCAGCTCGCCCACGTTGCCGTTGCAGGTCATCTTTCGCTGGCTGAATGATATGCACTGTCCGCAAGGGTCGTACACCATGAGGTCGAGGTCGGCCTTGCAGTTCCACTGGAGGTTTATTCTCAGGTCGCCGTCCTTGCCCTCAAGGGGTCTCAGCCTCAGGATCTTGTCATCATCGCTGATGCTGGCAAGCTGGCCGGGGCCAAGTTCCCTGCTGTCGGGAGTGTAGTTTTTCTTGCTGGCGGTAATCTTTACGCTGTAGCACGACGATACGTCCTTTATCACCACCTTGCCGTTCTCGTCGGAGGTGTATTCCTGCGTGGTGGATTGTCCGTTGTGGGTAAGTATCAGCTCCACCTTGGCATCAGGGATAGGCTTCAGGGTCTTCTTGTTGATTACGGTGAACTCGGTTTCGGCTATCACGCTGTTGGGGATGTCGATAACCTTGTACTGGCCGCGGTGGAATTCCTTGTACTGTATGGCCTTGCCGGCCAGGGTGGCGCATCCGTTGCCGCCGGTAAGCAGCAATGGGGCTGCATCCACAAAGAGGTAATACCAGAGCGGCTCGCTGATATCAATGATGGAGAACTTGCCCTCGTTGTCGGAGACCTTCGTGTCCAGGCGCGGAGTGTGGGCGGCAAATATGCCCACGTCGAAATACGCGCACTGCATCTGGGCCTGCGCTATGGGCAGGCTGCCGTTTTCCATAAGCTGGCAATGGAGGTCGCGCTTGATGGGTATCAGCAATATAAGCGGTATCAGCAACAACAATATCCACCATGGGAAACGGCTCTTCTTCATGGCTATGGTGATATAGTCGTTGTTGCTCTTGGATGTAAACTCGATAGTGTTTTTCATATTGATGCTTTGTGGTTAGTCGATTACTTTGTGGTCGCAAACCTTTACGGTCTGGCCCGGAGCAATGGTGCCCCTCTTGTCTACACGGCCGTTCTTGTCCACGATGGAGATATTGAAGCTGATGGGGTTTTGGCTACGCTCTCTCCACTTGTAGCATACCACCTTTATGGTGTATATTCCCTGGGTGGGTTTCAGCCAGTAGATGTTTTCCTGTGGGCGCGATGTGGTGCCGAATAGGGCGTTGGCGTCGAGGTCGAGCGTGCCGGTGCCGCCCTTGCATGTGGCCTTGCGTCTCGAGAAGTATATCTCGTTGCCGCATGGGTCGATAACATGGAGGTCAAGGTCGGTCTTGCAATACCACTGGAGGTTTACACGCAGATCTCCGCTCTCGCCCTTAAGGTCGTCCTGCTTGCTGTTGTTTGGGGGTGTGGGCGGCTTGGGTGTCTCCTTCTTGGTGAGCGGTATGGTGCGCGATGCCTGAGTCTGCAATTCGGCTATGGTCTTGTGCTTTACCTTGGTGTCGTTGGATGCGTATCCGGCCTTGATGGCCTTTATGGAGAATGGCTTGCCCTCGGTGATGCCTGTAACCACAAACTCGCCCTTGCTGTTGCTGTACACCACGTCGTTGAAGTTCTCGTAGATCTCGTTCTCGACGCCCTCCAGCGGATTGTTGCCGTCGGTGTTGATGAATACCAGCGACCTCGTGAGCGGCCTCAGGTACATAGTGCGTTTCTCCTCGTCGAGGTTCATGAACTGGGCCACGGTGTAGCCTTCCAGAGTGGTGTCGGCGTATCCGTTTTTCGATGCGGTGAATTTCAGCGAGCTTGTAACCCTCAGCGAGTCGAAAGTGCCCACGCCCACGCCGTTGGTGTTGGTCTTCAGGGTCTGCTGGGCAGTGCCGTTGATATCCAGCCTTATGGTGGCGTCGGGCAGCAGAGTCTTGGTCTCAAGGTTTCTCACTATCACCTTTACGGTGCCTTTCAATGGCATCAGATGCAGGGTGCGCTCGTTGGGCTGCATGTTGCTGATATCGAAGAGCGAAGCCTCCAGAGTGTCGTTCATGTATCCATCGCGCGATGCCACCACCTGCACCTGTCCGCAGCTTGGCATGTCGGCAATGTCGAAATTGCCAGCCACGTTGGATTTGGTGGTCTCGCTGCTCTGTCCGCCGCCTACAATCTTCACTATCTGGATGTCGGAATCCGGCAGAGGCTGGTTGTCGTCGGCATCCACCACCTTGAGAGTAATGGTGGAAGTAACGGCTCCGAGCTGAAGCTGCTTATATTCGCTGGGGCTGAAGTCGCGGTACTTGTATCCGGCATTGTTGAGCATATAGCATCCGTTGCCGCATGTGGCGAACAGCGAATCGCGCATGCCGCCAAAAAGCTTGTACCACAATGGCACCTTTACGCCCAATACCTCGAACTGGCCCTCCTGTGTGGTGGTCTCCTCCACGGTCTGCAGGGTTTTGCCGCCAAAAGTGGATACCTCGGGATACACCACCTTGGCCGGCGACAACGAAACCGGTATCGAGGCCTGGTCGATAAACTGGATCTTTATGTCGTTGCCCACGGGTATCAGCAGCAGCAACGGCAGAAGCAGGAGGAATATCCACCAAGGAAATTTCTTCTGCTTCATCACCATCACCACGTCCTCGTCGCTGTTGCCCGCCGTCACGGTTATAGAATCTGTTTTCATAGTTTTTTTAAAGTTTAGAGATTAGAGATTAGAGGTTAGAGTTTAGAGATTAGAGATTAGGGATTAGAGATTTATGCGCCCGTAGAGACGCACGGGCGTGCGTCTCATCAATCCACATGCCCACGGACGTGCGTCTCAAATTTTCCTATTCCGCCACCAGTGCTGATGCTCCCAAAACGGCAATGTTGGTGCCGAGGAGCGCCGATGGCAGCACCTTAACCTTGTTGCGGAATACGGGCAGCATATACTGCTCCATGTATTTCTTGGTGGCATCCACTATAAGCTCCTTGGCGTTGGCCAGGCCTCCGAAGATGAAGATAGCCTCAGGGCTTATCACGGTGCAGAGGTCGGCAAGCTTGCGGCCCAGGATGTCGGCTGTATAGTCGAAACACTTGATGGCCAGCTCGTCGCCCTCGGTGGCCAGGGTGTATATGTCCTTGCTGGTAAGCTTGCTGAATGGGATGTCCCTCATCTTGGAATTAGCGTTGTACTTGGCCATCATCTCGAAGGCGGTGCGCTTTATTCCAGTGGCTGATGCGTAGGTTTCCAGGCATCCCAGGCGTCCGCATCCGCACTGTCGGCCTCCCGGGATGGCTGTGGTGTGGCCAAACTCGCCGGCAAAACCGTCGGCGCCATACACCAGGCCTCCGTTCACCACCACTCCCGAGCCCAGTCCGGTGCCCAGGGTTATCATCACGAAATTCTTCATTCCCTTGGCGCCGCCGTATACCATCTCGCCGATGGTGGCAGCCTTGGCATCGTTGGTAACCACTATCTTGCAGCCGAAATGCCTGCCAAGCTCGTCGGCCAGGTGCACCTTGCCCTTCCATGGCAGGTTTGGGGCCATTTCTATGGTGCCGCTGTAGAAGTTGCCGTTGGGCACTCCCACGCCTATGCCCCTAAGCTCCACATCGCCACATTCGGCAAGCAGTTTTTTTATCGTGGCTGATACTGCCGTTATATAGTCGGCCAGCTCCACATATTCCTGAGTGGAAATGGATGCCTCGGCCAAAATCTTAGCATCGTCGGTTACTATGCCCATTACAGTGTTGGTACCGCCTATGTCGATACCCGCAGATACTTTTCTCATTTTTTTAGTATTAGTTATTTTACGTGTTGGATTACTATAATATATAATGTGTGTTGGATGAATTATGAAAAAGCGACAAAAACCCACCCATCTTACTTACATTAATTATGAACGTAAAGGTATAAAAAATATTAGAACGCAATAACAAAATTATGATTTTTTCATAAGTTTTTGGTCTGATATTTGATTTGCAAAGAATAGTTGTCAACAAAGGCGAAAGTTTAACAGATTTTAACAAAATCAGGTGAAACCTTTTTGAAAACTCAACGTATAAATCATTACAAAAAACATAATTACTAACCCTAAAAATTTAAGGAGGACTGCCTATAAGATTGAGAGCTACACGTTACTAACTTAAAAAACACGTACATTATGGTTTACACAGATATGAAAGACCAGGAGCTCATCAACCTCTTTATCGCCGAGGGCGATGACAATTGCATCAAGACACTCTTCGAGCGTCATAAGAGCAAAGTGTTCACATATATAATGCTCAACGTAAAGGACCGCGAGCTGGCCGAGGATATTTTCCAGGAGACCTTCATCAAGGTGATAAAGAGCCTCCGCAAGGGAAGATACATGGACAAGGGCATATTCCTCTCATGGGTGGTACGCATCAGCCACAATCTGATAATAGACCACTACCGCAGAGAGAAGCACCTGAAGATGACATCGAGCGACCAGAGCGAGGCCGACCTCTTCAACAGCAAGAAGTTTGCGGAGAGCAACATAGAGGACAAGATGGTTCAGAACCGTATAGAGTTTGAAGTAAGGCAGCTCATCAACGAACTTCCCGACGACCAGAAGGAAGTAATACTCCTGCGCCACTATGGCGAAATGAGTTTCAAGGAGATAGCAGAGCAGACCGGCGTAAGCATCAATACAGCACTCGGCCGTATGAGATACGCCCTCATAAACCTCCGCAAGATGATAGAGGACAGAAACCTCTCTCTCTACGCATAGAGTTTTTTCATAATAATTGTTTAGGTATATAGGTATCTATATGTCTCACCCCGTCGGAATTCCTGCTGAAGGATTTTCCGCGGGGTGAGGTGTTTTTAATACAGTTTTGTTTGCTGATTCTACATTTTTTTCTACCTTTGGCACAAATTGTTACACCCTATATCAACACAATTATATGAAAAGAGTAATGACAGCCGCCATGTCGCTGATGCTGCTTGCATCATGCGGGGCCAACCAAAAGAACTCCAACATTGCCAATCAGGACTCTACGGCATCGCAGCCTGCAAGAGAGGCCACAAAACCCCAAAGTACGGCACCAGCGCAGCCCAAAGCCATGCCGGAGCCCACGGCCAAGGAAATCTGCAAGGATATCTCGGATTTTACCGCCAGAGAAGAGAAATACAAGGCCTTCATGGTGGCCAGGCTTCTTGACCAGAAATTCCTCCAAGGCCAAAACCTCCAGGCATTCCGCGAGATAGACGAGTTTTTCGACAGCTGCGAAAACGACATGACCAACAAATACAACAACGACTTCTACTTTACAGAGGCTCCATTCCTGTCGGGTTCCGAGACCGATTACTATTTCGAATGTCCCAAGGGCAACATCTCGGGTAAAATTTCATGTTTCCAGAATGGCGACAAGGATATCGTGGCCATGGCAATAAACGAGCGCAGCGACTTCGGCTACTTCAGCAAGCTGGAGTTCTACGAGCTTACACAGGGCAACACCGTATGCCTGAAGCCGATAGACAATCCCCTGAAAGACAAGGAAGAATACCGCAAAATGATGGAACGTGTGGCACAATCCACTGACCCCAAACTTGAGCTTGAATACCATCTTACAGACGGCGGAATACAGATATTCCTTTTAGACGCCGACACATGGGAGCAGGCCGACTTTGGCTGCACCTACGACTGGGATTTCGACGATTGCTGTTTCATACCCGGAGGCTGGGGCTGATTTTCAGAAGCATCAGAAAAATAAAAAAAACACCCAAACAACAAATCAACCCCAAAGTGATAACAGATAGAATACAACAGCTGGTGGCCCTGGCCATGAAGGACGCCGTGCTAACCTACCGAGAGCGCCTTACAATAGTGCAGGAGGCCATCAAGGACGGAATACCCGAGCAGGAGATAAACCAGCATCTGGATGGCGTGATAGCCGGAGCCCTGCAAAACGCCGCCAAGGAAAACCTGAAGCGGTGCCCTAAGTGCGGTGGTCAGATACCCCTCATCAGCAACCAGTGCCTCTACTGCGGACACGAGTTTGGCAACGACAACATCAATGTGGACGCATCAGAAAGCCAGGAGGCAGCCAGGATTATAGAACAGGAAAACGCCAACACCGCACAGCAGCAGGCCAGCATCACACACTGTCCCGACTGCGGATCGCTGCTGCCGCTGCTTGGCAACATCTGCACCCACTGCGGACACGTGGTGCACGAGCAGAGGGATTCGGAGCTCAACATCAGAAACCTGATAAACGACATCAACAAGAGCATCGTAGAGCTGAACGCCTACAAGGTGAAGAAGGAGGACGTATCGGCCGACATGAAGCCGGTGTTCGTTTTCGGTGGCCTGGTGATACTAATGATAGTATTGGCCTACATACACGAAAACCTCTTCCAATATGCCATAAGCGCATCCATTTTCTATGCCCTGATATACCTGAGGAAGATATGGACCGCCAAGGACAAGAGTGTGGACGCCGCCGACAGGAAGTTTTTCCACCATCTGTTCCAATACGAGAAATACTCCAGCCATGTGGAGACCCTCTACGGCAACCACCCCGAGGGCAGGAAAGCACTGGCGGATTTCCAGAAGGCGATGGAAGAATCGCAGGCCCGCCGACAGAAGGTGATAAACGCCAACCGCAAGCGCAACATTACCATACTGGCCATATTCATGGCAATAATAGTGGCCCTGGGAGCCCTGCACGGCATGCTGGACATCCAATACGACCTGGAGGCCAACCTGAGGAACGCCAACACGCATCAGCCCCAGCAAAACTTCCTGGACGGTGCGCTACAGGAGCGCAACATGAACATGAGCCAGCTCCTGAACAAGACAGTGGTGCTAAGGTACGGAAAAAGCTACGACGACGGCAGCATAAAATCCGACTACATAATACCGTCCAACATGTTTGAATACATAAAGCCCCTGCCCGATGCCACGCTCACGGTATCGTTCCACAACGACGAGGGCAAGGACGCCCTGACAGCCGACACCTACTGGATAGGCCTGAGGCTCGACAACGTATACATGGAATCCACCGGCAAGGCCTGGCCCGTAGAGGGCGACACCCTGGTGGCCTTTGCAAGGATATGCGGCAAGGGCGCCAACTATCTGGGCAACAACATAATGATAAGCAACGTTTGGACCCAAAACTCCAAGGTATACAGCCTGCCTGACGACCACATGCTATGGTACATAGGCATGCTGGCAGAGGGCCGCGGTGCCGAGTATGTAACATTCGTAAACAACTATCAGCTGGAATATTCCAGCCTGCAGGAGGTGATAGAGTTCATGGACAACGTGGACTCGTATTACCTGGAGCTGAAATCACTGGCCGAACTTAGGAAAGAGGAGGGCGAAAATGGAAACTAAGGAATACGTAAAAAACAAGATAGGCGAGATAGAGCTATGGCTAATGGACTACAAGGCCGACTATCCCAAAGACCACAACGAATGCTGGCGCAAGAGGATGCCCCTGGTGCTGGGCCTGTCGCTTACGGGGCCGCTGCTGATGCTGGCCTCCAGGTGCGACGTGTGGGCGCTATACTGGGCCCTGCCCATGGCCTGGGTGCTGATACTGCTATCCACATACATGCTATTCTCCAAATACAAGAGCAAGACCCACGACATCGGCAACGTAAGCCAGTCGATAGACAGCCTCATGCAGCTGGGCCAGTATGCCGAGATAGTGGAATACGGCAGGCGCAAGAAAGAGGAGGCCGACGCCATACTGGCCCGCAAAACCGAACTCCGCAACCAAACCAACACCAGATGCGCCGTAATGATAGTGGCCGCCAACATAGTGCTGATGCTGCTTATAATGCTGATGTGCCCAAGCTACAAGTCGTCACCGGCCACACAGAGCCAGACAGCCGGCGAGCAGAACCCAAACTTCCAATACCTGGGCATCAGCAACCTGCAGGTATTCGACATCCCGGCCTACAGCAGCAGCGTGGAGGGCAGCGGCGCCAAGATAGAATCCCAGAAATGCAAGGTGGAGATAGTGGACCCATGGAGCAACATGACCGCCCCTCAAACATACGCATACATGGTGATGAAGGATCTGGAGATAAGCAACATGGAAGACGACGCCTACTACTGCATGAAGCTTGTGGACAGCTACGGGCTGCCCATCCCCTACCTGCCAGACTTCCTGTTCAGCAAACAATCGATTACAGAGAGTGCCGAGGTGCCATCGTCGCGCCAGGACAGCGAGAGCGAGAAATTCGAGAACCTGGTGATGATGAGAAACCTCGTAAGCCAGAATCCAAAATTCATAATCAAGAGAATATATTAACCACATGGACAACAGCCTATATACAGGAGTAATGCCCGAGGCCATATCGCGCAACGAGGCCAAGAATCTGGTTTTGAAACGATTCGAGGCCGAATGTGTGGGCGCCACCCTGCAACAGATAAAATCGCAGCTGTCGGGCATCAAGCTGCAATACTATCCCTACGCCACATATAAGGGCGATATCAGCATAAGGCTCTCCGGCAGCCTGGAGGAATACAAGACCGAGGTGGTCCACGGCAGCGAAAACCAGCTCACCACCAACACCTACGAATACGCCATCGACATGGAGGGCAGCAGCCACATCGACTACCTGGCCGTGCCACTCTACGACGACAGCATTATGCCCCATATCTGCAACATCGACTCCATGGACCCAGCACAGGCCGGGCCATTCAGCATCGATATGCTGGACAAAATAACCATAGAGCCCACATCAGCCGACAGCCAGCAGGCCCTGCAAAAGGCCGAGACCCTGGCCGGGGAGATTGTGGCCCACAAAATGCTTGAAAAACACACCGGCAAATACACCGGCGGCATAGAGACCATCCAGTGCCAGATGCAGCAGACCGGCAAGATACTCCAGCCCATCTACAAGGTGGTGGTAAAGCTGTTCATGCGCCCACACACCATCCTTGTAAACGCCACCACAGGCCAGCTGTACGACACCGAGCCCGAGATCGACCAGCCCGGCATAGCGCAGGGGCACATGTTTCAGTCGCCATACTTCCACAAGGCCCTCAAGGTGGCCGCGGCCGTAGTGCTGCTTATAGACATCATCTGGCTTATTTACTATTTAATGTCGTAAATTATGAGAAAGATATTACTGATGCTTATGATAGCGGCGTGTGCCCGGATGGCCAGCGCGCAACACCTGTACGATTTCGACAACGCACTGGAGAAATGGGAGCGCAACATAATTGAGGAAAGGCTAAACACCTTCTCGGAGAATGTGGGCGCCGACGGCGTTGTAATAATATACAACGACCCTTCCATAAACATGGAGACCGACTGCTTCCGCATATTCAGGAAATACAACCTGGGCAAGGGAGCTGATACCAACATCGTATACATGAGCCTGAACGCCAGCAACGGCAGGTATGTGTTTGGCTCTTACGGCGCCGATGGCATCGAAAACATAATCAACACCTATGACCAATGCCTGCTAAACTGCATAGGGATAGCCGACAACGGCAACAAGTGCAGCCCGATAAAAGGATATTTCGACGCCTTTGAGCAGCTGTATCTCCAGAGGCCCACAGGCGAGGACGGAATGGGATTCTATCAGAACAACATAAGGGCGCTGAGGCCCAGCAAGTTCGACGATGAGGTATACGACCTGAGCGGATTCGCAAGCTACAACACCAAAGACTGCCTGGACGACTACGAATATTACAGAGACCAAAACCGCAACCGCGTGTTTTACAGAACAGTGCTGATGGCCTATCCATGCCACCTATCCAGCGATCAGATAGCCGACACGCTGGCCCTGATGATAAAGGGACAGGAATCGCAGTGTGTGGATTTCGTGTACTGGAACACGATGCAGAAATCGCACGTAATGGTGGGCATCAACATCTTCGACTTTGAGGTAGGCGTCATCCACGGCGGCCTCATCCAGGATTTCCCGCCATCCAGCAAGATAGTGCAGAAGCTTGGCGAGAGCATAAGGAACTGGGACTGGGACAATGCCATGCGCCAGTTCAGGGCCGACTACGACAACGAGCTTACACCCAACCAGGCCTATCAGGACCTGAAAAACGCCAACGTAAGTTCCAGCGACGACGTATCGATGCCAATACTGGTGGCCATAATACTGGTGGTGTTCGTAGACGGCCTGGTGCTGATGCTGCTTACTCTGGTATTGACAGTAGTATTCGGAGTAGGATCGGCCATAAAGGAAACCGTGAAGGACAACAAGCAAAACCAGGAGCCCGTGCTGGATGCCGGCACAAGCCCCCGGGGCAAGGCCGCCGCAATGGCCAGCAGCATATCGGTAAGCATCAGCAAAGACATGTCTTACCTGAAAGACAAGCGCACCAAGGTGCAGCAGGCATAGCCCAGAGCGCATAAATATTTATTTTAACAATACCTGTTTTGCGGAATATGCATTTTTTATTAAATTTGCACCGCAAAATAGGTATTTTATTATAATAACCAACCATAGAAATGAGACGTAATCTATTTACAGCAATCCTGATAGCAGCCATAGCTATCATATTGCCCATGAGCGCACAGGCCGTATCGGGCGATGTGGGCCTGCAGGTGGCCACTCTGCTGGGCAGCAACATATCAATACAAGACAACGGCGATGCCGCCGACGCACAGGTGGTGGAAAACTTCATACAGCAATCAAAGGAAGACCGCAGCCCCGACAGATTCTGGAACTTCATGTTTTTCGAGGAGGGATACTACGTGGCCGAGATTTCATGCTACAAGCGCAACGACGCCCGCTGCCTGGTGCTCCACACCATAAGCAAAACCTTCATGGACGGAAGCTACAAATTCCACAGCGCCAACTACTACATATACGACGGCAAAAAGCTGATGCCCGTGAAAGACCTGCCATGCAACATGCCGCTCCAGACCAGCGACCTATCCGACGGACTGGGATTCCACAACTACATGCACGCCGACAAGGATTCGGGCCCCGCATCAAAGGACGAGTGGAACAAATACACGGCCTCGTCAAACCTGGAATACCGCCACATAAGCGACCGCAAATTCATGGTGACGGTGCACAACGCCACACCCAGCCACAGGTTCATAGAGTTTGAATGGAAAAACGACAAGTTCCTGAAACGCCCCGGCCCGCTGCCGATAATACACGCCAGCGACTTTGCCGGATTTTTCCTGGGCGACAACCTGCCTGCCGAGAAAAACTATGACGACGTAAAACTGCTGATGCAAAACGAATCGATATACATATTCCGCAAGGGCGCCGAAGACATTGCCCGCATAGAGGTGAGGAAAGGCGCAATGGCCAGCATCACGATAATATCACAGGGCTACACCACATCCGACGGAATAGGCGTGGGCACCACCATAGACCCGGCCTCAGCAATGTTTGTGGCCCGCCACAGCAACGATACTTTCATAGACGATTCAGGCATCCAATACAAGATAGACGGCAACAACGTATGCCGCGAGATAACACTGAAAAACCAATAACTATTGCTCGCTTCACATAAAAGAAGTACTGAAATTACACCATACTGAATTTTTTTGTAATAGATACCGAAATTACTAATAAAACAAAAAATGAAGAAAACTTATATTGCCATACTCACTGCCATGTCGGCACTTGCCGCATGCACAGGCGGAGTCACCACAAACTCGCAATCGATAAACACCAAGCAGGTGGAGACATCGGCCACTCCCACACCCGACGAGGTGGCCGGGGCCTGGAACAACTACATGGGCGACATCCTCAACATGCCTACAGAGATGGCCACCATAGATATCGACCACGACGGACAAATGGAGTACATATACGCCAAAAGATCGCAGCAGATGATGCTGATATGCACCTTCAACCCCAAGGACAGGCTAAGGCTGGCCGCGGCATCATGCCATGAGGAAAAGAAGTTCTTCATCTGCGACGGCGCCGGCACATCCGAATCCATCGAAACCAACGGATATCAGGAATCCAGATATGCGGCTCTGGAAGGCAGCAGCCTTCTGGGCGTGTATTACGAGATACTGCCCAAAGAGGGCTCAGGCCCGGGCAAATGGCAATTCAGCCAGGAGCCTCGCGGAATCCGCAAGGACATATCGCACGCCGAATTCGAGACCCAGACAGCAAAATTCAATTCGCCACAGGTGATACCATTCGACAACCTTCAATGGCAGGAATACAAACAATAAAAAACAACAACAATGAGAAAACTCACAATCCCAGCGCTTGCCCTGAT
>JAKSLV010000047.1 GCA_024401025.1 Bacteroidales bacterium
ATTTTTGATTTTTGATTTTTGATTTCTCGACTCTCTAATCTTTAATCTCTAATCTCTAATCTTTACACTTTCAATACCCAGGAAACAGCTATCTCCGTAGCTCAGGAACCTGAAATCGTGGCTTAGGGCGTAGTTGTAGAGGGTTTTCCACTCCTGGCCGATGGCGGCGCACACCAGCAGCAGCAGGGTGCTCTCGGGCTGGTGGAAGTTGGTGATAATGTTGTTGACCATCCTGTACTTGTAGCCCGGGCAAATCATGATTCCGGTGCTGGCCTTGAAAGTGTCCAAATGGTTGTCGTCCAGGTATTTTATTATTGCTGATACCGACTCTTCCATCGTTATCTGCGTGTCCTCCATGTCGTAACATTCCCATTGTGTAAGGTGGTCTGAAGCTCGGCCCTCAATCATGTTTACGCCCATCCAGAACAGCGATTCCAGAGTGCGCACTGTGGTGGTTCCCACGGCGGTTACCTTGCCCTTGTGTGCCATCAGGCTCATGAGGAAATCCCTTGTTACGCTGAAGAATTCCCTGTGCATCTCGTGCTCGCCTATGGTCTCGGTTTTCACGGGTTTGAAGGTGCCTGCGCCCACGTGCAGCGTTATCTGTCCGATATCGCACCTGAGGCTCTCCATAAGCTCGGGAGTAAAGTGCAGGCCGGCTGTAGGCGCTGCCACCGAACCCTTGTAGTGCGAGTAAATTGTCTGATAATCAACGGTATCAGATTCCTCGGCCTTGCGGTTCAGGTATGGCGGTATGGGGATGCTTCCGGCGGCGTCTATCACATCGCTGAACGAGCATCCGCCATCCCAAGAAAACCTTGCAATTACCTCTCCTCCTGATACTTCCATTTTCTCTACCTCCAGGCTGATGCTGCCCTCTCCAAACGGGAGATCGCGCTTGAGGTTGAAGTTTTTCCAGCGCTTCAGGTTTCCGGCCAGGCATTTCCACTCGCACTGCTGGCGTGAGGCAAAATTGCTGTCGTAGTCGGCAGGGGAGTGGGGCTCCAGGCAGAAAATCTCTATCCTGGCGCCGTTTTCGGTGAAGAATTCCAGACGCGCGGGTATCACCTTGGTGTTGTTGACGGCCAGCAGGCTGCCGGGCTCCAGAAGTTTTTCTACCTCTGTGAATACCGACTCGCGCATTTCGCCGTTTTTATATATCAGAAGCTTGCATTTGTCACGGTCCTTAAGCGGGAATTTTGCAATCTTCTCGTCGGGCAAACTATAATTAAAGTCTGCTATTGTTATATTTTTAGGTGCAGCCATTTTTTATGTATAATTTTTTTGAAATTACTGTTGCAAAGTTTTTGCAAAATTAATTAACTTTGGGCAATTAAAAAATAAAAGCGAAATGAATTTCAAGAAAGGAGATAAAGTAAAGTTTCTTTACCAGAACGACCATGGCACCATTACCCGCGTAATAGGCGAGGGCAAGGTGATGGTGCTTAACAGTGACGATTTCGAGGTGCCTGCCATGGCCAGCGAGCTGATACTGGACGCATCAGCCAAGGAAAACGAGGAGCCTAAGGCCCCGAGGATGACCTACGTGGACGAGCTTCAGGCAAAGGTGCAGGTGCGCGTGGAGGCCAAGAAGCAGGAGCAGAAAGCATCAGCCCGACAAAGTGGCGATGTGGCCCTCTATGCCGGATTTGTGCCAGCCGACGGAAAAGCCCACGACAAGTGTGACCTGGACCTCTACTTTGTGAATGACAGCGACTTCCGCATCTGCTACAACTATTGCAAGACCCTGGAGGGCAGCACACAGATGCAGGTGACATCGGGAATCCTGGAGCCCGACACCAAGGAATACGTGGAGACCATCAAGCGCGGCGATCTGAGCGGCCTGTCCGTTTTCAAGTTCCAGCTGATGTTTGCGCAGGACCGCATGGACGCCACACGCAAGCCCGAGGAGTGCGAGCTTAGGATTCACGCTCCCAAATTCTACCAGCTTAATTATTATAAGGTGAACGACTTCTTCGACGAGAATGCCGTGATACTGCCCATATATCAGAGCGGAAAAATGGCCGACGCCATCAAGGAGATGATAGACAGCCAGATACCCGACAAGGACAAGCCCGTGGCCGCGCCTCAGAAAAAGGCAAAGCGAAGCGAGAAAGAGGTTGTGGACCTGCACCTTACCGAGATTATAGAGGACGAGCGCGGCATGAGCCCCAAGGAGATTCTCGATTATCAGATGAAGGTGTTCCGCGAGAAACTGGAGGAATACATAAAAGACCCCGTGGTAAAGAAGGTGATTTTCATACACGGCAAGGGCAACGGAACCCTCAAGATAGAATTGCGTAAGTGCCTGGAGCGCAACTACAAACGCTGCGAGTATCAGGATGCGTCGTTCGAGGAGTATGGCGGAGGCGCAACACTCGTGTATGTTAAATAATTGTTAAATTCTAGCTTTGCGCAAAAAAAATGCGGCAAATTATGTTATTAATTGCCGTAATTGGAGTACATTTGTAAAATAAAGTGAAGTGATAAGCATTAAAAATATACAGTAAAATGAAGTTTTTGACAAATAGAAATAACTCTTTGCTATTGGCTGTTTGCATTCTGTGCGCTGGCTGTGCCGGCTCCGTAAACACCAACAACAATAATCAGGACCAGAAAAAAGACTCGGTAGCGGAGGCTCCACAGCAGCTGGATCCCAACAAGTCTGCCCTCGTAAAGGTTAACAACAGGCTCTTCAACGTGCCATCGCCTTTGCAGCTGGCCGGAATCTTCAAGAAGCTGAACCTTCCATACAGCGCCGAGTACCTCAACAGCGTTAACAAGCGCAGCGACTACACCACCACATTCAAGCAGGCGCTTAATGTGGGTGTATACGGTGCCGACCTCGGCTACATCAACGTGTACGAGCAGCTGCCCGATGCCGCCGCATATTTCGGCGCCATTAGGATGTTGACACAGGATCTCGGCATCCTTAACTCCTTCAGCGAGAACACAATGAAGCGCATCGAGGCCAACAACGGCGACAAGGACTCCCTGCTCTACATTGCATCGCTGATATACCGCGACAGCGACCAGTACCTCATGAACAGCGACCGCAACGAGGTGGGCGCTCTCATCATTGCCGGTGGATGGCTAGAGGGCCTCTACCTGCTTACAAACCTCAACAAGGCCGACGAGATGAAGTACAAGCAGCTCCAGATCATCGGTCAGCAGAAGTATCCGCTCGACAACCTCATCGAGCTTCTGCGTCCATACTACAACTCGCTTGGAAAGGAGTATCAGAGCTTCCTCGACAAGCTCTCCGACATCGCCAGCATCTACGACTCCATGAGCGTTAAATACGAGTACATGCCTGCGCAGACCGACGAGGAGACAAAGACTACTACCATCATGTGCTCTACCAAGGTGGACATCACAAAGGAGCAGGTAAAGGTTATTGCCGACAAGGTGGCCAAGCTTCGCGCCGAGATCATTAATTAATCAATCATATTAGGATAGAAATTATGAAAAACATTTTGATACTTTCTTTAGCGTTGCTGATTTCGATGGTTTCGGCCAATGTGGCTGATGCTCAGTCGGATTCTCTCATGAAGAGCTGCGCGCAGAATCTTCCATCGTCATACATCAGCGATGGCCAGGTATATCAGACTCCCATAGCCAGCGACGAGACCGCCGAGTTCAACGTTACTTTCTATGGCGGCAGCACATACCGTGTGGCTGCTTGTCTGGGCAAGGACGCCGGCAATCTGGTGTTCACCATCTACGACCGCGACCGCAACGAGCTCTACTGCTCGGCCGAGCACAACAACGCCCCTTTCTGGGATTTCAAGTTTGCTGATACTGTGGACTGCCTGATAGAGGCCCGCATGGCAAATCAGAACGAGGAGTCGGGTTTCGCAATCCTGCTCATCGGTTTCAAGAACTAGCTTTTTTAGTAAGGAACACTTTTTATATTATATAACTAAAACAATATGAGTGAGAGCATCCTTAAGTGTCTGATGCAATTGTTTGCGATTATTGCTGCCACCAAGGAGGAGGAGGAGCAGCAGGAAAGCACTCTGTCCATTGTAGAGACTTTCCTGCAGCACGAACTGCGTCCCGAATTGGTGCCGGAATACATCACTCTCTACCAGTCTCATTGCGATGAGCTTAGAAACCGTCAGAATGCTAATGGTAAGAGACGCAAGGTGCTATCGGCCAGCAGCACTAAGGTGATGCTGATCTGCGAGGCCATCAACAAGGAGCTGATGCAGAATCAGAAGGCAGTTTTGCTTATAAGGATGCTCGAGTTCATCAAGATCGACAATCCTAACGGCGTTTCTCAGGTGCAGATGGATTTTGTGGAGACCATTTCGCTCTACTTCAATTTCCCTGCCGAGGAGTTCAAGAGCCTTATGGAGTTTATGTTCCTATCGGGCAACACGGTGCCGGATTCCGACCGTATTCTGCTGGTGGACAGCGATTACGGTTTCCATCATGACAAGATTAAGCACATCTACAGCGAGAATCTTGAGGGACAGATACTCTTCTTCCTGATACCTAGCGTAAACATGCACCTGTTTGTGTTCCAGGGCGAGGAGGAGATGTCGATGAATGGTCAGATCCTTAATCCCGACCGTGTACATGTGATTTCGCCCGGCGCATCGCTGCGAGGTCCAAGGGTGAAGAAGGCTCTGTACTACAGCGATATTGTAAGCGCATTCAATTTCGACAAAACCAAGTCGAGGATTGTATTCGAGGTCGACAAGCTGGAATACAAATTCTCCAACGGTGCTGTGGGTCTCCACGATATGAGCTTCATGGAGAAGAGCGGCAAGCTGGTGGGCATCATGGGAGCATCTGGCGCGGGCAAAACCACTTTGCTGAGCGTTCTCAACGGCAATCAGACTCCATCCAGCGGTCATATATGGATCAACGGCGTTGACCTCCACCACAACGAGGGCGAACTGGACGGCCTTATCGGCTATGTGTCTCAGGACGACCTCCTTATCGAGGAGCTTACCGTGTTCCAAAACCTCTATTACAGCGCCAAGCAGTGTTTTGCCAATTACACGAGGATTCAGCTTTACAGAACAGTGCTTAAGATGCTCAAGAGCCTCGGCCTCTACGAGATCCGCAACATGGTGGTGGGCAACCCGCTCAACAAGCGTATCTCCGGCGGTCAGCGCAAGCGTCTCAACATTGCCTTGGAGCTGATACGCGAGCCCTCGATACTTTTCCTCGACGAGCCTACATCGGGCCTGTCATCAAGAGATTCCGAGAACATCCTCGACCTCCTTAAAGACCTCACCATCAAGGGAAAACTCGTTTTCGTGGTTATACATCAGCCATCAAGCGAGATTTTCAAGATGTTTGATTCTCTGATAATTCTAGACACCGGCGGCTACCTTATATACAAGGGCGACCCCGTAGACAGTATCACATACTTCAAGAGCAAGATCCGCCAGGCCAACTGGAACGATTCAGAGTGTCCGCGATGCGGCAACGTAAACTCCGAGCAGATTTTCAACATCGTGGAGAGCCGCATGATCGACGAGTACGGCAACGTTACCCAGCAGCGCAAGATCACTCCAAAGGAGTGGAACGACTATTTCGTGAGGGAAAACACCCGTGAGAAACGAAGGTCGGTGCTTGTGCGCCATCTCCCCAAGGTGGGATTCAGCATCCCTGATGTCTGGGGACAGTTCATGATATTCATGAAGCGCGACGTTCTCAGCAAGTTCAGCAACATGCAGTATGTGCTCATCAACCTGCTGGAGACTCCGCTCATAGCCCTGGTGCTTACCTTCATCATCAAGTACCGCAGTGTAAGCAAGGACGCCATGGGCGAATACACATTGCTCAACAACAGCAACATCCCTGTATACCTCTTCATGTCGGTGATCATAGGCCTGTTTGTGGGTCTTACGGTGTCGGCTCAGGAGATTATCAAGGACCGCACCATACGCAAGCGAGAACAGTTCCTGAACCTTAGCAAGGGCGCGTATCTGTTCTCTAAAGCCACGATACTTTTCTTCATGTCGGCCTTCCAGGCTGCCGTATACGTGCTTATCGGCAACAGCATCCTGGAAATCCACGACGAGTATTTCAAGTATTGGCTGATGCTCTTTGCAGTATGGGTAAACGCCAACATCATGGGTTTGGTGATCTCTGATGCTTTCAAGACCACCGTTACCATCTACATCCTGATACCGTTCCTGATAATCCCGCAGATTATGCTTACAGGCGTGCTGGTAAGTTTCGACAAGCTTAATCCTTCGATATCCAGCCCGGGCGAGGTGCCCTGGTATGGCGACATTTTTGTGGCGCGCTGGGCATACGAGGGTTTGGCTGTGGAGCAGTATATGAACAACGCCTACGAGAAACCTATCTACGAGTACGACAAGCAGATGCAGAATGCGTTGATGAAGCGCGATTTCTGGCTCACGCTGCTCGACAACAAGGTGAACTTCTACGAGAGGAACATCAACGATTCGTCCAAGCTGCCCACAATCGACAGCGACCTGCTCACCATCAAGAACGAGATCTGTCAGGAGATGGTGGACAATGCCGACATCAGGCCCGATTTTGACGTGGAGCTGATATCCAGGGAAAATATGACTCCCGAGCTGATATCCAAGATAAAGGATTATTTCTCGCGCTTGAGGGCCTACTACATTCAGCAGTTCAAGACCGCCAACGTAAGCAAGGACAATTACATCTCTAGTCAGCAGGAGACTCCTGAGGCCAAGGATGCCTATCTGGAGCTTAAATACAGCTATCACAACGAGAGTCTTGCCGATTTCGTTACCAACAACCGCGAGACCGAGCGAGTGGTGGAATACGACAACAGGATATATCAGAAGGCCAATCCAATATTCCTGGATCCGCATCACAAGCTGCTGAGGGCTCATTTCTACGCCCCGCGCAAGAGGTTCGTAAACTGGTATATCGAGACATTCTGGCTTAATCTGGCCGTTATATGGTTGATAACTGTGTTCCTTTTCGTGGCATTGTATTTCAGCCTTGCCAAGAAGGCCCTCGACAAGATTGGCTCTCTCTATGAGGAGTATCAACGCGACCGCGAGGCCAAGATTGTGAAAGACGGAACCGAGGTTCAGAAGGCCGTGGCCGTAAAGCCCGAAGATATGGCTGTGGAGGAGGCTAACGAGAGCCTGCAGAATCAGCAGTCTCAGAAACCAAAGAAGAAATTCAAACTGCCAAAGCTCAAGAGCCTGCAAAACTGGAGCATCTGGCGATAGGATACAAAAAAAATGTCAGCTGAGACACGTTGGTTTCGGCTGACATTTTTTTTATCGGTAGTTGGCTGTTAGTCGTGTATTCCGGTGCCATCGAACACTATATCGGTGATGGCGCAGTCTTGCCATTTCTTGCCGGGATAAACCTCCAGGATCTCGAACTCGAAGGTTTTGCCATTGTCGAGTCTGATATCCTCACCGTCTTTTGTGTTGTGTGTGTGGTATACGTATTCGCCGGGCTTGTCCTCTTTCATGATGAAGTCGTATGTGGCCTTGCCGTCGATGTAGAGTCTTATCTTCTTGGGACGCGCATTGTTGTAGTAGGCCGATGGCGATTTTACATAGCCGTTGAAGATTCTGATGCAGTTGATGGTGTTTTTGGACGGGGCAAACTTGAATGTGATTTTCTGGCCCTTGCCGTCGCCGTTTACGCCCTCCACCCAGGCTGTAAACTCGTCGCCGTCGTTGGCCATATCCGGGGTGTACTTGTAGTTGCCCTGCTGCGCAAGATACGACGATGCCGTCACCTCGTGTTTGGTCTCTTCCATCCATTCGGTAGATTCGTTCCATCCGTCACCGAAATAATTGTAGCATTGTCCCTCGCCGCCGCTGCGGTTATCGAACTGTTGTCTGGCCTTCTCGGAAAGGTCCACATCCCATACCCAAGTGGGTTCCCATACTTCCTGCGCCATAGATGCCATTGGCATAAGCGCTAATAATAATGCTGCTGCTTTTTTCATTTTTATTGTTGAGTTTGGTTTGTTCTGGATTTATAACGTATTTTTTTTGTTTTTATTAAACAGTTTGGCCGTTATTTCGTCAAAATGGAAAAATTCACACACTTATATGAAAAAAACAATTCTTATTTTGCTGGCATTGCTATCGGTGAACGTGGCAGTGTCGCAGCAGGTGCTTCCGTATCAGAACCCTTCACTCCCGGCCGAGGTGCGAGCCGACGATCTTTTGGGCCGCCTCAGCCTCGATGAGAAAATCTCGCTCATGATGGATGAGTCGCCTGAGATAAAGCGCCTTGGAATCCCGCAGTTCCAATGGTGGAACGAGGCCCTCCATGGCGTGGGCCGCAATGGCACTTCCACCGTTTTCCCCATCACAATGGGAATGGCCGCATCGTGGGACGACGACCTCCTCTACAAAGTCTATGACGCCGTGAGCGACGAGGCGCGCGCAAAGGCTCAGCTGGCCAAGTCTCAGGGCAGGATACGCAGGTATCAGAGCCTCTCGTTCTGGACTCCAAACATCAACCTTTTCCGTGATCCACGCTGGGGACGCGGTCAGGAAACCTACGGCGAGGATCCTTACCTTACATCAAGGATGGGCGTGGCCGTGGTTCGTGGTCTTCAGGGGCCTGATACTGCACATTATCGCAAAACCCTCGCCTGCGCCAAGCACTTTGCGGTACATTCGGGACCGGAGTGGAACCGCCACAGCTTCAATATCGAGAACCTTCCTCTGAGAGACCTTTACGAGACCTATATACCTGCCTTCAAGGCACTTGTGCAGGAGGCCAACGTGGAGGAGGTGATGTGCGCATACCACGCCATGGACGGCGAGCCTTGCTGCGGAAGCTCGAGGTATCTGGGCACAATCCTCAGGGAACAGCTTGGTTTCAAGGGACTTGTAACCTCCGACTGCTGGGCCGTGAACGATTTCTATACTCCAGGTCATCACGCCGTGGTGAAGACCGAGCACGAGGCCGCCGCAATGGCACTGCGCGCCGGCACTGATGTGGAGTGTGGACCAGTTTTCAAGAACCTGAAACAGGCCGTGGAGATGGGCGAGGTGGATGAGAAACGCATCGACCAGAGCCTCCGCCGTCTGATAATCGCGAGAATAAAGCTCGGCGACCTTGATAAGGACGACCTCGTGAAATGGACCAAGATTCCTGAATCTGTAATCGCTAGTCCCGAGCATCAGGCCCTTGCTCTCAAGATGGCTCAGGAGAGTATCGTGCTTCTCCAGAACAACGGAAACGTATTGCCGCTGAGCAAGGATCTCAAGAACATCGTGGTGATAGGTCCAAACGCCGTGGATTCCATAATGCTCTGGGGCAATTACAACGGATTCCCCAAGCATACCGTAACCATACTCGACGGCCTCAGGCAGAAAAACGCCAACATCCGCTACATCCAGGGCTGCAATCTGACCAGCAGCAACGTGGTACTCAGCAAGTTTGGAAATGTGAGGGGCGGAGTATCAGCTCAATATTGGAACAACGAGATCATGAAGGGCGAGCCAGTTGCCGAGGCAAAATACAGCGCACCGATCCGTCTTCAGAACGGCGGCGCAACGGTTTTCGCTCCCGGTGTTAGCCTTCAGCATTTCTTGGCCAAGATGCAGGGCGTATACGTGGCCGACAAGGACGAGACTATATATTTCAACATAAAGGCCGACGACGAGGCTAAGCTTACCGTGAAGGACGTTACCACCAAATTCACCACCACCGACACCAAGAGCGATTTCTATGTGGCCGTAAAGGTCAAGAAAGGGGAGGAGCTGCCTTTTGTGCTTGAATACAAGCAGGTAAGGAACCTCGCCATGCTGAATTTCGACATCACTGTAAACACCGACATCACCGTTGACGAGATTCTGGCCGCCACAGCCAATGCCGACGCGGTGATCTTTGTGGGCGGAATTTCTCCTCAGCTGGAGGGCGAGGAGATGGAGGTGGACGCTCCCGGTTTCAAGGGCGGCGACCGCACCGACATAGAACTGCCTCAGGTTCAGCGCGATCTGATGGCCAGCCTTCACAAGAATGGCAGAAAGATTGTTTTCGTGAACTGCTCCGGCGGCGCCATTGCTCTTGAGCCTGAGACTCAGAACTGCGACGCAATACTTCAGGCCTGGTATCTCGGCGAGAAGGGCGGCGAGGCTGTTGCTGATGTCATCTTCGGCGATGTGAATCCTTCGGGCAAGCTTCCGGTTACATTCTACCGCAATGTAAATCAGCTGCCTGACTTCCTCAGCTACGAGATGAAGAACCGCACTTACCGCTACATGACCGAGAAGCCATTGTTCGCATTCGGTCACGGATTGAGCTACTCAAAGTTCAAGTATTCCAAGGTTTCGTATTCCAACGGCAAGCTCACATGTCAGCTTCAGAATACAAGTTCTGTAGATGGCGACGAGGTGGTTCAGGTTTATCTCCGCAAGATAGGCGACAACGATGGTCCGAGCAAGCAGCTCCGTGCATTCAAGCGCGTATCAGTTCCCGCCAAGAAGACTGTATCAGTAACCTTCGACCTCACCGACCAGACCTTTGAGTGGTGGGATCCATCCACCAACACAATGCGCACACTCCACGGCGACTATGAGGTAATG
This sequence comes from Bacteroidales bacterium, assembly GCA_024401025.1. Classification (GTDB taxonomy): domain Bacteria; phylum Bacteroidota; class Bacteroidia; order Bacteroidales; family UBA3824; genus UBA3824. The sequence goes on from JAKSLV010000047.1 coordinate 10,539, forward strand.
GTAGGCGGCGGAAGCGATAATGTTGTTAGGAAGATGATAAAGTGGTAGGAGGTAATCCGCGGGCTCTATGGGTGCCGCAAGCTCGCCTGAAGGCTTCGCATGCGGTTATTCATGAGACGCCTCTCTGAGGCTATAATCGGGGAGGCGTCTTTTTTATTTTGATAGTGGAGAATTTTTTATTAACTTTGCGTCGGAATTAATCCTTTTATTCATTAATTCATTTATTCCTTTATTGAAAAATGGAACAGAACGATTTCGACATATTAGCTGATATAAAATCTCAGCCAAAGACTGCGATAATGCTTATCGGCATCCACTGCACGGGCAAGACTTATTTCTATCATGAGTACCTTAAGGACTTGGCCCGTGTGGAGTTCGACGGCAAGATTAAGCGCAAGCAACAGCAGCAGATTCAGAATTTCATCAATGATGGAATGTCGTTTGTGCTGGACAGCACAAATATCACCAAGGCCGACCGCAAGCCTATCTTGGAGCTCTTCAAGAACAAGGGTTACAGGATTTGCGCCATGTATTTCTGCTCGGTGATAAAGGAATGTCTTGAGAAAAATCGCCGCCGCGCCAATCATATTCCCGATAAGAAGATTATTGACATGGGCAAGATTATCGAGATGCCCAATGCATCAGAGGGTTTTACAAACGTGTATTACGTCGACAATGCCCAGAACGATTTCTATCTGGAGGTTTGGGAATAGAAGATCTTGCTTGAACTAAAAATATCAACGAAAAAACGGATTGCCCAGCTTGATGGCCGGACAATCCGTTTTTATATTTTATCAAGTGTCAAGCGACTTGCTTACATTGGGAAGTTTTATTTAGCCTCGGGCTGGAGGGGTTGACCCATTGCAGAAGCCTCTGCCTCCTTGTCGTCGAGCTTGAAGATCATGAAGTCCTTGTTGTCGGCGGAGAATTCCTTCCAGGCGCCGTCGGCCTGGCCGTTAGGATTGCTGTATTTTGCAAAGTTGGTCCATGCGGTGAGCATCTTCTCCGAGAGGTCCCAGTCGCCCTTGGTCCAAGGTCTCCAGCAGTGCTTCAGCGATTTGAAGACGTACCAGAGGTCGGAAGAGTGGAACGCGCCCTTGAGGCGTGCTGTTACCTCGGGATGGCTGCCATCGTCAGGCAGAGGACGAGCAAACTGATATGCCCATGCCTTTCCGCCCTTCTCGGCGCGTACACGGCAGAAGTCGGCTATGCCGCCGCCCATGTTGCCGAGGTCGTTGAGGGTGTAGCCCATCATGTAGGGAACGTCGGCGATGGAGCCGTCCAAAACTGCGTCGTCGAACGATTTCAAGCTTACGTAGCCATCCACCATTGGACGCATTGTAACGATGCCCATCTTGCCGTTTACACGGTTGTAGATGTCGTTGAGGGCGTAGAGGGTTTCTGTGGAAGCCTTGCGCATTTTCTCGAGGTCGCTGAGGCCTGCCCAGTCGAGCACTGCCTTAGATTCAGCCTCAGCCTCAGCCATAGTCATATTGCGGAAAATGGAGTTGCGTGGCAGCTCGGGAGCAGGCTTGTTGGGATCGGGAATTGTGATGCCGCCGCCGCTCATGATAACAGCCTTCTGGAAGTATCCGCGGGCAAGTGGCGATTCGCAAACGGTCTTTACGCTGCCTGCGCCTGCGCTCTGTCCGAAGATGGTTACATTATCGGGGTCGCCGCCAAACTGTGCGATGTTTTTGCGGATCCATTTCAAAGCCTCTATCTGGTCGAGGATTCCGTAGTTTCCTGATACGCCGTGTGGGCTTTCCTTATCGAGTTCTGGGTGGGTGAGGAATCCGAAAATTCCTAGGCGGTAGTTGATTGTTACGAGTACAACGTCCTTGTTGGCCCACTCCTGACCATCGAACTCGGGCTCGCTGCCCCAGCCTTCGCGGTATCCGCCGCCATGAATCCAGAGTGCAACGGGAAGCTTCTTATCAGCCTTGCCCGGAGCCTTGGTGTAGACATTCAGGTAGAGACAGTCCTCGCTCTGAGGCGCCTCGTCGCCGTAACCCCATTCTGTGGCGTATCCGCCGGGATAGTGTACCGACTGGAAGCCCGGGTGACCAAACTTGTCGGCAATCTTTACGCCCTTCCAAGCCACTACAGGCTGAGGTTCCTTCCATCTGAGGTCGCCGATAGGAGGTGCTGCGTATGGAATGCCGCGATAAACATAGACGTCCTGGTGGTCGTCGGCGAAAACTCCCTGAACCTGTCCACCCTCGATGGTGAGAACGGGGTTTTCGAGTTGTTGCTGCTTGGGCGCCTGTCCGCAAGATGCCATCAACGCCAGCACAGCCAACGAAATCAATGATTTTCTCATAGTGTTTTATATTAAATTGTTAATCGGAGATTTTGTTGTAATCTCCGATTGCAAAAATATTAATTATATTTGATTGCCCAATATCTTTGGGAGAGAAAAATCAAACCGCCCGCTGAGAATTTCATTTCCCAACGGGCGGTTTGATGTTTTGGGTGGGTCTGTGGAGACGGACCGCGGTCCGTCTCTACGGGCATTATTCCATTTCTTTGAGTTTGCTCTCCAGCCACTGAGGGCCCATGAACCAGGTTGGGGTTTCGTGGACGAAGCCCTTGCGGTCGATGAGGATGTAGGCAGGGATTCCGCCGAATCCGAATTTGGCCTTCAACATTCCCATGTTGGCCTCGCTGATTTTGTGGTGAGTGCCTTTGCTGTTGGCTGCTATCTTCTTGTATTCCTTCTCGTCTGACGAGTCGTCGGTTACGTAAACGAAGTCAACGCCTTTCTCGATAAGGCCGTCGATGTATGGCTCCAATTGCTGCATGGCGCTTCTGCATGGTCCGCACCATGTGGCCCATACGTCGATGTAGACAGCTTTGCCCTCGTGACCTTTCACGAGTTCCACAAGGATGGAGTCGGCAACGCTCTCACCCTCCACGTGCTTGTAATATCCGCCGCGTTTTCTCTCGGCCTCTTTCTCTGCCATTATCTTGGCGTTTTCCTGACGTGCAAACTGGGCATATACCGGGCTTCCGAGTTTCTCAAGCTCTGCGATGTCAGATTCGGGAATCAACTTCTTTTCACGGAGCGTTTCGCAGATATCGTTGCATTTCATCATATCGAACAACATGCCTGATTCTTTGCCAGTTATTATTCTTGCGAAATCAGTATGAATACCAGTCCATGAGGAGTCGATTGTGGTATTGTCCTCTTCTGAGATGGGGTAGTTTTCGGTTGTTTCCCTGTTCGTGAGTATCTCAATAGCCTTCTCGTATTCGGGATTCATCCAGCCATCTTCTTTGGCTTTCTTGAAAAATTCAAGGACACGTCTGCTGCCAACGTATGAATCAAGACTATATCTCGCATACATGTTTATCTCTCCAATATTATTGTTGTAGAGATTTTGAGGATCGTTTACGTCTATCTTGCTGTACTGCTTGAAGTAATCGAGGCTGAAATCTGGACTTTTGTATTCGATTTCGTTTGGAGAGGTTCCGCTTTCCATAGCCTCTCTTATGTAACTCATCTGGAAATCCATAGGAGCTCTTGCGAGGGCTCTTACAACTTCCAAATCGAGGTTGTGCTTCATGTACTGCCTAACTCTTTCGGGCATTTCGGTAGCGTCGATTTTTGCTTTCTGCTCGTTGGTCAAGGCTATGATTCCGTTCTTGAATTTCTCAGGATCCTGACTTTTCATCAGTTCCTCCTCCTTATCGTGGTCTATTTGGTCGATTTCCTCGTATCTTACCAAGGCATTGTTGAATTCAGCGTTGGCGCCGTCGAAATACATATACTTGTTTGGGTTCACGTATCTGTAGTCGCCCAATCGGTCGAGGTCTACAATAAATTCCTCGGTTTCGCCGATGCCGACAAGGATGAGACCCGAATACAGTGGATTCACTCTAAACAATACAGATTCTTTCTTGCTTGTGAGAGGCAATACCAGCTCGAAAGTTCCGTCGCTTTTCAGGTCGGTGGCGAAGGTGTTTTGTGTTCTGGTCAGCGGATTGTTGATGTAGCTTTTTACGCTTACTTCAGCACCATCAAATAGTTCCTTCTTGAAACCGATGATCTTTCCTTTGATGGTGGTGGTGCCTAGCATGAGCTGATTCTGCTCAAGAGGCTTGCCGTCGTCGGCCATGCTGGTGATTCGGTCCACCATGTCGTCGGCCTGCTTGCGGATTTCCTTGTTCTTCTTGTCGGCAGCCTCAGTGACAGGCACGCCTATAAACTGGAAGCAGGTAGGACAGTCGCTTTCGATGAAGTCGATGTACTGGGTGGTCTTGTTTACGGCCGGGAAAGTGAGCGAGAATGTCCTTGTGAAGCCCTCGGCGTTGGACTTGAAAAATGAATTAAGAGGCACTCCGTCTGCTTTTGTGAGCATCAGCTTCTTACCGTCGGCCAGGATGTAGCTGTCCTTGGCAATCCTCATAGTGCCCTCGGCGTATCCGTGCCAGCATTTGAAGTAGAGGGTTGTGGTCTTGGGAGTTGTCTCCACCTTCTCGATGGCGATGCTTGCGGAATGTACCGACCTCTTGGTCCAGGTGGGGTTCTCGATTGTGGCTTTCTGACCCATTGATATCAATGGCATCAAGGCAACCATTGCCGCTGTCATAAGTCTTTTCATGTTATATGAATTTAGTGTGTATGGTAATAAAAGTACGGCAAAGATAGTTTTTTATTTTTTATCCTCCAAGTTTTTTTGTGAAATAATAATGTCAATGCTTGCTGAATTCAAATATTATCTATATTTTTGCGTTATAATGAGAAAGGAGCGACCTTTATATATGAACCTGATGACGGACTTTGGCTTCAAACGAGCGTTTGGAAATGCCGAATGTCTTATGGGCTTTCTCAACGCATTGTTGGAGAAGGACCAGATTGTCATAAAGTCTCTGAAATACATTGACAAGGAACGCACGCCAAAGAGCAAGGAGGAGCGTCTGATTTTCTACGATTTGCTCTGTGAGCTTGGCGATGGCACTACTGTTATCATCGAAATGCAGCGACGTTCGCAAAGGTATTTCAAGGACAGGACGTTCTTCTATCTGAGTCGCAGTATTGTGGATCAGGGAACCAATCAAAAGCATTGGGACTATCACTGTGACAAGGTTTTTGCAATTTATATCACCAATTTCCACATACCTACCGATGTGGTGGAAGATGGAGGTGAAGGTGGCAAAAATAGCATGAATCATAAGCCTGTATCCGAGATTGTGGCTAAGGATGCGGATACCAATGAGGTTTATTCTGATAAGTACAGGATGTTCATCATTGACCTGAAGGCTTTTGGCATAAAGGACGAGGACGAGGTAAACGGTCTCCTAGATGGTTGGATTTATAGTATCAAGAATATGGGAAATTTCAAGACAAAACCGAAGATGGCAGAGAAAGAAGCTTTCAAGAAGCTCTTCGAACTGTCGGAAGTCGCTAGTATGACTGCAACCGAATATCGCAACTACAACCGCAGTCTAAAGCGCTATTGGGATGCTTGTGCCGTAGAAGATACCGACAATTGGCGATTTGAGCGAGGTAAAGCAGTGGGAATAATTGAAGGCGAAGCAAAGGGCCTCAAGAAGGGCGAAGCAAAGGGAGTCGCTGAAACTGCTATTAAATTGGCTCTTAATATGTATAACAAAGGGTTTGACAAGGAAACTGTTACTGATGTATTGGAACTTTCAGAGGAGCAGACAGTTGCTTTCTATGAGGCCATTAATAAATAATCAGAATTATGAAATGGTTTAATAGAAAGCTTAAAAATGAATGGGATGCTTGTGCTGTAGCCGATACCGACAATTGGCGTTTCGAACGAGGAAGGGCAGTGGGAGTAATTGAGGGAAAGTTTGAATCCGCTCTCAAGATGTATAACAAAGGTTACGCCAGGGAAACCATTATTGATGTCTTGGAACTTTCAGATGGGCAGATTGCTGCTTTCGAAGAAGAGATAAAGAAGATAAATAATTAGAATATATTAAAAATAAATCAAACCGCCCGCTGAAATTACATTTTCAACGGGCGGTTGTGTGTTTTGGCTGGGTCTGTGGAGACGGACCGCGGTCCGTCTCTACGGGCATTATTGATGTAGCAACCTACTCTGCAAGCAGTCTTCCGAGCAATTCCATTACCCTGTCTGTTCCGCCCCAGCCGCTATGTGTTTCGGAAACCTCGCCCTTCTTGTTGATGAAGAGGTAGAATGGAATTCCTGTAATGTGGAATTTCTCCTTGAGCTTGCTCATCTGATCAAGTGAGAGGCGGTAGTGGTCACCCTGCATTCCGGCTATCATGTTGTTGTATTCGTCCTCGGGAGAAGTCTCGTCGGTGATGTAGACGAAATCCACGCCCTTGGCTGCGAGCTCATCGTGATGAGGCTTCATGTCTGCAATGCCATAGCGGCAAGGTGCACACCATGTGGCCCACATATCCACGTAAACAACCTTGCCCTTGTGACTCTTGAGGATGTCGACAAGAATGGCGTCGGCCTCAGTCTCATTGGTCTGATGCTGGAAGTATCCGCCACGGGCCTTGTCGGCTTCTATCTCGGACTGAAGTTTTGCGTTGCACTGCTTGGCGTATTCGGTGATTACCGGATTTCCGATTTCCTCCACGGTCTTCATTTCTATATCGTTGAGTACGTGACGGCTCTCAAACGCTTTCATCAGTGGTCGAGATTTCATAAGGTCAACAATTATTCCCTTGTCGGTGCCTAAGATGGCTTCTGTTTTCTTCCAGAAAATCTTATCGTAGATGCTGTCGTATTCCTGAGCGTATTTATCGTTGAATTTCTGGATTGTTGCTTTTTCTGATTCCGTGTAGGGGCCGGTCGCTTTCTGCTTGGACAATTCAGTAAACATATTATAGAGATTGGCGATTGGCTCGTCGTTGTTGTACTCATCCATCATCTGTTTGAGTATCGCTATACTCAAATCCAATCCCGACAGACCTATTTTAGGCATCAGAAATCTTAATTCGTTGGAGCATAATCTGTAATCATTGCTGAATAGCATCTGCATATCGTTGAGTTTGAGTTCCTGAATGAATTTTGCATATTCTTCGGTGAACTCAGGATACTTGTAGTCTTTCGGCATTGGAGCACGGCGGTTCTTGATATTGTGGGCCTTGCGGTATGCCTCGGCTATGTAATAATCTCCCGTTCCAAGAAACCGGCCCTCGTTGCATCTAAGGTCTATCTTGGCGTATTCCTTGGCCTTTTTGGGCATGCTGGAATTGTCGATATACTGCTCGGCTTTCTTGGCTAGCTCGTAGATGTAGTTCCTGAAATCCATGGCGGTTGTGCCTTTGAAATTACGGACCTCATCGTAATCGAAGCTTATCTGCTTGAGGTCTATCTGCCCAATAGAGTTGTTGATGTCGGCGTTGTCACCCTTGAAATACTTGTATTTGCTTGGGCTGTCGTATCTGTATTCAGCGTAGCGGTCTATGTCGTAAATGAATTCCACTGTGCCGCCTATCGTGGCAAGGAAAGTCTCGTTTACCAAACCGGCGTCCCTTGTCAGGATGCCTACTGTCTGATACTGGCTTGTGAGTGGAAGCTCCATCTCGAAACAGCCTTCGGAATCCAGATCGGCCCACACCTCGTCCTGATCGTCAGTGATTGGATTGTCGATGTAGCACATTACTCGTATTTCCTTTCCGTTGAAGATTTCGGGAGTGTATCCGATTATCTGGCCTTTCAGCTTCGATGTGCCGAGCGCGAGCTTATTAGCTGGCAATGGCTTGCCGTCGTCGGTTACGTTGGCGGCCTGGGCATACTCGTCGTCGGCCTGCTTGCGGATTTCCTTGTTCTTCTTGTCGGCAGCCTCAGTGACTGGCACCTTGAAGAACTTGAAATAGTTGACGCCCTCGCCCTCGATGAAGTCGATGTATTGGGTGTTCTCGTTGACGGCCGGGAAAGTGAGCGAGAAAGTTCTTGTAAAGCCCTTGGCGTTGGGCTTGAACCATTTGTCGAGCGGAATTCCGTCTGCTTTTGTGAGAGTCAGCTTCTTGCCGTCAACCAGGATGTAGCTGTCTTTTGCAATCCTCATTTTGTTATTGGCGTATCCGAGCCAGCATTTGAAGTAGAGTGTTGTGGCTTGGGGAGTGGTTTCCACCTTCTGGATGGCGATGCTCGATGAGCTGATGCCCCTTTTTTCCCAAGTGGGGTTTTCGATGGTGGCTTTCTGACCCATTGATATAAATGGCATCAAGGCAACCATGGCCGCTGTCATAAGTTTTTTCATGTTATGAGAATTGAGTTTTTATTCTCTAAGAGGATAAGAGAGTTAAGAGTTTTTTTTCGTTTAAGAGAATAGAACCTAACGGTTCTTAGGGTAAGAGCATCAATTGTTGTGCTCTTACCCTCCGTTCGCTTGCGAACAAATTCTCTAAAAAACTTATATATAAACTCTTAATTCTCTTAACCTCTTAGAGAAAATTAATTTTAAACTTACGAAAGTTGAATTTAGTGTGTATTGTAATAAAAGTACGACAAAGATAGTAAACATTTTGTTTGGAAGTGCTATCGATCTTGTTTTTTAACAATT